>JAFSSS010000044.1 GCA_017450925.1 Ruminococcus sp. | reverse complement strand
TGTTTGCATTTGTGTTTTTCATTTTGATTTCTCCTTTTCAATTTGATTTTTTAGTTTCAAAGGTCTTTCCCTTTGCTGTGATCCCATAATAACATACCTTTCTTTACAGTACCTTTACAAGAATCTGTAAAACTCAAAAAAAGATTTTTTTGATAAGTTCAAAGCTTTCATTCAGACAGAAAATGAGCAGTAAATCACCCGGAGATCCTCAACAGTTTTTATAAGCCGTGTTGCTTATACACCACACCGCCGCATTTCTGCCGCTTATGCAGCGAAAAGTCTCTTATCTGCTTATTGAAAAGGCCGTATTTGCGTGTTATTATGTAATCACAAAAGGGAAACAAACCGGACGGAATGCAGTCCTACGGCAGCGGAGATTATGAAAGTGCCGGCTGCTGGGCACATTGCCGCAGATATTTCTTCGACTGCATACCCGAAGGAGATACCACCTGTCCCTCGGCACAGATAGTTGCTTTGATCGGTAAGGCGGCAGACTTCGAGCAGTCAGCAAAGGAGGCTAAATACACAAGATAGCAGATACTTGAAATGCGGCAGGAAAAAGTAAAGCCGCTGCTCGACAAAGCATATGAGATCATAAATACCCTTCGACCTGGCAAGGGCTCTAACCTTGTCAAGGCGGTCACTTATGCCCAAAATCAGAAAGAAAAGCTATACCTGTTTCTTGACGATCCCAATGTGGAAATGACCAACAATCTTGCCGAGAGAACGGTCAAGCCTATGTCATAAACAGAAAAGATTTCGGTCGTGCAGCGCAGCTGCTAAGACTGTTTAGCGACACCGAAAAGGGCGCAGATGCAAGTGCGGCTGTTATGAGCATCATCGAGACAGCCAAAAGAAACAGTCTTGATGTTTACGGATACCTTCTTTATCTTTTAACCATATTGCCCAAGTGGGGAACGACTCCGACTAATGAGCAGCTTAAATCGGTAATGCCGTGGAGCATAGCACTTCCGACGTATTGCAGGAAGTGCTACAGTGAGGTGAAGTAATTGCCGGTAAGGTATAGTTGCAGTGGTTGGTAGTAAAGTACAGTAGATGGCACTGATGATCATGGCCGAGGTTCAATTGGAATCCTCGGCTTTTCTAATTGTGGGCTGGGGGTGGTTGGCGGTTACAAAGCAAAGTTCAGCCCCGTCTTCAAACAAAAGCTGACGTTCTTTGCTTACTTGCAAAAGGCGGAATTGCGCAGTCGCCGCTGCGGCCTCCGTGGCAAGCACAGCGCGTGGGCGGTCACTGCCGTTTTTGTTCTGAAGCTGATGAAAAAATTTCCTATAATAAAAATACTGACACGGCACAAACTACTAAAGCAAACCCGAAAAAAATCAAAAGGAGTGTCAGAAATGAAAGGCATCACAACACAGCAGGGCAGAGAGACCCTCAACAGATTCAAAATGGAAGCAGCCAGCGAGGTCGGCGTAAACCTTAAGCAGGGCTACAATGGCGACCTCACCTCCCGTGAGGCTGGCTCCGTAGGCGGTCAGATGGTCAATATGATGAGTGCAGAACAGCAATGGAGCTTCACCCGCGCAAATGTGCGTAAATGCGGACATTGCGAGGTTTTTTACATATCGGCGCAGGTGGGGATTTGAGGGAATTTTTATGTTAAAATACTTGTCGATATTTACTTGTTGTAATTATAAAATCTGATAAATAGACATATAAAATCTTTAATTTGGATATAGGGAATATGTGGCAATATTCATATTTTGCATAGAAAACGGTAGATTAAATGCCGAATTTGAAATAGTTGTCTGTTTTTTATTGTTGCTGTCAACCATTATGTATTGCAAGTTAGTAAAAGTTCAGTCAATTGACATTTCCCCCTTAATATGTTATAATACCTTTAAACCAAAGCCATTGAGAAGGAGGTATCTGCTATGAGTGTTAAGAGAGAATTGACAGATGAAGAAGTTGTCGGAAGAGTTCAGACAGCGGTGCGCCTCGCTATTGAGAAGCAGAAAGCTATGGGTATAGACATCGTAAGGTATGACCCAAAGCGCTGCTGCCTTTATATTTTAAATCCCGACGGGACAGAGACTATTGTTAAGGAAAATGTACAGAGGGTGAGATACAGTGAGCAGGCCGATAAACCGGAAACCTGAGATAATGGTATTTGCTGGGCCGAACGGTTCCGGTAAAAGTACAGTTACTCAGCTTTTCCACCTCGATATGGATTATATAAATGCCGATGATATAAAGCGAAGCAATCTTTGCTCTGACATTGAAGCGGCACGAAAGGCCGAGCAAATGCGAGAGGAGCATTTATCCGCAGGAAAAGATTTTTGTTTTGAGACAGTGCTTTCGACTGACAGAAATCTGAAGCTGCTGAAAAGGGCTAAAGAGCAAGGTTATTTCATTAAATGTATTTATATTATTACTGCGATCCCTGAGATCAATGTTATGCGTGTGCGTTCAAGAGTCGGTCAGGGAGGGCATGGCGTTCCGGAGGATAAGATCATCAGCAGGCACGCCCGTTCGCTTGACCTTATTAAAGAGGTTATTCCCGTATGCGACATATGCCACATCTATGATAACTCGGGCGATGTGCCGTTCAGAATATTCAAGAAAAGAAAAACAGAATTCTACTTTGATGAAAGTGAATTCTGGGATCGTTATGATATTGAGCTCCTTACCGGAATAAGCAATATGGCACACAAGGATCTGAATATCACAAGCGGAAGTTAGTAACGATTGTTTATGATATATGATAAACGACATTCTGTTCTCATAAACATATTCTAAAAAGCACATATTTACAGGACTTGAGTGGTAGACTTTATTGTTTTGATAATTGGAGTATAAGGCAATACCGTATAAAAAGTGCGGTGTTGCCTTTTTATATTATCTCGTCATTTATCGACAATAACACTTGACTAAACCATCGTTGTTGTGGTATAATAATGAAAAGTAGTATCAAAACTCGCCATAGTTTTCAATGAGGTGATAGAATGGAGATCAAAAGAGACAGATATTTGCAGCAGATCATCAGTTATATGTGGGATGGACAGGTGAAAGTGATAACCGGGATTCGTCGTTGTGGAAAGTCCTATCTGCTGAGTGTACTGTTCAAGAACTATCTGATAGATCAGGGCGTTGCCGCTGACAATATCATATCCATAGAGCTTGACCTGACCCACGATATCAAGTACCGTGATCCGCTGGCATTGGCGGAGTATGTCCGCAGCAGGGTTGAGGGACAGAACGGGCAGTTTTATCTGTTCATCGATGAGATACAGATGTCTGACGAAGTGAAGAATCCCTACAATCCCGAAGGGAAGAAAATAACCTTTTATGATGCGCTCAATGACCTTCGTTCGCTGCCGAACCTTGATGTGTATGTGACCGGAAGCAACTCGAAAATGCTTTCCAAGGATATCCTGACCGAGTTCCGGGGGCGCAGCGACGAAATACACGTTCACCCTCTCAGCTTTGCGGAGTATTATTCGGCGGTAGGCGGTGACAAAGAAGATGCGTTCGAGGACTATGCTTTCTACGGCGGAATGCCGCTGGTGCTGTCCCGCCCCAACGATACCGCAAGGACAAATTATCTTTCCTCGTTGTTCTCAGAGGTCTATATCAAGGACATAGTCGAACGCAAGAAGATCGAGCGGGAGGACGTTCTTGGTCAGCTGCTTGACCTGCTATGTTCGTCTGTCGGGTCTTTGACCAATCCGAAGAAGATAGCTGACACTCTCCGATCTAAAACCGGGGAGAACATCGCGCAGAACACCATTTCCGCCTATATCGCACATCTGGAGGACGCATTCCTGTTCAGCGAGGCAAAGCGCTACGATGTCAAGGGTCGCAAGTATTTCGAGTATCCCTACAAGTATTATTGCGAGGATATCGGGCTTCGTAATGCCCGCATAGGCTTCTGTCAGCAGGAGATGACCCACATTATGGAGAATATCATCTATAATGAGCTCATTATCAGGGGATTCTCGGTAGATGTTGGCGTGGTTTATTCCAACGAAAAGACTGCAAGCGGCAGCTACTCCAAGGTTGCCCGGGAGATAGATTTTATCGCATCAAAGGGCGGGAAGAAGGTCTATATCCAGTCGGCATTTGCCCTGCCCGATGAAGATAAGACCCAGCAGGAGTTGCGGCCATTTGCCCTCATCGGGGATTCCTTCCCGAAGGTCATAGTTCGCAGGGATATACGCAAGCGGTGGTATGATGACAATGGGGTACTGAATGTGGGGCTTACGGAGTTTCTGCTTGATGAAAGTGTAGTTTAAAATACTATGTCACAATATTGAACCGTTACCGCAGCTGTCCAAAAAAATACATTGATAAAACAATGAAGTGTGATATAATGTAAACAAAGCTGAAAAGAAGGTGATATCTTTGAAGATCGATGTTGACAAGATGAATTCTGTAAGGCCGGCTGCTTATTTAACTGCCGATAAATGTCAGCTTTACCGATCTATTATGCGGGTGCTGTATAAGGAGAAGGAAGCGTATAATTCACAGCTGAGTGCAGGAAGCATTTTAAAGCATTTAAAGGAAAATGACGGGTTTAACAGCCTTAGTATAGAAGATGTTAAACAGGCTCTTTCTCAGCTGACCCAGTGGGGAAATGTTGTTCCGATGCAGGACCCGAGAGAGGTCAGCACGATCGAGGAATATAAAAACAAGATATACCGCTATTCACCCACCGAGGAATCAATAATCATTGAGAGAATGGTAATTGAGCTTGAAGGCAAGCACAGTCAGGTCAGTTCATTATCAAGTGCATTGTTTGACAGGATAAATGATTCTCTTGTATATTTCAGAGATTATATTGACGCAATGGAACCGAAAGATATGCACGATGAATGGAACAATCTGCAAAATGATTTTCAAAGGCTTAGCAGCAATTTTTCGGATTATCTTCACGCTTTTTATTCGGTAGAGGGTGAGAAGCGGCTCAAATCAATGGACTTTCTGATATACAAGGATAAATTCATAAGCTACCTCAGGGAATTTATTATGTATCTGCCTAAGTTTTCCTCTCAGATCGAAGAGATGCTGAAAGCACTGCGGGAAACGTTCCTTAATAAAGTGATACCCGAAATTATAGAGTATGAAAGCGAGCTGCCAAGTCTGAATGGTGCTGTCAGCAAAGAGGATATTGCCGAGAGGATACATAATCAATGGAGCGGACTGTACGGCTGGTTTGTAAATACAGATGACCGGATTTCAAACAGCGAAATGCTGGCAGAGTACACCAATGAGATAATTCGCAGAATGATAAATAATGCGATGATATTGATGCAGCTTCAGAATAGTGCAGTCAGCAAAAGACTGGATTACTACAAGTACCTTGAGATGTTCGGAAAATGCAGGGATATCGAAGAGGCGCATTGCCTGTCGGCTCATGTTTTCGGAGCAATGGGTGTGAGTCATTATAAATTCAACGCTCCGAGAGAAACGGACAGTATTTTTGAAAATGCGAGCGAGCTTAGGCCTCAGATGTTTGAGGTGACTCCCCGCACAAGAACATATACCCCGAGAGTAAGATCGTCCGGCTTTGCAAACAGAGATCTTGAAAAGGCAGTCAAGAGGCAGGAATATATCGAGAAAATAAAAAAAGAGCAGGAGCTTCTTAGCAGCTATATCAAGGAAAATAAATTGATACTGAGCGAATTTGTGGGGCAAACGATCCCCGAGGAGATCAGACCGATAATACTTAACTGGGTATCTTTTGCTAACCAGAATAAGCACCGCACAGGCATCACAGATTTTGGTCGCAGCTTTAAGATGACAGGCGGCGAGCTGAAGATCATTATTGAATTTTCCGACGGAATGCTGAAAATGCCGGACTATACGTTTGAGTTTGAGGAGAATTAGTATGGAAGAATTTACAGAGCTGCTTGACAGCTTCTGGATAGTGCGTGATAATGATAGTTCCGATTACTATAAGATAAAAAGAAGCATTGACAGCAATATGAAGAAATTTCTGACCGAATTTGTGGGCTGGAAGCTCTTTGTGAATAACAAGCTGATTAAGCTCGAAAAGCTGCCTGCCGAAGCGCACCCGTTCATGGGGATACAGAGATTTGACAGCATAAATGAATATATGCTGCTTTGCGCCTTGCTGATATATCTTGATGACAAAATGGACGGTACTCATTTCCTGCTTTCCGAGCTTATTGAGAGCATGGAAAAGATTATTGACGGCTATGCAGACATTGATCTTACCAGATTTGCCGACAGAAAGTCTTTGGTCAAGGTGCTTAAATTTGCCGAGGAGATGAATATGCTCAGAATATCAGACGGCTCTATCGAAGCAGTGGAGAGGGATCAGAGCAAAGAGATACTTTATGAGAATACGGGGCTCTCCAAATACTTATCGGTAAACCACGACAGCGTTATAAGTGACTACACAGACTATCATGATTTTGAGAGCAGGGACACTCTTTATACCGATGATGAAACAGGTATGGCAAGGACGCACAGGGTATACAGAAGATTGCTTTTGCAGCCTGCGATGTACTGGGACAGTAATGATGATATGGATAGTATATACATGAAAAATCAAAGGCAGTCGGTGTACAGATACCTTGATAAGTATGTGGGAGGAAGGCTTGATATACATAACGGTGCAGCATTTTTAATGGTAAGCGAAGATGAGGTGTTTGGCAGTGTTCACCCGTCGGACAAGTCTATTTCAGGGTTTATAGCGCTGATGTGCAGCAAAGTGAGAGAGAAATACTCCTTTGGCGGTTACTCAAAAATGATAATGAGCGCTGCCGAGCTAGATATTTTTATTTTAGAATGTAAGGAGTATTTTTTCAAAGGACTGAGCAAGGAGCTCAGAGAGATGACTGATGAAAGATTTACCTCTCTTGTGAAAAAATACATGGCAGACTGGCAGCTGATCGAGCCCTGCGAAGACGGCTATTATCTGCGTGACGGAGTGTACAAGACAGCAGGACGTTATCCTAAAGACTATAAGGAGGGATAAAAATGGAAAGGTGGCAGATGAACAGGCTCGGCTTTGTGAATTTCTGGGTATATGATGTGGAGGAGTTCTCTATTGACGGCGGTCGACTTTTGCTAAGAGGTGCCAACGGTTCGGGGAAATCAATAACTACCCAGAGCTTTATCCCATATATCCTTGACGGAGACAGACTGCCTTCAAGACTTGACCCGTTTGGAGGCAAGGAACGCAAAATGGATTATTACCTGATAGGCGGTGCAGACAGTGACAAAAAGGAAAACACCGGCTATATCTGGCTGGAGTTTACAAAGCCCCAGAGCGGGCAGTACAAGACTATCGGGATAGGTATGCGTGCCAAAAAGGGCGGAGATTTCAGAGCTTGGGGATTTTGTCTTAAAGACGGAACAAGGATAGGCGACGGCTTTGAGTTATACATAGATGCCGGCAGTCAGCTGATACCTCACGATCCCAAAACCCTAAAAAAACTCCTTGGCGACGATAATATTTTTATTGAGAAGGTCGTTGCAGGCAAGCATGCCGAATATAAGGAAATGGTAGCTTATGAGATATTCGGCATAACAAAAAACAATATCGGTGACTTTGACAGGCTGACTAATGTTCTGATACAAACAAGATCTTCAAAGCTGTCATCAAAAGAAAACCTTAAGCCCGAGCAGCTCTATAATATTTTAAATGATTCGCTTCAGACCCTTACCGATGAAGACCTGCGTCCTATGACAGATGCAATGTCAAAGATCGAGAATATACAGGAGACGATAGAAAAAGCCAATAAGGCTATGCGTGAAGTAAGGTATATCGCTGATGAGTATGACAGATATAACAGATATCTGCTTTGGATAAAGGCGAAAAGATACCTTGCTAAAGCCTCGGAAGTGAGTGATAAGCAAAAAGATCATGACAGCAAAAAGAGCGATATAGGGCAATCGGAAAAGACTATAAAAGAAACTGCAAAATTACTGGAAGCAGAGGAAATAAAGCTCGCAGATCTGCAAAGAGAAAAGGATTCTCTTGATATGAGCGGTATTGAGGAGCAAGTCAAAAGGCGTAACGACAGTATAGAAAAGCTTAATGAAAATATCTCGGCAAAAGAGAAAAAAGAGGTCAGCTTAAACAGTAAAAAAGGACAGCAGAATAAAAAATACATTGACAAAAAAGAGCGTATTTCAAAAATAGATGGTATCAAATATGATATAGACAAAGGCTTGAAAGAAGCAGCTGAATACAGCGATTCGGGCTATCCTTTTTATGACTATTTTTACAGAGAACTAAAAGACGGAAAAGCATTGGAAGCTGACAGCTACCGAAAAGAGTGTCAGCGTTTTTTAAATGAGCTTAGGGCGGTAATGGATAAGTTTGACGAACAGAGCAAGGCCAGAGAAAAATATGATGAATCTGAAAAAGAGCTTTCCGAAGCTGCTAAAGTCCGTGCAGACAAGAAAGCAGAAGCAGGCGCCGCCGAGGAACAGCTGAATGAGCAAAAGGATATCATCATAGAAGCGATATACAGAGCGGCAAAGGAAAATGCGGAGTTTACCATCAACGAAGCTTTCAGGGATAAGCTCACTGACATTATTTCAAAATATGAGGCTCAAGGCGGCAGCAGCTATCATGAAGCTATGTTTGCACATTATGGATATTTGAAAAATGATCTGAGCAAATTGTTAAATAAAGCTAAGGCGGAATGCAATGAACGAAAAGCGGCGTTAGATGATACGGCGAAGCAGCTGGAGGAGTTATTATCAGCAGATGAGCCGGCTCCTCCTAGGAATGAATTTAAAGAAGCTGCAAGAAAGGCGTTATCCGAAAGCGGTATAGCATTCAAGGCACTGTATGAATGTATAGATTTTGCACCAGCTGTTTCGGAAGAAATGCGGATAAAACTTGAGGCTGCATTAACAGATACAGGACTGCTTGATGCCCTTATTATCAAGCAAAAGGATATCTCTGCTGCCAAGGAGATCATAAAGGACTATGATGACAGCTGGTTCGTTCTCGATAATAAGGCAGGTGATATTGATTCACCATACTTTGAGATATCGGAAGACTGCGAGTTTAAAGACGAGGTCAGAGCTATACTGTCAAAATTTCACGGTATAGTTAAGATTGAGTCTGACGGGTACTATGAATATGGCATAACGGCAGGTTATGCAAACGGTCGGCAGGTAAGCTATATAGGTGCTGAAAACAGGAGACTTTACCGTGAAAGACAGATAGCAATGCTCAGAGAGCAACAGGAAGCCGCAAAAGAAGCCTATGATGATGCTTTGAGGAAAAAGTCTGAGATAGACAGCAGGATAAGCGAGTTAAATAAAGAATATGCTGCACGGCCTTCAACGGAAAACATAAATGCATCGTTGGACCTTCTTAACACAGCAAGGCTGGAACTGAAAAATGCTGACAGTATTTATAAAAGAGCAGAAGAAAAACTGTCTTTGGCAAAACAGCTGTGGCTCAATGCATCTCAAAAGGTCGATGAGATATGCAGCAGGTATCCTCAGTATGATAAAAAGCGTCAGGTGTTTGCGGACGCTTTATCAGATCTCAGCAATTTTGAGGCAGTTGTATGCAGTATTATTGATCTGAATAAAAGCCTCAATTTTGAAAATCAGCTGCTCAGTCAGATAGATGATTCTATTGATGATCTGGATAGCGATATCGACGAGATAGATGCTGATATAAAGAAGCTTGAAAGAGCTGTTCATGAATATGAAGAGATAATACGGCTTTGTACGGAATTTCTGGAAAGCCCGGAAAATATTGATATTGCCAGAAGAGCTGATGAACTGATCGAATTGATCGAAAGCTCTAGCGGAAAGATCAATGATCATAAAAAAACTATTTCAAAAGCTGAGTTGGAAAAGCAGTATGCAAGTGCCTATCTTGAGGATATAACCAAAGAACTTACTGATCTGATAGAGCAAGAAAACAAACTGGCAGCCATATTCAAGGAAGAGCTTGACCTTGGGTTTGTTATCAAGGCAGACGAAAAAACGCTAAAGCAGTGCGCAGAAATGTCAAAAACCGAGATCATCGCAGGTGATGACAAGAGGGAGATATCTGTCATTCAGGATAGGCTTGAAAAGGCTTTTCAGGGACACAATACCGATTCAACAGCAGATTACAGGCTTATGTCTGAAACTATGTTTGAGAACGAAGACAGTGACACTATCCGAGCAAGGAAAAAAATAACTCTCCTCTGGCAGAACGGCAGCAGGATAACGCCGGCCGAGTTTACAGAACGTATCAAAACAGTTATCGAAGAAGATGAGCTCCTTATGAAAGAAGAGGAGCAAAAGATGTTTAAGGATATCCTGCTTGGTATCCTTAGCAGAAAGCTGATAGTAAAAGTTGATGACAGCAGGCGTTGGATAGAAACAATGTCTTCTCTGATGAAGGGCATAGAAACCTCGCAGGGGCAGTCGTTTTCGCTCAGCTGGACTGCTAAGAAGGACCTCGGAGAAAATGAACTGCCTTATGAACAGCTCAATAAGCTGCTGCGAATGAATAGAGATATGATAAGGTCTGACGATATAGAAAAGCTGACAGATCATTTCAGAAGCAAGATAGAGCATGAGAAAAGAGTCCTTGAAGAGAAGGGCGAGGATATAAGCTTTTCCGAACTTATCCGAAGGGTACTTGACTACAGGAACTGGTTTGAGTTCAAGCTGAATTTCAAGGAGTCGGGCAGTGACAGCTTCAGAGAGCTAACCAACAGCAGATTCAGCAGCTTTAGCGGAGGCGAGCGGGCAATGTCTGTATACATACCGCTTTTTGCAGCAGTCGCCGCACAGTACCAAAAGACCGGTGAGGGAGCACCGATGATATTGGCGCTTGACGAAGCTTTTGCCGGAGTTGATGACAGCAATATCAGCGAGATGTTTGACCTGCTCGAAAAGCTTGGCTTTGGATATATCATCAATTCCCAGTCGCTGTGGGGCTGCTTTAAGACGGTGCCCAAATTGAACATTGCCGAACTCAGACACGAAAAGGACTCCGACTTTATAACAGTCATCAGATACGAATGGGACGGAAAGGTCAAAGAATTAGTAGAATAAGGTGATACCATGCATGATGCTAAAAGCATTGCAGAAATACTAAAACGTGACAAGCGCTATATCAGGATAATGGAACAGCTAAAGAGCAAGTTCTCTTCATATGGTGAAAGCCGCGGAAAAGTATCAATAAATAATGCGACCCGTGAAGAATGTGATGCGGCTGCTGAGATAATCTGTCCGAAGGTAGGCTATGAACCGCCTGAATTGTCTTTTTCAGTAAAAGCATTTGAAAAAGGTCTGAGCAATTTCGGCAATGTATCACTAAAAGATGTTCTTGAAAGCTACTATGGCATAACAATGCAGACCAATGCAGAGCATGCAGCTGAAAAATCTGAGCAGAAAAAAGTTTTTGAAAACGGCGTTTTGACATTATACAATAGAAAGCCTTGCAGCAAATGGCTTGGTGAGATGTTTTCATCAAGATCATATGGTTATAAAACTGTAATGGCACAGTATAGTGATGCGCCCGATGAGGCAGAGAAGCTGATCTGCAGCGTGTGTAATGCGATCGATTCAAGATATACAAGTGACTTTGAGCCTATCGGTCTGCCTGTGCTTAGTGCCGAGATCACGGGCAATTCTCATTATTTCGATCAAAAGGAAACAGCGGGAAAGCTGCTTATCAGTGCATTTGGATTTTTATCAGAAAAGACCGGGAACAGCTCCGAAGAGATAAAGGAGATATATTACTATTTCGGCATAGAGCCCGACAGTATCACGAGTGCCTGTGCGATGTTAGGTGTAAGGCTTTATAATGACAACGGAGTGGAACATCATGCGTTCAAGGCCTTTGCAGATAACGGTGAAATAGCAATGCTTTCGTCGGCTAATCTCACAAATATAAACAGTGCAGATTGCGATAAGAAAACGGTGTTTGCGGTTGAAAACCCCGCTGTGTTCATGGCGCTCGTGCCTGTTGTAAAGCAAAAAGGTTATGCTATGATATGTACATCGGGACAGTTAAAAATGTGTATGATAAAGCTGCTTGATATGCTCGTAAAAAGTGGATGCAGCATTTACTACGCAGGTGATTTCGACCCGGAAGGCCTGCAGATAGCGGACAAGCTAATATCAAGGTATAAAGGATATATACATATCTGGAGAATGAGAATTGATGATTATCTGATAATAGATAAGACAGAACCGATTTCCGAAAGCCGCATGAAAAAGCTCGATAAGCTGAATGATGAACAACTGAGAATACTGGGCGAGATAATAAGAAACGAAGGAAAAGCGGGGTATCAGGAACTGTTAATTAGCGAAATGGAAGAGGATATTTCCTCACTCTAATAGGAGACGGATATGCCTGTCTTGGAATATTTGTTTTTAATATTGAAGCTGAGGAGCACGAACCTGTCGGAAATTCCGACAAGTTTGGAAAGATGCTTAGCGGAATGTTGAAACAGATGAAAGGAGCATTTTAATGAGAAATATCTACCTAAAACTCGCAAACAACGACTACCATTTCAAATACGACCACAAAATAAAAAACGAATAATGATTAAGGGCGATCCCACACCGTGATCGCCCTCCTTTTCTATGCCATTATTTTGTGATCTTCTCAATAGTGCAGGAATGCTCGTTGGTCTTGCTGTTGTAATTGATACCAACCAGAACGATCTCGCCAAAGTAGTCCTCAAGCACCGAGTGGTAACGCTTGGACTTTATCTGATCTATCACAGCCTCAGCAGTCTCCTCCCATTTCAGCTCGATCACCAATGCAGGAAGTGCCGTGCTGCTTTTCGGGATATACACCACATCTGCATAGCCCTTGCCGCTGGGAAGCTCCTCTACCTTCATATAGCTGTCGATGCATACGATATACGCAAACTTGATAGTATATCTCAGCGATTGCTCATTGTTATAATGAGTCGGAGCGTAGTTTGTCTCTCTTATCTTTCTTATGGCTTCTGCAACAGCTTCACCGTCTCCGGCAAGGGTGTCGGCGAGAAGCTTCTCGGAATTGATTATCAGATCGGTGAATTTAGTGTGCTTTTTGTTTTTTAGCAGCTTGTTGAATTCTAACCTTACCTCTTCTTTAGGAATGCGAGCACGTTTTGTTGTATTATCATAGGCAAGATATCCAAGATGTATCAGCAAGGTCAATACCTCATCATCTGAATCAAATGAGTAAAAATCATTTTTAAACTCGCTGACATCGACCTCCAAATGCTCGCCAGCTATCAGCTTTAAGATTTTCGTCTGCAGATCACTGTTAGTATTGTTAAGCTCAAAGTTGATATAAGTGATAAGATTTTCGGCGGCAGAGGTCTGCTTCCAGTAGGAGCCAAATTCTCCATTTTTAATAGACATCATGACCGAAAACGGATTGTAGATGGACTGTCCGTTATTGAAGGAATAGCCGTCATACCATCTTTTAGCCTCGCTGTAGTCCATGCCTTTTTGCTCACAAAGGGAACGGACCTCGGCATCGGTAAAGCCTGTGTATTCTGCAAACATACGGGGGTTCAATATCGGATATTCCTTAAAGTCGGATATCGCAGACTGCGAGTCGTCTTTTTTGATCGGCAGTATTCCGGTCATGTAGGCAGCTGTCACAACATCAACGGTGAAATTGCCGTTTTTGAACCATTCCCGCAGTAAATTAAGGTATGCTGTCTGCGTGGTGTTGTCATTCTTCGCTTCACGTATCACAACGTCCCATTCATCTATTATAAAGATAAATTTCTTTCCAGTCAGTTCAACATATTTTCTAAGGCACTCCGACACCCTTGTGATATTCACAAGCTCGGGTCTGTCGGTGACAATTTCATAACGTATCGTCTGGGCAATATCGTTAGCGACAACTTTTATGCTGTGATTCTGGCGTTTCAGTTCAGACAGGAATTAAGCCACGTCGAGGTATATAACATTATATTTGTTGATATGCTCCTCATAGCTTTCGGATTTTGCGATGGTGTATTTATCAAACAACTCATGGGAATCGCAGGTGCAGTCATAATAAGCGCACAGCATTCGTGCCGCATAAGATTTTCCAAAACGGCGTGGACGGCTGACGCAAATAAGGCTGTCTTCCGTATCGACACGCTCGTTGATGAGCGAGATAAGACCGGTCTTGTCAACATAGTCGGATCTGATTATTCTTTTGAAGCTGTTGTTTCCCGGATTTAGATATGTTCCCATCAAGATCACCTCCGTGATGAAAGGTCACTATATGATTCTTCATTTCTATTATACACTAAGGCAACACCGCACAACTTGCGCCAAAGTCAAAAATATGATATAATAGAACTATGAAAAGTAAACTTCAAACCACGATCTTCGGAGATTCGTTCCAGAGTGCAAAGACCAACAAAAAACAGTTCCTTGAGAAAATGGATTCTCTTATACCTTGGCAAGACTGGGTTTCTATAATATCTCCGATTTATTATGAAGGGAAAGTCGGACAGGAACCGTATCCAATCGAGCTGATGCTCAGGATCCATATTCTCCAGTCTTTCTATGACCTCGCAGATATGGCTGTTATGTACGAGATACTTGACAGCCGCGCTTTCTCTGATTTCTGCGGCGTATCATCTCCCGATTATGTTCCCAACGGCGATACTATCGGCCGATTCAGAAATCTGCTGATCAAGAACGGCATCGATGAGCAGATATTTGCTCAGGTGCTGTCGATTTTAAACAAACATAACCTCATACTCAAAAAGGGCACTATAGTCGATTCGACCCTCATCACTGCGCCCTCCTCTACGAAAAATGCTGATAAGAAGCGTGACCCCGAAGCGCATTCTGTCAAGAAAGGCAACCAGTGGCATTTCGGCTACAAGGCGCATATCGGTGTTGATAAGGACACCGGTCTTGTTCACCACGTCAAGGCGATAGGAGCAAATGTACACGATACTGAAGCTGTCGATGACGTGATCGATGGCGATGAAGATGAGCTTTACGGGGATTCGGGTTATCTGAATGCAGAAGAACATATTTCAGAAGAGAAGAAAAAAGAGGGCAGAGAATATCACATTAACCGTCGCAGAGGAGCGAAGAAAAAGCTGGAGCCTAATGACCGGCTGGTATTTGAGATCGAAGAGTTCGCAAAATCAACTGTTCGCTCGAAGGTCGAGCACGTATTCAGAGTCGTGAAGCGGCTGTTCCGATTGCGGCGAACGCGCTATCGCGGCTTGCGAAAACAGCAGGCCAAATTCAATATCACATTCGCACTGGCGAATCTTTATCTGGCTGACAAGAAAAACTTGCTGGCTTGATAAAGTGTGCCCTGCGGAACTGAAACAGGTGGGATATATCTCTTTAGGGATATATCTCGTTTTTAGTGTGCATTGTGCGGTATTGCCCTAAAAATCCGTGAAAGGCAAGGGGTAAATGAAAAAGTTGAACAGCATTTGCTTATGTTATTGTCTCAATGATGAAAGTAGCACATTTTTTCTGTACAAAAAAGCGCCCCGATATCACTTGACAAAGTATAAAAAATATGGCATTATTATCCTATACCCATTTTAATAGAAGGATTGACCGCAATGGACTGGAAAGAATTATTTGAAAAGAAAATACTCGACCGTGGCAGAGATTATTTCAAGAGCGGCTATGTCAGCGAGCTTGAGATCACCGATAGCGAGATCAACACTGTTGTTGAGGGTACTGAGGATTACGAGGTGCACATCACACTTGCGGCAGGGGAGGTCGCTGATATGGAATGCACCTGCCCTTATGCGGAGGACGGCTGGGACTGCAAGCATATGGCGGCTGTGCTTTATGCTTATAATGCCGCCGCAAAGGCTCCAAAAAAACCAGATAAAAAGCAGCCCTCTCTCGAAGAGCTGGTAGCTGGTGCCGACGAGCAGACTGTAAGGGATTTTCTGCTGGGCGTGCTGAAGGAGGACAAGGCACTTCTGCTGAAATTCCGCACGCTTATGACAAGCCCCGGCGACAGCATAGACGCGAAGCTTTACCAAAATCATATTGACCGCATTATTCGGGAACATGGGGGTCGGGACGGTTTTATAGAATACCGCGATGCCGGCAGGTTTATTCGTGAGATGGAAAAGGTGCTGTATGATGAGATAGTGCCGCTGGCGGACACTCATCTTATTGATGCTTTCAAGCTGAGTTTGTACCTTTTCAGGGAGGTCTCAAATGCCGATATGGACGATTCTGACGGTCATTTGGGCGGCTTCGGAAATGATGTGCTGGCTGAATGGGAAACTATGATAAATAAGTCTGACAGCGCCCAAAAACAGCAGATGCTTGAATTGTTCCTGTCGCACCTTGACGGCTCGGTCATCGACTATATGGAGGAGTTTATCGAGGCGGCGGTCTTCGATGATTTTGACGAGCCGGAGCATCTCAGCCGAAAGCTGGAATTCATTGATGACAGGCTGACGCAGCTCCTTTCAGCCAAAGACAGGAGCGAATACTATATCAGCAGCTGGCTGATGAAAAGGCTCGATATGATGGAGCAGCTTGAATTTTCCGAGGATGAAATTTCAGAGTTCTGCAAAAAGTATTATGAGTTTTCGGATATCCGTGAGCGCATGACAGACAGCCTTATCGAGCAGAAAAACTACGACAGGGCGATCGGGATATTGAAGGACTCGTTGGAGCTTGACCGTGATAAAAGAGGGCTCGTGCGTGACTGTCATTTAAAGCTGAAAGTGCTGTACAAGCTGATCGGCGATGACAAGGGGTACCACGATGAATTGTGGGAGCTTGCGGTGAGGTTCAGCGGTATCGAAGAGCTTAGGGAGCTTCGGAGCCTTCACCCCGATGACTGGGCGGAGACCCGCGAAAAGCTGTTTGCGGAGGCAGACCCTCACGATCTGCCCGAATTCTACAAGGAAGAAAAGCTGTTCGACCGCCTGCGTGACTACATCAAAGCGCACTGCAATATTTACACTTTACGGAATTATGAAAGCATTTTATCGGAGCATTATCCCGCTTTTATTTTAGAAAAATATGCCGCATGGCTCAGAAGCGCCGCAAGAAATACAGCAGACAGAAAAACCTATGCAGAGTGGGCAGCGAGACTGAAAAAGATGTCAAAATGGAAGGGCGGAAAAGAAGTCGTGGCAGAGGTTGTTAAAGAATGGCGGGAGGTCTATGCGAAAAGACCCGCCATGATGCAGGAGCTTGATATAGCAAAATTGTGATAAAACAGCCCCACCAAGGCAATTTCACCTCGGTGGGGCTTTATCATTTCAAACGTTATGTCAGATCAAACAGTTCACTCCACATCAAGCGGCACTTCTCTGTCCGGCGCAGGAAACTCCTTATCCAGCACCCTCAGTTCAACCTCAGTAAGCTCGATCTCCGCCGCCCGAGCATTTTCTATAGTATGCTTCTCCGACGCGCTCTTCGGTATCGCAATAGTATTCCCGTCACGTATCGACCACGCAAGCATTATCTGCTGAACGGTAGCGCTGTGGGCGGCGGCTATCTCTTTTAGTACGGCGTTTTCGGTAATGCCCTGCCGCAGCTTTCCGTTCACGGCAAGGGGGCAGTACGCCATAAAAGCAATGCCTTTATCGCGGAGATAGGGCTTTAAGCTGAACTCCGTTCCCCTCGAACCTATATGATATAAGTCCTGAACAGCGGTGCAGTTCCCGCTGTAGGCAAGTGCTTCAAGCTCACGCATATCAGCCGTATCGAAATTCGACACGCCCCACTCACGGATAAGTCCGCTGTCCTTTAGCTTTTGCAGGCACTCCACCGTCTCTGCGAGTGGTATACTCCCACGCCAGTGGTAGAGATAGAGGTCGAGATAGTCGGTTTTCAACCGTTTCAAGCTCTCCTCGCAGGAGCGGCGCATACTTTTTCGCCCTGCGTTTTCGGGCAGGACTTTGGAGACGATAAACAGCCCCTCACGCTCAAAAGGCGCTATCGCTTCGCCCATCAGCGATTCGCTCCTGCCGCTGCCGTACATCTCGGCGGTGTCGATAAGGGTCATGCCATGCTCGATGCCTGTGCGCAGGGCGGCAATCTCCTGCACCCGCTTGTCGGGGCGGTCGCCTATCTTCCATGTACCCTGACCTATGGCGGGGAGGGAGATACCGCTTTTCAGAATAACTTTTTTCATATGCTATGACCTCGCTTGGGGTTTTTAACTCTCTTTCTTCAAAATGTTTTTATGATAGATACGTATTTTATCCTAAAGTATAATCATTATTTTTCACTAAATCAACGAATTCGGGAGTAATATATTCCTTAGATATAAACTTTTGCCATTTATACATTTCATTAACAACAAAATGCTCTATCTCAGTATAGGGAGCAATTCTTTTTACTATTCGCATTAACTTACTATAAGTTTTTCCGATATTTTCAGAACGAGGAATCCATGTCCCATTCTCATATCTTCCTGTGATTAAATAGAGCCGATTACTTCTGAGTATCCGATTTTCGTGATCAGTAAAAGTAAAACCCGCTTCGATCATATGCAATTCTGACGAATGAGAGGGATATTGACTTCCAAAATGATCTTCTATTATTATTTCTCCATCTGTCGGGAAATGGAAATAATAAAAAATAGTATCTTCTTTGATGATCTCTAAAGAAGCTCCGCCTATCATCTGCATTTTACCATTTCTGCGCTCATGTCTGTAGATGACAGCACCATTATCAAGTGCAGTCTGTGCAACTGATAAAAAATCTTTATATCCCATATAATAGTTGATTTGTTTTCCCATATGTTTCCCCCGAACTGTTACATTTTTAGTTCCGATCGATCTTAATTTGCAATACAAAATCAAGAAGCTGATTTATACGCCATTTTCCTCCCACTCTTTCACCGTGATAATATACAACAGCGCCAGCGACACCGTCATCATCACAGCCTCAGTGATCGGCTGAGCCTTTATCATTCCGCCGAAGCCGAAGAGAGAGTTGAGCACAAGCAGCAGCGGAATGTAGAGTATCAGCTGCCGCACCAGCGTTATGCAAAAGGCGTAGATAGGCTTGCCCATTGCCTGAAACGACATTCGGCACATGGACACCGTGCCCACAAACGGCAGGATAAACATGATGTTGCGGAGCACCCGTGCGCCGATTTTGATGACCTTTGCAGACTCTGAAAAAATGCCGATAAGGAGCGGTGCCAGCGCACCGTAGAGCACCATTAAAACCAGCTCGGTACAAGTCACAATCATAACGCCTGCTTTGAGTATAGCCTTCATTCTCGGGTGATTTTTCGCGCCGTAATTGTAGCCCATGAGCGGCTGCGTTCCCGCGGCGAAGCCCTAATAGATGTAGTTGCCAAGGCTCAGCAGCTTCTGCGCGATGCCCATATCCGCCACCGTCAGCTCGCCGTAAGCCACCGCAAGGTTGTTGTTGACGATAAACGCCGCCGAGGAGAGCAGTGTCTCCAGCGAGGCAGGAATGCTCACCCAGTATATATCACCGAGGATCTTCCCTTTCGGGATAATGTACTTAGCCGAGGGCGTGAGCAGGGTCTTGCCCCTGATGTAGAAGAACAGCGATGCCGCCATGCCTGCGCCGTTGCCGATTATCGTGGCGATAGCCGCACCCCTTATCTGCAAGCCGAAGGTGAAAATGAACAGCGGATCAAGAACGATGTTGACGATAGTGCCGACGATCATTCCCACAATGGAATAAGTCACAGAGCCCTCGCTGCGCAGAAACTGCCCGAAGGAGTAGTTGCCCATTGTGAAAATGCTCCCGAACAGCAGAATTTGCACATACTGCTCGGTGTAGGCAAACGTGTTGTCCTTAGCGCCCAATCCCTTGACGATAGCCGACAGAAACAGCAGACCCGCTGCCGTAACGGTAAGGCTGTTTAAAACGGTCAGCACAAAGCCTGCGGTCAGCGTGTGGCGGGCTTTTTCGCTGTCATTTGCGCCGAGACAGCGCGCAATCAGCGACGAAGCGCCCGTCCCGACCATATTTGAAATGGCGATCATCACCATCATTACAGGGTAGGCAAGGTTGACCGCTGCCAGCTGGTAGTCGTCCTTCGTCAGCCCGATAAAGTAGGTGTCCACAAGGTTGTAGAGCACCATGATGAACATTCCCGCGATCAGCGGCACGCCTATTTTGACTACCGCCTTTGCGGGGGCTTCCTCGCTGAGAGTGTATATTCGTTTGTCTGAATTTTGGTTTGACATTTTATGCACCCGGTTTTGGTTGGATTTATTTAATTATAGCATATTGTAGGGGATTAGTCAAACGAAATGGGACACTTGGAACAATCGGGTTGAATTTCTGCTTTATGTTCGGATTTTGATACATAGAATTGAGTTTTAATTGCATAGGGCAGCGGTTAAGGGCATCGGGTTCCCTTAACGACCAAATCGGCGGGTCAACTCGACGATTTGGAAATATGTGGGAAAGTATACACCTCTTTCTATACTTGCTGGTACAGAGCCCCGAAAATCAAACCTCAAAATCATAATTCAATTCTCACCTGACATTTTCGGGCAGGTCTGAGCTCCGCTATTACAAACTCACGGCTGTTGAATTTTAGCCCCTCGTGTGATATAATAAAAACATTACCAACGAAAAGGAGACCGCCATGAACAAACTAAAAATCGCACTGTTACAGATAAAACCAACCGGCACCCTCGCCGGCAATCTTGAAAAAGGCATTACCGCCTGTAGACAGGCTAAATCGCTGGGCGCAGACATCGCCCTGTTCCCCGAGATGTACAGCATCGGCTACGATATTTACGAACGTCTCGCCGAGGTGTGGACGGCTGAGGCTATCCCTGCCGAGGACGAGTTCGTGCAGACCTTCGGCAGGTTGGCGGCCGAGCTTGATATGGCCATCGGCATAACCTTCCTTGAAACTCATGACCCGAAGCCGAGGAACACTCTGGTGCTGTTCGACCGCCACGGCAGACAGGCACTGAAATACTCCAAAGTTCACACCTGTGATTTCAGTGCGGAAGCTGCGCTGTCCCCGGGTGACGGCTTCTATGTCTGCGACCTCGACACTGCTGCTGATATTGTCAAGGTCGGCGCAATGATCTGCTTTGACCGCGAATTCCCCGAGAGCGCAAGGGTGCTTATGCTCAAAGGTGCGGAGGTCATTCTCGCTCCAAACGCCTGCCCCATGGAGATAAACCGCCTGTCCGCGCTGTGGGCGAGGGCTTACGAGAATATGCTCGCCGTTGCGACCTGCAATTATCCCGAGGGCGTTCCCGACTGCAACGGTCACTCGACGGTCTTTGACGGGGTGGCGTGGCTGCGTGACGAGCCCGGCGTGCGGGATATGTGCATACTCGAGACTGGCGGCTCCGAGGGTGTGTTCACCGCCGAGGTTGACCTCGATATGCTGCGTGAGTACCGCTCACACGAGGTCATGGGGAATGCCTATCGGAAGACGTGGGCGTATAAGGCTCTGCTTTAACTGCATGTCAATTTGCACAAACATATGTACGAAATTTCTACACCACAGCCCTCCCACCACTATTGACAATCGAACAAATGTGTGCTATTATATAATAGCGCAGAGAACATATGTACCTCCATTCGCATATGCGTTCCTGCGCAACGCCTGTTGAGACCTCGCCAACCTTGACAGTACAATACAAAATCGAAAGGAGTTTTGACGCAGACAGCATACTAAAACGCACCTATCGCCAAAGGTGCTGAAGTGAATTGATTGCTACATCATCTCCGTGCAAAAAGACGCCATTTTTGAAAGCAATTAGTTTTTGGACGGACCGGTTTTTCGCGGTGACTTCGCCTGCACCGTGCGTTCGCCTGGCTTATGACAGTCATAAATAAACCAAACCGGCTGCGTCCGTGATGATCGAAAGGGAAAATTTGAGCGGAAAACAGGCAGCAAGACATTTTGAAGTTATGGAGAATAAACCTGAGGCTCCTGCCAATAATGAGAAAAAAGGAGCTGATGGCATGACAAAGACCGCCGAATTGGCGCTGAAAAAGCAGACCCTCGAGGCCTGGGCGCGGATACTGTTCGGGCAGGGAATGATCGACCTTGCACGCTGCAACCGCATGATCGAGGCTATCGGGAGGTTGAAGGCGTAAAGACAAAAAGGCCGCTGATCGGTTGGTCAGCGGCTTTGAGTTTATATTTTGAATTTTTTAGACTTTTCATTTAACATAGCTCTCGCCTCGTCGAGTAATACCGTCGGCTCATTCGACAGCCGACTTTCCTCGGCGTCATCTAATGCCTGACGCAGGCGCTCCAATTCAGCTTCAAGATCAGTATCAATTTTGCGTGAATTGTTGTCTTGGCTCATTTTTGCTCACACCCCTTTGCTGTCTCCCATTATAACATCTTCATGCAGTAAAATCAAGTCTTGACATTCTGCACAGTCTATGCTAAAATAATATTGGTATGGATAAATCATCATTGCCATTACAAAACATTGGAGGTGTGCATTATGGATAATCAGATAGAACATACAGCAAATAAACCGGAGATCGTATATGATTCCATACGTTCATTCGTAATAACTGCACAGAACAAAGTGTATACCGCTGTTAACGCAGCTATGGTAATTGCCTATTGGGAGATCGGAGAACAGATATACAAAGCCTGTGGTGAGAACGAAAGGGCATACTATGGCAAAAGCCTTATGAAATATCTTTCCGAAAGACTTACTTCTGAATTCGGAAAAGGCTTTGATGAAAGCAGCCTGCGTAAAATGCGCAAGTTCTACCTGACATATCCAATTCGGGACACACTGTGTCCCGAATTGAGCTGGTCTCATTATAGGCTGCTTATTCGTATAACTGACAAAACTGCACGGGATTTTTATACATCTGAATGTGCAAAGTCAGCGTGGAGCGTTCGTCAGCTTGAACGGCAGATCAACACCATGTATTATCAGCGGCTTCTTTCAAGCAAGGATAAAGAAGATGTGGCAGCTGAAATACAGACCAGTGAGCCTAAACCAGAATATGAGCTTGCCATAAAAGACCCATACATCATGGAATTTTTGCAAATAAAGCCGGACACCCATGTGTATGAGAATGATCTGGAGCAAGCGCTTATCGACCATCTGCAGCAATTTCTTCTGGAGCTTGGGCGCGGTTTTTCCTTTGTATCAAGGCAGAAAAGATTTACTCTTGATGGACAAGACTTCTTTATCGACCTTGTGTTCTATAACTATATTCTCAAATGCTTTGTGTTGTTTGACTTAAAAACAGATAAGCTAACTCATCAGGATTTAGGGCAGATGCAGATGTATGTCAACTACTACACAAGAGAACTGATGAACGAGGGTGACAATCCGCCGATCGGAATAGTGCTTTGTGCCGAGAAAAATGATGCGGTTGTGAAATATACTTTGCCAGAAGGAAATAATCAGATATTTGCTTCAAAATATTTAACCTATTTGCCGACCGAAGAAGAATTGAAACGTGAACTGAGGCTTGATGAATTTAGAAAGCTTAGTGATTAAACCGAGGTGACAAAATGGACATCTACACCGCTGCAAACAAAATGAAGCTCGAGCGCAAAACTATCTTCGACCTTGACATCAAGGTGACCTTTTACGCCCGAGTCTCCACAACCCGTGAGGAGCAGGAAAACTCGGTGGAGAATCAGATAATGTTCTTCACCGATATGATAAAAAACAACCCCCACTGGACCTATGTGGAGGGCTATGTTGACCGTGTGAGGGGCGAGGCTGCGGAGAACAGGGCGAACTTCATGCGCATGATCGACGACGGCAAAGCAGGCGTTTTCGACCTGGTGCTTACCAAGGAGGTCAGCCGTTTTGCCAGGAACACTATCGACAGCCTAACCTACACCCGTGAGCTGCTGCGTGCGGGCGTGGGCGTGTTCTTTCAGAACGACAATATTTGTACGATAGACACCGACTCGGAGCTGCGGCTGACTATTATGTCCAGTATTGCGGCAGACGAGGTGCGCAAGCTCTCCGAGCGTGTGCGCTGGGGTCACAAGAGGGCTATCGAGAGTGGCAATGTGCTGGGCAACAACCGCATCTACGGCTACAAAAAGGACGACTGCCGCCTTGTCATCGACGAGGAGGAAGCCGAAATGGTGCGCATGATATTTGAGCTTTACTCGACGGGGCAGTACAGCTCCCGAAAGATCGAGAGGATACTTTTTGAAAAGGGCTACCGTGGGCGCAACGGCACCCAGATACACCACAACACCATAAACGGCATCATACAGAACCCCAAGTACAAGGGCTACTACTGCGGCAATAAGGTCAAGGTGGTAGACTACCGCACCCGTGAGCAGCGTTTCCTGCCCGAGGACGAGTGGGTGATGTACAAGGACGAGAGCGGCGAGATAGTTCCTGCTATCGTGTCGGAGGAGCTTTGGGACAAGTGCAACGAGATCTTCCGTGAGCGCAGCGGGGCGATAAAGAGCCGCACACGGTCATTTAAGGACAAGAGCGTTTTCACGGGCAAGATATGGTGCAAGGCGCATGACGTGCCCTACTGGCGCACCAGCTACTCAAACTCGGTAGAGAAGGGCGAGCCGATCTACCAGTGGATATGCTCCGAGAAAAAGCGCTCGGGGGCGAAGTCCTGCTCGTCGTTCTCGATCATGGAAGCTGACCTCTACAAAATGCTCTCCGACCACTTCAAGCTGGTGGCGGGGAACATCGAGGAATATGTTGCGGATTTCCTGGAAATTTACAAGGAGACCGGCGCAGAACAGAACACCCAGAAGCAGATAAACGACCTGAAAATTCAGCTTGAAAAGGAGAAAGCCAAGCGTGAGAAACTCCTCGACCTCTACACCGAGGACGTAATCAGCCGTGAGGAATTCAAGAAGCGCAACGACGGCGCAAATGTGCTTATCTCTCAGCTTGAAGAGGACGTTGCCGAGCTTGAAAGGGCGGCAAGCGAGAAGCTCGACTATGTCACCGAGCTCAAAAATATAGAAGAATTTTTTAATACTATGTACTGCCCCGAGGGCAACATGACCCGTGAGCAGGTGGACGAGCTGGCGAGGGCTATCATCGACCACATAGACGTTGTGCCGATAAACAAAAACTCGATGAAGCTGGAGATAAAGCTGAAAACAGGCTTATCTACGGACTTTTCGTATGTAAGGACAGGGGAGCGCTATGCCCGTCGTTCTGCCCCCATCAGCAAGAAGATGATCGACTCCTACAAGCAGCAGGGCCGCAGCTAAGCTGCACCCGATGACGAAAACGGCTCCCCAAGTCGGGGAGCCGTTTTCATTCGATGACTGTATAATTCTCGGCGGCGTTTTCCTTGGTGGCGTACTCGCTTATGCCGAGGACCTTGACCTTTAGGGGCTTCTGCCCCATATTGATCGTGATGATATCCCCCACCTTGACATCATAGGATGCCCGGGCGGGCTTTTCGTTCACCAGCACCCTGCCGGCGTCGCAGGCCTCGTTTGCCACGGTGCGGCGCTTTATAAGGCGGGTTATCTTCAAATACTTATCAAGACGCATAAAATCACCTCCGAAAGGCAATGCGTGATCAGCTGAAAGCTCACAGCTGACAATGCTCCGGGCTGCGAGCCGCATCATAACGCTCGCCGCCCTACATTATCAGCTATCAACAATCCATATCCAATATAAAGGTTCGGCTGCAAAAACGCCCGGCCTTTGAGGGGTCGGGCATTGTGCTGCTTACTTGTTTACAGCGTCCTTGAGAGCCTTGCCTGCTTTGAAAGCGGGAACCTTCTTAGCGGGGATCTTGATGACCTCTTTAGTTTGAGGATTCTTGCCTTCCTTGGCAGCTCTCTGGCGTGTCTCGAATGTGCCGAAGCCAACGAGTGTAACTTTATCGCCGTTTACGAGTGCATCGGAAATAACGTCAACTACTGTGGAAAGAGCCTTTTCAGCATCCTTCTTGGTGTAGCCGCCCTTTGCAGCAACTGCAGCGATGAGTTCAGCCTTTGTCATGTTATTTACCTCCCTGTGTTTTAATATATATTAACGGAAGTCAGAGACGCCCGTTAACTGTCCTTATCAAACAGCATTCCTGCCTGTGAAGCAAGCTTGCTGCCGGAGCCCTCGGCCTTTTCAAAGCGGGCAGTGAAGCTGTCGCATTCATAGCCCAAGGCCTCCTCGGCATCAACGCCGGTGAGCCTTGCCAGCTCGGCACAAAGCAGGAGCATATTTCCGAAGGCCTTATCCTGCGGAGCATCAGAGCCCTCGATCTCGTCAAGGCGCTTTCTTATCAGAGCGGCGGCCTCGCTTTTATCGGCGAGATCGACACCTGCGCGATTAGCGCGTTTGGTAAGCTTTTGCGCCCGCATCAGCGCGGGGAACACCTTCGGCACGCTTTTGAGCGTATCCGAAAAGGTCTCCTGATGCTTTTCTTCCTTTTTGATAGCGTCCCAATTAGTAAGCACCTTATCCACGGTATCGGCATTTACATCACCGAAAACATGGGGGTGACGGATTATCAGCTTTTTGCAGACCTCGTCGGCGACGGCATCGAGGTCGAAATTCTTTTTTTCCGTTTCGATCTCGGCATGGAAGACCACCTGCAGCAGCACATCGCCCAGCTCCTCCCGGAGCATAGCGGGGTCGCCGGCATCAATAGCCTCAAGCACTTCATAGACCTCTTCAAGAAAATCCTTGCGGATACTTTCGTGGGTCTGCACCTTATCCCAGGGGCAGCCGTTCTCACTTCTCAAGACCTTGACGATCTCGGCCAGGTCATAGACATTATAGCTGGATTTGGCGAGGATCCTGTTTATAACCTCCTGCACTTGGGCATTCTCCTTTGCTTTTGGAATTTACAGCTATCCTATATATAATAACCTATATTTGCAAAAAATTCAATAGGTTTTACGAATTTTTTTGAAATATTTTTTTATCCTCTCCCGGGGGAGGGAGTCCATAAGCCAAAGAGCCAGTATTGAAATAAAAAACGAGGCAGCGAGGGCAGTCAGACAGAGGAGGCGGCGGTCGAGGTATTGGGGCAGCAGACTGTCGGGGAGGTCATAGGCGAGGCGGCCGGCGGCGGCGCCCAGCAGCGAGGCGAAGAGGGGTTTTGAGACGGCTGCGGCGGGCAGGCGGGTATGTGTGATATGCAGCAGTGAGCCGGCGGACAGGAGGCATATAAGCGTTTGAGAAACGGCGGCGGCTATAGCGGCGCCTGTTATCCCGAGGGAGGGGAGGGGTATCAGAACGAGGTTCAGTATCAGCTTCAGAGCGCTGCCAGCGAGCATGATAAGGACGGGCAGCAGTCTTTGACGGAGGGTCTGGAGTGCAGAGAGGCAGGGCAGGGAGACTGACATCATGCAGCAGCCGATGCCGAGGACAGAGAGGGCGGGGGCGGTGCAGCTTATCTCGTCTGTACGGCCGCCGAAGAGGAGAGTAAGCGCCTCGCGGGGGAGTGCGGCGACAGCGGCGGAGCAGGGGAGGGCAGCCAGCAACGAGACTCTTATCAGACTGCTGACGGAGGAGGAGAGGGAGCGCTTATTCCTGCGGGCGGCGGCCTCTGTGAGGGCGGGGAGGGAGCTTTTGCCGAACATAGCCGTCAGCGTGGGGACTATCCCGCAGACTGTCAGAGCGAGGCCGGTATAGGAGCCGTAGATGAAATCCGGCAGAGCGGCGGGGCTTACCGAGGCAGGGGCGGTCATGCCGGCGGCGATAGCCCTTGAGAGCCCTTTTGGGACAGTGAGCAGGTCGATGAAGGCAGAGAGTGTGGTGATCACGGCGGTGAGGGCTATAGGCAGGGAATGACCGAAGAGGCGGCGTATGATATTGGGTGCGGGGTCGGTGACGGGGTCGGAGGCCAGCATAGCGGGAGTTATCCCGTCGCCGCGGAGGCGGTAGGTCAGACTTAGGCTAAGCACAGCGGCACCTGTAGCGAGGGAGCCTGCCAGTACAGCGGCGGCAGCGGCATAGGGCAGGGCGGCAGCGGCGGCCTCCTCCGGAGTGCGGAAGAACTGTCCGAAGCAGCCGTGGGTGGCGGCGTAGTCCCGGGCGGCATATTGCAGCACAGCATAAGCGCCTGCGAGGCCGAGGGCGGCGCGGAGAACGGTCTCGATTATCTCGGAGCCGGCGGTGGGGAGCATATTTCGCAGACCCTCGTAATATCCCCGCTGGACAGCGAGGGCGGAGCAGAGCAGCAGCGAGGGAGCGAGGGCAACGAGTGTCCAAAGGGCGCTTGCAGAGGGCAGAAAGGCCTTTGCAAGCGGCATAGAAAGCAATGTAAGCAGCAGGGCGGAGGCGAGGCCTATCCCGCAGCAGCAGAGCATTGCGGTGCGGCGGAGCTTTCTTAGCTGGGCGAAGCGTCCCAGCGCCCGGGACTCGGCGGTGAGGCGTGCCACCGAGGCGGTTATGCCGGAGACCGTAGCGGCCAGCAGCGGCGAGAAAACGGCAAATGCGCCCGAATAGTAAGCCATGCCGCTGCCCCCGAGCAGGTGGGTAAGCGGTATCTTATATGCCAGCCCCACCGCCTTGGTTATGATGACCATACCCAGCAGGATAGCAGAGCCCTTCAGAAATCCCTGTTGTTTCATACCGACCTCCTGTTGCTTTTTGTATAATTCTATGAACAGCGGAGGCGGATAATGACTTGAACGGGCTTTGGGCAAAGGTCATAATTGACAGTTGATAATGGATAATTAAGGTGCGCCGCAGACACACGAATGCCCATTCGGGCGCTGCAGCGAGAATAGGAAATCTACATTTCCGTTTTACTCAAACTGCGGCGCCCGAATGGGCATAACGCGCCCTGCGGGCGCTCCTTTCATTATCAACTGTAAGCGACAGTCTGTTGCTTGCGTTTTACTTTTTGGGGAAGGTTGGCAGCTTTTCGAGGAAGATGATGTCGTCGCGATCGGCGGATTCACCCTCTGCGAGGACGGCGGCCTTTCCGACGATGATACCCTCGGCGGCGTGAACCAGCTTTTCAAGGGCGATAAGGGACTCGCCGGTGGAGATCACGTCATCCACGATAAGCACGCGCTTGCCCTTTATCATAGCGATATGCTCCTGCGAGAGGCAGAGGGTCTGTACGTTGGCTGTGGTGATAGACTTCACCTTTACGGAGATGGGGTCGGTCATATAGAATTTCAGCGACTTGCGGCCAACGACGTAGGGCATTCCGGATTGTCTTGCCATTTCGTAGGCAATGGGGATGCCCTTGGTCTCGGCGGTCAGGATCACATCGAACTCCGGGCAGAGCTTCAGCAGTTCCTCGGCAGTTTTAACGGTAAGCTCAACATCGGACAGCATGATGAAAGCGGCGATCTCGAGATCATCGCTGACGGGGCAGAGGGGCAGCTCGCGGGTGAGGCCGGCGACTTTGAGGGTATAGGTTTTCATTGAGATCTCTCCTTATCAGAAAATGTGATTTACAGGAAAATGTATTTCAGTATAAACAGCAGGGCGAGAACATACATCAGCGGGTTCACCTTTTTGGCCTTGCCGCAGAACACGTTGATGACCACGAAGGAGATTATCCCGATAGCGATACCCTCGGAGATGCTGTAGAACAGGGGCATTGCTGCCACGCAGAGATAGGCTGGTATCGCGGTGGTATAGCTGGTCTCGTCCAGCTTGATCTCGGTAACGGTTGAGAACATCAGAAAGCCCACAAGTATCAGAGCGGGGGCTGTGGCAAAGGCGGGGATAGCAGTGAATACCGGCGCCAGGAACATAGACAGCAGGAACAGCACGCCTGTTGTGCAGGCGGTAAGGCCGGTGCGGCCGCCCGCGCCCACTCCGGCGGCGGACTCGACGAAGGTGGAAACGGTAGAGGTGCCGAGGACAGCGCCGGCGGTGGTAGCCACGGCGTCGGACATAAGAGCGGGTCTGATGCCCTCGAGCCTGCCGTCTTCGTCCAGCATATCAGCCTTGGCGCTGACGCCGATAAGGGTGCCGATAGTATCGAAGAGGTCAACGAAGAGGAAGGAGAATATCACGACGATGAAGTTGAACACTCCCACCTTATCGAACTCCACATGGAAGCACTGGCCGAAGGTCTCGCCCAGCTTTGAAAAATCTGTCATTTGGAAGGAGGGGATAAGGGAATAATGTCCGGCGGCTGGGTCGGGGGTATAGATGCCGGTAAGCTCGCAGAGGATGCCGAGCATCCATGTTCCGAAGATGCCTATAAGGATAGAGCCGGGCACCTTTTTGATATAGAGGATAGCCATAGCCAGCAGGCCGATGACAGCGAGCAGGGCGCATATGCCGGTGGTATGGAAGCTTTCCTTGAAATCCACGAGGGTAACGAGGGTGGCGGAGTCAACCGCAAGCCCTGCATTCTGCAGGCCGATAAAGCAGATAAAGAGGCCTATGCCGACGGACACGGCTTTTTTGAGAGCCAGCGGTATGCAGTTGAAGACAGCCTCTCTGATCTTGGTGAGGGAAAGGACGATGAACACCACGCCCTCGATGAACACGGCCAGCAGGGCGGTCTGCCAGCTGTAGCCGTAAACGCCCACGACGGTATAGGCAAAATAGGCATTAAGACCCATTCCAGCCGACAGGGCAAAGGGGAGGTTGGCCATAAGACCAATGCTAAGAGTGCCGATAAAGGATGCGATACAGGTAGCCAGCAGTACGGCAGTGGAGTCCATGCCGGCTGACGAAAGCACCGAGGGGTTCACGGCGAGGATATAGGCCATAGTCATGAACGTGGTCAGACCGGCTGTTATCTCGGTCTTTACATCGGTATTATGCTGTTTGAGCTTAAACAGTTTTTCAAGCATTCTTTTCACTTCCGTATAGTTTTTCAGCCCTCGGGGCTGTTATGATCCCGAATATATTATAGCACACAAGCGTGCGGATTGTCAATAAATTAAGCGGATAAGAGAGAAAAACCTATTATGGTAACGATAAATGCCGAGGCCTTTCATTATCAGTTCCATTATCAACTATCAATTATGACCCGGATCGGAAAAGGAGATCGTCTTGACAAAAGCTCCTTTCGGTGGTATAATTAACAAAACTAATTAGCCTTCTAACTTTTAATAAATGTATAATGTTCTGTAAATTCCGACCTGTTAAAATATGGGTGATGCAAAGCTGTGAAAAGGGGGACAAGATATGAAAATTGAGCTTAACAAGGACTGGACGATGATCGACGGGGACAGGACATATCCCTGCTCGGTGCCCTGCTCGGCGCTGGGGACGCTATTGGCGGCGGGAGACGCAGAGGATCCCTACTACCGCACCAACGAGGCGGCGGCTGGGGAGATACTGAAGCGGGAGTTCGTGTTCAAAAAGGAGTTTGAGCTTAGCGGCTCGTTTCTTCAGCAGGACAAGATATTTCTGACCTTTTACGGGATCGATACTCTGGCCGACATTTATCTGAACAACACATATCTCGGGAGCTGTGACAATATGCACCGCACCTATGAATACGACGTGAGGGGCATTGCCGATTTTCAGAACGAGCTGATCGTGTGGATACATCCGGCGGGAAGATATATCGCGCAGAAGCAGGCAGAGAGGCCGCTTATCGGCGTAAAGGAGGCTGTGGAGGGCTATCCTCACCTGCGGAAGGCGCACTATATGTTCGGCTGGGACTGGGGCGCAAAGCTGCCGGACATGGGCATCTGGCGGAGCGTTGAGCTTAGCGGCTATAACGACGGGCGCATCAGGAGCGTTTATTACACGCAGGAGCATTTAAAGGACAAGGTGGTGCTGAAATGCACTGCCGACCTTGACGTATGGTCAAACGGGATAAAGGCGGAGGTGGTATTCACATCTCCCGGAGATGTGGTGCTGACCTCGGAGATGATAAACGGCAAGCTGACCATTGAGATAAACGACCCGCAGCTATGGTGGGTGAGAGGTCTTGGGGAGCAGCCGCTGTATATCTCTGAAGTGCGGCTGAAGCGGGGAAAACGGGTGATCGACTCCCGCACCGACAGGATAGGTCTGCGCACGCTTACTCTCTCGCAGGACAGAGACAAGTGGGGCAGAGAGTTCTGCTTTATAAACAACGGCATCAAGGTGTTTGCTATGGGTGCCAATTACATACCGGAGGATCACATCCTGCAGAACTGTACAAAAGCACGGACAGATAAGCTTTTGAGCGAATGCCTTGACGCGAATTTCAACTTCATCCGCGTCTGGGGCGGAGGCTATTATCCCGATGACAGCTTCTACGATTTCTGCGACGAGCATGGACTGATCGTCTGGCAGGACTTCATGTTTGCCTGCTCGGACTATCTGCTGACAAACGAATTTGAGACGACCGTCCGGGCAGAGGTGAGGGACAATATCATCAGACTGCGCAACCACACCTCGCTGGCGATCTGGTGCGGGAACAACGAGATCGAGTCGGCGTGGGAGTACTGGGGCTGGAACGACAAAGAGGGCAAGATGCACTATCTAAGGCTTTTTGAGCAGATCATCCCCGGGATATTGGCAGAGCTGGACCCGGAAAGATACTACTGGCCCTCGTCGCCCTCGTCGGGAGGGCGGTTCAACGAGCCCTCTTCAAACAAGGCGGGAGATATGCACTACTGGGCGGTATGGCATGAATTCAAGCCGATCGAGGATTTCCGCCGGCTTTATTACAGGTTCTGTTCGGAATACGGCTTTGAGAGCATCCCGGACATCAAGACCTGTCTTGCGTTCAGCGACCCGATGAAGCGTGATCTTAGCCTCAACAGCCCGGTGATGAAGCAGCACCAGAAGTGTGACAGGGGCATGGAGAAGCTTGAATACTACATGGAGCAGTATGCAGGCACGGTGAGGGATTTTGAGCATCAGATATATCTTTCGCAGCTGGTGCAGGCGGACTGCATACGCTCGAACGTGGAGCATATGAGAAGGGCAAGGGGGCGCTGCATGGGCTCGGCCTACTGGCAGCTTAACGATGCCTGTCCGGTGATAAGCTGGTCATCGGTGGATTATTTCGGGCGGCGCAAGGCGCTGCATTACTATGCGCGGAGGTTCTATGCGCCGCTGCTGATAAGCTGTGACGACAGAGACCCGATACATCCGGCGATCTACGTTACCAACGACACCCGTGAGGAGGAGGCGCTGACCGTCACCTGCCGGGTGAGAAACAACTTTGCCGAGATACTTGAGGAATTCAAGGCAGATGTGATCTCCGACCCGCTGGGAACTGTGAGAGCGATGAGGCTCGACCTCTCGAAGCATCTGCGGACAGAGGAGGACAAGCGGAGCAAATACATCGAATACAAGCTGGAGAACTACCGTCACGAGCTGGCAGGCGGCACGACGATGTTTGTAAGGCCGAAGGATTTTCTGTTCATGAAGCCCGGGGTGTTCTCGCAGGTGTTTGAGCTGGAGGACTCCTTCGCGGTGACGCTTGTTGCAGAGAGCTTTGCGAAGAGCGTTTATCTCTCGCTGTCGGAGACGGACGCCGTATTCTCGGACAACTGGTTCGACATACACGGTGAGGAGGAGGTAACGGTGACGCTGCCGAAGCTTCCCGGGCTGACCGCGGAGGAAATAAAGAGGCAGCTGAAGGTAATATGCTGCTGAGCGGACAGAAAAAATCGGAACGGAGAGTGATCGTATGCCCTCTTACCCGGAGGAACTGAAGAAGAGGCCGCGAAGGCTGCTGGAAAACCCGGAGCCGGAGCCGTCGATGTTCATAGCTGATATAGCCAATACCTTCGGCAGGATGATAGTCAGTGACTTTCCCGAAGAGGGAACGTCTGACGGATACAGGCGAATGTTCAGAACGCTTTGCCTCAATGACGGGCTGACGCAGGTGGAGCTGGCAAGAGCCGCAGGGCTCACCTCGCCCTCGGTGTCGGCGGCGCTGAACAAAATGGAGGCCGACGGCCTTGTTAGGCGTGTTCCCGATGAAAAGGACAGGCGCAAGGTATATGTGTATATAACCGAAAAGGGACGTGAGCGTGACAGAGAGATCATTGCCCGCTGCAGAGAGGTCGAGAGCATTATGCTGCGGGGAGTTTCCGAAAGCGAGCGCAGTGAGCTGCTTAGGCTTTTGAGGAAGCTTCTGTGCAATCTTATAGATGAGGAGGACAGATGATATGAAGCTTAGGAGCTATCTGAAGCCGTATCTTCTGTTTGCGCTTCTTACTCCGCTGACTATGATAGGAGAGGTGGCGGTCGATCTTCTGCAGCCGAAGCTGCTTTCGCAGATCGTCGATGACGGGGTCCTGCCGCAGAATATGGATGTTATCATCCCCACGGGAGTTATCATGCTGCTGACCATAATCGCCGGCGGCTGCTTCGGCGTGGGCTCCTCGGCGTTCAGCGGAATGGCCTCGCAGGGCTTTGCGAGAGACCTTAGGAACGATGTTTTCCGCAAGGTCATGAGGCTTTCCTTTCAGCAGACGGACAAATTCACCACCGGCTCGCTGGTGACACGTCTGACAGCAGATATAACCGCTATCCAGCAGCTTGTGGATTTTTCGCTTAGGATGCTGGTAAGAAATCTGATGTTCCTTATCGGCGGTGTTTTCATGATGATGCAGCTGAACGTTAGGTTCGGCATCGTCATTGCGATATCGCTGCCGATAGAGGTGCTGATAGTGGTGTTTGTAATGAAGTTTGCAAATCCCCTATACGGCATAGTTGCGGGGCGTCTTGACGGGGTGAACTCGGTCATGCAGGAAAACGTCACCGGAGCGAGGGTGGTAAAGGCCTACGTCCGGGAGGAGCATGAGACAAAGCGCTTTGACAAGGCGAACGGCGATCTGATGACGGCCAATCTGAAGGTCATGAGACTGGTGGCGCTGCTGCAGCCGCTGCTGATGATAGCTATGAACGCCGCAGTCATCGCAGTCATCTACATAGGAGGGCTGCAGGTCGAGGCCTCGGAGATGAAGGTGGGAGAGGTCATGGCGGCGGTGACCTATGTTACGCAGATACTCCACGGGATAATGATGCTTTCGATGATGTTCCAAAGCATCTCAAGGGCTTCTGCTTCGGCGAAGAGGCTTAGGGAGGTTTTGGATACAGAGCCGGCGGTGGCTGACGGCGAAGGTGCAAACGGTACAGAAAAAGGGACAGTTGAGTTCAGAGGCGTATCCTTCCGCTATCCCTCGTCGGTGGGCCGGCCTGTGCTGGACGGGATAGATCTGAAAATAAAAAGCGGCGAGAACCTTGCTATCCTCGGAGCCACCGGCTCGGGCAAATCCTCGCTGGTGAACCTTATACCGCGGTTTTACGATGCGGTGGAGGGCGAGGTGCTTGTGGACGGCGAGAACGTCCGCAGCTACAAGCTGGATGAGCTTAGACAGCGCATCGGCATCGTACTGCAGAAGAGCGAGCTGTTCTCGGCAACTGTGGCTGAAAACATAAGCTGGGGCGACAAGAACGCCTCGCGGGAGGATATCGAGACGGCGGCGGCTATCGCAAGGGCGGACGAATTTATCGACCGTATGCCGGACGGGTACGATACAAGGATCGCGGAAAAGGGAGCCTCGCTCTCGGGCGGTCAGAAGCAGAGGCTGTCGATCGCAAGGGCGGTGCTGAAAAAGCCGGAGATACTGATCTTTGACGACTCGACCTCTGCCCTTGACCTGCGGACGGAGGCTGATCTTAGAAAGCGTCTGCGGGAGAGCCTTGCGGGGACGACGGTCATCACCATTGCGCAGCGTATCGCCAGCGTAAGGGACTGTGACAGGATAGCAGTCCTCGACCACGGCAGGATAGTGGGCTGCGCACCTCACGATGAGCTTATGAAAAGCTGTGAGGTCTATCAAGACATCTACCGCTCGCAGGTAAAAGAGGGAGGTGAGGGATAATGCCACCTATGATGCCCCCGGGGGCTCCCGGAAGCAAGGGCGGCCCCGGCAACCGCCACGCCGCACTTCTCACCCGCGAGAAGCCCAAGAACATCAAGGGCTCGCTGGGAAAGCTGCTGAAATACATCGGCAGGAGCAAGTATCTCTTTTTCACGCTGTTGGCGGTAATGCTGCTGATAACGGTGCTGGGTCTGCTGGCGCCGATGATACAGCAGATAGCTATCGACTGCATAACTCCCTCGGAGGAGCGCAGCGGGGTTGACAAGGAAAAACTGATACGCACGCTGATACTTTTGGCGGCGGTCTATGGAGGCTCGGCTTTGATGAGCTATCTGCAGGGGCGGCTTTCTGCGAAGCTTTCGCAGGTGACAGTCCGCACCATGCGCAGGGATCTGTTTGAGAGCCTTGTTCATCTGCCGATAAGGTACATCGACAATCACAGCCACGGCGATCTTATGAGCCGAATGACAAACGATGTTGAGAACATCTCGACCACCATTTCGCAGTCGATAGGCTCGCTTATCTCGGGCGTGCTGACGGTCATAGGCACCTTTGTCATCATGCTGACCTATTCGCCGCTGCTGACGCTGATATCGCTTTCAACGATAATTCTGACGATAATAGTGTCCTCGAAGATGACGAAGTACATGAAGAAATACTTTGTTGAGCAGCAGGTGATACTGGGCAGGATAAACGGTCACGTCGAGGAAACGGTGACGGGCTATCGCACGGTAGTGGCTTATTCAAAGGAGCAGGACTCTATCGACGCATTCCGCGGCATGAGCGACGAGCTGCGCAGGACAGGCATCAAGGCGCAGATCTTCGGCGGCATGATGGGCCCGCTGATGAACTGCATCTCAAACTTCGGCTTTGTGCTTATCGCGGCCTTCGGCGGCTGGTTCAGCATACAGGGCTGGATAACCGTGGGAACGATACAGGCGTTCATACTCTACTCGAAGCAGTTCTCGCGCCCCATAAACGAGATCGCGAACCAGTACGCAAACATACAGACCGCTATCGCGGGAGCGGAGCGCATCTTTGAGGTCATGGAGGCGGAGCCGGAGCCGGGGGGCGGCGACAAGCCCTTCTCGGCCGACGAGGTAAGGGGCGACATACGCTTTGAGGGCATCGACTTCGGCTATGTGCCGGAAAAGCAGGTGCTCAAGGGGCTTGACCTATGGGTGAAGCAGGGGCAGAAGATCGCTATAGTCGGTGCCACAGGCTCCGGCAAGACCACAATAGTAAATCTGCTGACGCGCTTTTACGATGTTGACAGCGGCGTTATCACTGTTGACGGCACTGACATCACGCAGATACCCATGTCGGAGCTGCGCCGGGCTATTGCGATAGTTCTGCAGGACACGGTGCTGTTCTCCGGGACTATAGGGGAGAACATCCGCTACGGCAATTCCGATGCCACGGAGGAGCAGATGAAGGCAGCGGCGGCAAAGGCCTATGCTGATGAATTCATTGAACGTCTGCCGGACAAATACGACACGGTGCTTTCAGAGGGCGGCTCGAACCTTTCACAAGGACAGCGGCAGCTGTTATCCATAGCCCGGGCGGTGCTGGCTGACCCGAAGATACTTATCCTTGACGAAGCCACATCCTCGGTGGATACAAGGACGGAGATGCACATCCAGTCGGCAATGGTGGCGCTGATGAAGAACCGCACCTCGCTGATAATCGCTCACCGGCTCTCGACCATACGCGACGCGGACAAGATCGTGGTCATAGATCACGGCCGGGTAGCGGAGGCCGGCAGCCACGAGGAGCTTATCGCTCTGCGGGGCAGCTACTACGAGCTGTACAGGACGCAGTTCGCCGGAAACAGGACATGAAGGAGCTGCTGCGCTGCAGGGCAAAACGAGCAAACGGGTATTCCCCCGTTCGGGGGGAATACCCGTTTTGTGCCGGAGGCCGCCCGTTCAGCAGCCTATCAGCGTCTGGTCAAACGCGAAGAGGGCGCGGTTTATCTCGAAAATGTCATAGCTGCCCCGGGAGATGAAATACTTTACTATCAGGTCGAATTTCAGACTGTCGGAAAGGGTGTAGCCGGCCTTTGCGAGCAGCGAGAGGGTCTCCGGAAGGGTCAGCTCAAGGGCGATCGCAAAGGCAAGGGCGGTCTCCTTTTTGGGGCGGTAGGAGACATCGGTGCGTATCTTTGAGAAAAGCTTGCGGTCGATGTTGGCCTTGCGGTAGGTCTGTACATCGGTAAGACCGCGCTCGTCTATCAGCCGCAGGAGCGACTGGGAAAAGGATTCGTCCCGGGCGGCGATAAGGCTTTCGAGGGAATCCTTGTCCTCCTGCGTTTCGCAGGCCGTCTCGGCAGCGGGGAAAGACAGCATGGGGACGGCTTCGGCGGTATCTTTGCTCCTGCCGGCCTTTTTCATCCGTCCGAAGAAGCCAGGGCTGCGGCTCTCCTTTGCGGCAGGGGCGGACACTGCTCCCGACATGGTATTGCCGAAAAGCCGGCGTCGGGCGCTGTCGTCGCGGGCATCGGCATAGGCATCGTCGATGTATTCGGCGATGCTGTTATAAAGCGTGCGGCTTATAGCGGCGGAGGTGCGGTCGAACACCACAAGGGTGACCTCCATGTCGTGGGACGCAAGAAAAGCGCGGATAGTATCGGCGGCGGTGCTTATAGCCTCCTCCTTGGGATAGCCGTAGGCGCCCGCTGAGATCAGCGGAAAGGCAATGCTTTTGCAGCCGAGGGAGTCAGCCAGTTCCAGCGACCTTGTGTAGCAGCTGACCAGCAGATCATGCTCGCCGCTGCCGCCCCCCTGCCAAACCGGGCCGACGGTATGTATGACATATTTGCAGGGCAGGCTGTAGCCCTTGGTGGCCTTGGCATCGCCGGTATCGCAGCCGCCAAGAGTGCGGCATTCTGCCAGAAGCTCCGGGCCGGCGGCACGGTGGATAGCGCCGTCAACTCCCCCGCCGCCGAGGAGGGAGGGATTTGCGGCGTTGACGATCGCATCGCAGGCGGTTTTCGTGATATCTCCGCGGATCAAACTAAAAGGCATAGATCTACACTCCTTCTTACATTATCCATTTCAATGCACAGCAGAGATCGGGTCTTACATTTGCTCTTCAAGGCGGAAGTCCTCGGTCAGCATATGCTCTGTTTCGTCAAGGAACTCTCGGAGGGCGGTGTCGTCCCCGCTGACCTGCTTCAGCGTTTCGACCCTGCTGAACCAGAGGGGGGCAAGGCAGCGGTAGAGCAGCGGTGCGGCCTGCTTTTCGAGGTCTGAAAACCGATAGATGCTGCTCACCAGCCGCAGGCGTCTGCGCAGCTGTTCAAGCGGCCTGTTCTCACGCATCAGATAGTTCAGAAAGACATCTCGCCCGCAGAGGTTGAAATCTATAAGGCCCTTGAAATGCCTTTCTTCGTCAACGAGGATGTTGGTGGAGTTGAGGTCTGCCTGAAAGACCGACCTCGGCAGCAGGGGGTAGAGCCTTTCCAGACTATCCCGGTTTTCATACCAAAGGCGCTTGATGCGCTCCGTCTGCTCCTTGAAGGCCTCCGGCAGAGCGTCCGCCAGCTTTATCCACTCAAGGGCGTTTTCCAGCACCTCGTCAGTTTTGTCGGAGGGGCAGAAGGTCTCGAACAGGCAGTAGCCGGAGGGATAGTCGGTATAGTCAAACTGCCTTGCGGCGACCTTGGCTGTCAGCAGCCAGGCATCGTCCATGTAGGTCGAGTCGTCCGCATAGTCCTTGAAGTCGGTCTCACGCTTTTCGGCGGTGGGATAGGGCGAGTATTCCTCGGCGCTGACCACGCATTTGCGACCCTTGTAATCAAGCACCGGGAAGTCTCCACTCTTATCTGTCCAAATTTGCGGACAGTAACAGCCGAGGGCGCGGTATTCGTTCACGGTGCGCTGCCACATTTTGAGCTTCTCCGGGAAGGTGAAATCGTTGTCGGAAAGCTTCAGCACCAGCTTATTCCCGCTGACCGCCGTCACGATGACGGTATCGCGGAAGTCGTTCTTGCTCCTGCCGGTGGAGATGACCTCGAAGGAGGCGGGGCTCTCATCGGAAAAGCATGCAAATATGCGGCAAAGCTCTTTATCCATAATCACACATCCTTTGCGAATTTTTGGATATCCTCGGAGGAGATAAAGCTGCCGACATCCCAGCCCATTTTATAGGCGAGCATATCGGGTACGCTTATCCTGCGGCCGTCCTCCAAGGCGAGGGTCACCATAGGCTCCTCACCGGGGAGATAGCCCTCGCAGCCGTTGTCGGGTTCGGTAAGGTCAACGATCTTATAATTCATACAAGGCACCTCCGTTTCTGCAAAGCAGTACGCTTTCCTACAGTATATCACAGGACATCGTTTTTTTCAATAGAAAAGGTTGCAAAAAGAGAGCGTATGTGGTAAAATAAAAGCTGCAGATCAAAAGCAAGGAGTAGTGGTGATGAAGAAATATCTTGAGATAGGAAAGATCGTCTCTGTGTTCGGGCTGAAGGGTGAGGTCAAGGTGCAGCCTTGGTGCGACACGCCGGACTTCCTCTGCGAGTTCGATACGCTTTACTGGAAAAGCGGAACGCCGGTGGAGATAAGCAGCTCGCGGGTGCAGAAGAACATCGTGGTGATGAAGATAGCGGGCTGTGACACCGTCGAGGAGGCGCAGAAGCTCCGGGGACGGGTGCTTTACATGGACAGGGATGACGTGGAGCTGGAGGAGGGCGCCTATTTCGTGCAGGATCTTATCGGCCTCAAGGTCATCGACGCTGACACCGGCGAGGAGTACGGCGAGCTGACCGAGGTGAGCGAGACGGGTGCCAACGATGTGTATCACGTCCGCCGCCCCGACGGGAGAATGTGCTATATCCCGGCGATCCCGGACGTTGTAAAGGAGACCGACACCGAAGGCGGGGTCATGAGGATAACGCCGCTGGACGGACTGTTTGATTGAGGTGGAGCATGAGATTTGACATAGCAACGCTTTTTCCCGAGGCGGTGGACAGCTGGCTTGACAGCAGCGTCATCGGCAGGGCGAGAGCCGCGGGGCTGTTTACGGCGGAGTGCCACAATATCCGGGACTACACCCTCGACAAGCACCGCCGCGTGGATGACACCCCCTACAGCGAGCGGCAGGGTATGCTGATGCAGTGCGAGCCTATTTACCGCTGCTGGCAGGGGATATGCAATATGACAAGGAGCCAGCCCCATGTTATCTATATGTCGCCGCAGGGGAGGACGCTGACCGAGAAAAGGTGCATCGAGCTGTCGAGGCTGCCCCATATCATGCTGCTTTGCGGGCATTATGAGGGGGTGGATCAGCGGGTGCTGGATCGCATCGTGGATGAGGAGATCTCGGTGGGAGACTACGTTCTGACAGGCGGCGAGCTGCCGGCGCTGGTGCTTATCGACAGTGTGGTAAGGCTGCTGGACGGCGTGCTTGCCCAGCCGGACTGCTACGAGGACGAGAGCCACTATTCCGGGCTGCTGGAATATCCGCAGTTCACGCGGCCGGAGGTCTGGCAGGGTGAGGCAGTGCCGCCGGTGCTGCTTTCGGGGCATCATGCAAACATTCTGAAATGGCGGCATGAGCAGGCTCTGCTCGCTACTGTAAGAAAGCGCCCCGAGCTGCTTGAGGACTATCCCTTGACCAAGGAGGATTTGTCTATAATAACTAATGGCGTGGGCAATTTTGACAACAAAAAAGACTAATGCGTTAAGAGTTTTAACTTTTTGGATACAATTATTAATTGTTTTTGTCTAAAGTGTCACAATGACTTCATAACTTTTGCGCATCATGCACAACTGCCAACAAAACTAAATCGTTGTAATTGACAATACGCCGAAAAAAAGACCAAATTTGTGTGTTTGGTAATAATTTGCGTTGACGTTTCTGATATCAATCCTGTATAATATATTATAGGTCGGGCAGAGGACGCAGGGATGCGCAGCGCCGGACCCAGGAGTTATAAAAGGGTTATTCGTTATCCGCCGCGCTCCTGTGCGGTGAAATCTAATGAATGGAGAGATCAAATCATGTTCGTAAAAGACGTAGTGGTTCAGAATCAAGTTGGGCTCCATGCCCGTCCGGCTACCTTTTTCATCCAGAAGGCTAATGAGTTCAAAAGCTCTATCTGGATCGAGAAGGAAGACAGAAGAGTAAACGCCAAGAGCCTGCTGGGTATCCTTTCTTTGGGTATCGTAGGCGGTACAACTATCAGGATCATTGCTGACGGCTCTGACGAGAAGGCAGCTGTTGAGGGTCTCGTTGAGTTGGTTGACAGCGGTTTCTCTGAAGAAGCAAGATAATATACCTGTTCGTTTTGTCCGGGAGCCGGTCTGGCTGCCCGGGCTTTTTTCTTTGAGGGCAAAAAAATCTTCAGAGGGTCTTTATTTTTGCTGTAAAGTATGTTATAATAAAATAGTATGCTGTATCACAAGCAATAATTTGAAAGGACGGATAATAATGCAGTTCAGATTTTCAGAAAAGGTGGCACATCTTCAGGCCTCACAGATAAGAGAGATACTTAAATATTCAGCTGACCCGGCAGTTATATCTCTTGCCGCCGGTTCGCCTGCGCCCGAGGCGCTGCCCGCCAAGGAGCTGGAGGAGCTTTCCAAGGAGATACTTGCCGAGGAGCCGGGCATAGCATTCCAGTACGGTGTTACCGAGGGCTATACTCCCCTTCGTGAGCAGGTAAAGGATATGCTCCGCAAGAGAGGGCTTTTCAACGACGAATACGATGATGTGGTCATCACCAGCGGAGCGCAGCAGGCAAACGAGCTGTCGGCAAAGGTGCTTTGCAACGAGGGTGACACGCTTATCGTGGAGAACCCCTGCTTTATCGGTTCGCTGAACGCCTTCAAGAGCTATCATGTTGACCTGCAGGGCGTTACGCTCGAGGAGGACGGCATCAACATCCCGGAGCTGGAGGAGAAGCTGAAAACCGGCAAGGTAAAGCTGGTATATCTTATCCCCAACTTCCAGAACCCCACGGGCAGGACGATGTCGTGGGAGAAGCGGCAGGCGGCCTTTGACCTTTGCGGCAAATACGGCGCGGTGATACTGGAGGACAACCCCTACGGCGATCTGCGCTTTGCGGGCGAGGACATAAGATGCATAAAGTCGCTGGACACAGAGGGCAGAGTTATCTATTCCGGCACATTCTCGAAGATACTTTCGCCGGGCATCAGAGTTGGGTATGTCTGCGCACACAAGGACATCATTCAGAAGATAGTGGTCTGCAAGCAGGTAGCGGACGTACATACCACGATGTGGTCGCAGATGCTTTGCAGCCGTTTCCTTGCGAGATACGATCTGGACGAGCATCTGAAGAAGCTTAGAAAGGTTTACGAGCATAAGACAGGGCTTATGCTTTCGGAGATCGACAAGAACTTTTCGAGCAGGATCACGCACAACTCTCCGCAGGGAGGCTTGTTCATCTGGTGTACGCTGCCGGAGGGGGTAACGACGCAGCAGATGATAGATTTCTGCACGGTTGCGGTAAAGGACTACAAGGTAGCGATCGTACCGGGATCGGCGTTCTCGATAAAGGAGACGGACGAATGCAGGTCATTCAGACTGAACTTCTCGACGCCGACGGATGCGAACATAGTTAAGGGCTGTGAGATACTGGGCAAGCTGTCGAAGGAGATGTTCGGGTCCTGAGTCATCGCGAGGCAGGGGCGAGTGCAGGAAACGAGAAAGATGTCGGCGGTGCTGTTGAAGCTGTAAACAAAAACGCGAAGCGCATTAAAGCGCGCGGTCAAGCCTCGCGCCAGAGGCTTGCGGGGTCAAGGGGCAGCGCCCCTTGCGGAGCTCGAGGCAGAGCCTCGTTCGGCGCGATAGCGACGACCCCGGCGCTGCACAAGTAACAAGTAGGGCGCAACAGCAGAAAACCACATCTACAGTAACGGGGGACACACCAAATTGCAGCGCCGGAAAAGCTGCCCTCCCGCACTCGCAGGAAACAGCAAGGGAGCGAAGCGACCGCGCGCATTTCCGTCCGGTGACGAACCAAACTATAGCACGATCGGTGGGCTGGGCAGAGTTCAGACAAACGGCTCAAACCAACGTGAGAGAGCATCTAACGAGCCTTAGTCGAAAGAATGCGAGTGTCCCACGTTACATCACGAAAATCCGCACGAACGCGGCACAACATCCACAGCACGAAACCGACCCGAGCCCTGCAAAGAGGGCAAAGAGAGAATCGAAAAAGAGGGAGATGCCTGTGAAAAAAGCCTTGTTTACTGATACGCTAAGAGAAATGCGGCTTTCCATGGGCAGATTTATCGCTATATTTGCGATCATCGCTCTGGGCTGCGGGTTCTTTGCCGGACTGAAGGCAACAATGCCTGATATGGTCGAGACAGCAGAGAATTATTTCATCGACCTTGACCTTATGGATGTGAAATTCCAGTCCACTGCAGGCATACGCTCCGACGACGTTATTGCCGTCCGTAATGCGGCCGGCGTTGAGGCCGCCGCTCCCGGATATTCAAAGGACGTGTTCTATTATTATCAGAATCAGAATATCGTGCTGAAGGTGATGTCACTGCCCGGCAGCTTTACACCGATGAATACCCCGGTGCTGCTGGAGGGACGGCTGCCCGAAAGGAGGGGCGAGTGCGCTGTGGAGGTCAAGGTGGCATCTCCCGATACCTTTAAGCTGGGGGAAAGGCTCACCTTTTCTCTGCCGGAGGGAGAGGATATCCTCGATACGTTCTCTACCGACAGCTATGAAATAGTCGGCATTATCGCCTCGCCGCTGTATATTGGATATCAGAGAGATCATTCAAGCATCGGCAGCGGAGAGGTCGCATCGTTTGTTATGGTGCCGGAAAGCGATTTTGTGTCGGAGTATTATACGGAGCTTTATGTCCGGCTTGAGGGCGTAAGAGACCTCGACCCGTTCTCGGAGGAGTACCGGGAGGCAGTGAATGATAAAAAGCGTGAGGCCTCAAGGGCTTTTAGGGAGAGCGTTCAGACGCGGTATGATAAGCTTGTCTCGGACGCGGAGAAGAAGATCTCCGACGGCGAGAAAGGGCTTCTGACACTCGAAAGCCTGCTGACATTAAGCTCGGACGACGCTAAGACAATGTATGACTCCGCTAAGGCGGAATACGAAAAGGGCAAAGCAGCTTATGACGCACTTGACGACAAGAACAGCGTCGCCGCCTTTTTGGCACAGGCACAGCTTGCTAAGGCCGAACAGCAGCTCGGTATGCTCGAGGATATTATCAAGGGCGGAGAGGCAAAGGAAAAATACCGGCAGCAGTACCTTGACTCAAAGGCAGAGCTGGAGACGGCAAGGGAAAAGCTCGCGGAGACCGCTGAGCTGAAGATATACGAGAGCGATCGCTTTTCGCTGACGGACTATGCCGGCTTTGAAAACGATGCGGAGAAGATCGACGCTATATCAAAGGTGTTCCCGGCGTTCTTTCTGCTGATAGCGGCACTGGTGACCCTTACCACCATGACAAGGATGATCGACGAGCAGCGCACGACTATCGGCACCTATAAGGCGCTGGGCTATTCGGCAGGGCAGATCGTTTCAAAGTATCTGTTCTATGCTTTTGCGGCCTCCGTTCTCGGAAGTGTGATCGGGACTGTCATAGGTCTGCAGGTTTTCCCGGCGATCATATATGACAGCTATAAGATACTGTACAATATCCCGGAGATAAATACACCATTCAGGCCGATGTATCTCGTGGGCTGTATGCTGGCTGCAATGCTGTGTACAGGCTCGGCCGTGATGTATGCAAGTCTGAAAACACTTCGCAGCCAGCCCTCGCAGCTGATGCGTCCAAAGCCCCCCGCCTCGGGACGGAGGGTGCTGCTGGAAAGAGTCGGGTTCATCTGGAACAGGCTTAGCTTTTTGATGAAGGTGACAGTGCGGAACCTGCTTAGATACAAGAAGCGGTTTTTCATGACTGTGGCAGGCGTGGCAGGGTGTACGGCGCTGATAATCACCGGGTTTGCACTCAAGCATTCCATAAGCACGATAGTAACAAGACAGTTTGACGAGATAATGAAATACGATGCGGCGGTAGTACTCAATTCGGAGGACAACGCGGCATCCCGCAGGGCGCTGGAAACTCTGGACGGCATGGAGGAGGTCACCGGCTCGGTGCTGTTTTCGCATGAAAGCTGTGACTCCACCAATAACGGCGTGACACAGAGCGTGAACCTTGTGGTGCCGGAGATAACAGAGGGGTTCGACCGGTTTGTAAAGCTGGAAACGCTGGACGGTGAGGAGACCTCTATCGGCAGCGGAGCGCTTATCACGGAGAAGCTGTCAATGCTAATGGGTCTTAAGGCAGGGGACAGCATAAGTCTGAAGCTGCCGGACAGGGACGAGGTGAGCGTCAGGATCGACGGCGTGGTGAAGAACTACGCTATGCACTATGTTTATATCTCGCCGGAATGCTATCGGAAGATATTCGGCAGTGAGGCGGTATATAAGTCGGCATATCTGACGCTTGACGGCAGCAGCGAGGAAAATTTCAAGCAGCGGGTCGTGGCAGACAAGCAGTTTTTGGGCATCAGTCTGAAGGGGGCATCGGCGAAAAGCTTTCTGACCTCACTGGACAGTCTGGACTCGATAGTTCTGCTGCTGATATTCTGCGCGGGGCTTTTGGCGGTGATCGTGCTTTACAATCTGGCGAACATCAACATCACAGAGCGCGTGCGGGAGATAGCGACCATAAAGGTACTGGGCTTTTTTGACGGAGAGACCTCGGCATACATTTACCGCGAGAACATAATCTCGACGGTGCTTGGCATTGCGGTGGGCGTAGGGCTGGGGAAGCTGCTGCACTATTTTGTGGTTATAACGGCGGAGGTAGATGTAGTGCTTTTCAACCGTGAGCTTATCTGGTGGGCGTACATATTCGGAGGGCTGTTCACTGTTTTGTTTGCATTCACGGTGAACCTTGCGCTGCACTTCAAGCTGCGGAGGATAGACATGGTAGAATCGCTGAAATCGGCGGAATGACAGACACTGACAAAGGAGGAAAACATATGGAAAACAAGAACTGCAAGCTGAACTGGTGGGCAATGCTGGCGAGTCTGCTGACGGGAGTTATACTCGGGGCGGTGGGAGTGATACTTGGGAAGAGGTATCTTGCGCCGCGGAAGAAGGCACATGACGAGCGAGAGGGCTTTGACTACTGCGACTATGATTTTGACGATTACTATGATGATGATCTGCAGTACCGTGATGAAGAGGACTCGCAGCTGGACGATGAAAGCGGGACATATTCATTTTGAAGCAGGGGCGACAGGGGCGTGCCCCTGCACCCAACGCCGCCGACTGGAAGTGTGTGCGGGCGGCAAAGATAGACTGTCGGCGGGACGAACAAAGTAGTAAACCCAAACGCGAAGCGAATTCCGCAGTCCAGGGCGCGGTAGCCCTGGCGGGGACGGGGGCAGAGCCCCAGCGGGTCAAGGGCAGAGCCCTTGCGGGGTTTGGGGCAGAGCCCCATTCGGCGCGTAGCGACGACCGGCGCTGCACAATGTAAACAGTAGGGCATAAAAGCAGAAAACCGCATCCACAGTAACGGGGACAACCCAAATGCAGCGCCGAAAAAAGTAGTCCTCCTGCACTCGCAGGAAAGAGCGCCAGCGATTTTCCGTCCCATAGCAAACCGCGTTATAGCGCAAGCAGGAAAGAGCAGGCAAAAGCAGGAAAGAGCGTTAGCGATTTTCCGTCCCATAGCAAACCACATTATTGCGCAAGCAGGAAAGAGCAGGCAAAAGCAGGAAAGAGCGCCAGCGATTTTCCGTCCCATAGCAAACCGCGTTATAGCACAGGTAGGCGATGAACAACGCCCGTCACGAAACGAAATAAAGCAACAGACGCAAAGCGTGTCCAATATAATTAATCCATTCTTGAAAGGTTGATTTTTGATGAAGTTAGGTATGGTAGGCCTGCCGAATGTAGGCAAATCCACTCTGTTCAATGCGCTGACAAACGCCGGCGCGGAGAGCGCCAATTATCCGTTCTGTACTATCGAGCCGAATGTGGGCATCGTGTCTGTCCCCGATGAAAGACTCGAAAAGCTTAGGGATATGTATAACCCGGTCAAGTTTACCCCGGCGACGCTTGAGTTCGTCGATATCGCAGGACTTGTTAAGGGCGCTTCAAAGGGCGAGGGTCTCGGAAATAAGTTCCTTGCCAATATCCGTGAGGTGGATGCTATCGTCCATGTCGTGCGCTGCTTTGAGGACGATAATATCGTCCACGTTGACGGCAGCATAAACCCGAAAAGGGATATCGAGACTATCGACCTTGAGCTGGTCTTTGCGGATGTGGAGCTGATCGAGCGCAAGCTTGACCGTACCAAAAAGGCTATGAAGGGCGATAAGAGCCTTGCCTCGGCCGTCGAGTTCCTTGAAAGGCTTAAGGCGCACCTCGAGGAGGGTAAGCCGGCACGCGCATTCCCCATGACCGAGGACGAGCTGGAGCTGCTGAAGGAAACACCGCTGCTGTCCCTCAAGCCCGTCATCTATGCCGCCAATCTCTCCGAGGCGGATTTTACCAATAACATCGACACAAACGAGCATTATAAGGCCGTCTGCGAGATCGCCAAAAACGACGGCAGCGCCGTGTTCCCGATCTGCGCCCAGATCGAGGCGGAGATCGCGGATATGTCCGACGAGGACAAGGCTATGTTCCTTGAGGAGCTGGGTCTCGAGACCAGCGGCCTTAACCGTATCATCAAGGAGGGCTATGCTCTGCTGGGGCTTATCTCTTATCTGACGGCGGGTCAGCCGGAGGTAAGGGCGTGGACTATCAAAAAGGGCACCAAGGCGCCTCAAGCCGCCGGAAAGATACACTCCGATTTTGAAAAGGGCTTTATCCGCGCGGAGGTCGTGGCCTTTGATGACCTTATGTCCTGCGGCTCGATGAACGCCGCCAAGGAAAAGGGGCTCGTCCGCTCCGAGGGCAAGGAGTATGTCATGCAGGACGGAGATATCGTTCTGTTCAGATTTAACGTATAAGTACGAAAAAACGGACAGGAGGTGCTTCGCATGAAGGAACTGTTCACGCCCCGCCTGCACCTAAGATACATAACTGAGGCCGATACGCCGCGCATCTTCAGCTGCTGGGCAAGCGACCCCGAGGTCTCGCGCTTCGTCAGCTGGAACACTCACCAAAGCATCAGCGACACCGAGGCCTATGTGAGCTTTATCATGAACGAGTACAAGAAATCGGACTGTTACCGTTGGGGCATCGAGCTTGGTGACACCGGAGAGCTGATCGGAATAATCGACGTGGTTGGCTATGACGAGGGTATGCCGGTGATAGGCTACTGCTCCGGGAAAGCCTACTGGGGCAGAGGTTTCATGACCGAGGCGCTGAAAGCCGTGACGGCGCTGCTGTTTGAGGAGGGCTTTGAGGTGCTGAAGATCGAGGCCGTTAAGGCAACACCGCACGACCCCTGTGCATCAGTATGCGCAACCTCAACTGGCGTTGAGGCACAGCTTTTCGTCAGATTGCCTAAATTCGACGCAGGCTTGCAAGCGAAGTTCACTTCGCTTTACGCAACGTCAAGGAGAATTTGGGTAATATGACGGAAAGCTGGCAAGCAGATGATGTGCAGAGGCGTTAGCCGCGGGTCG
>JAFSSS010000043.1 GCA_017450925.1 Ruminococcus sp. | reverse complement strand
CGATACCTTGATTATTATTTCTTATTTATTCTTTCTTCTTTTTTCTTTTAGCAGGCGCTGCACTAAGTAACGCAAAGACACTTCTGCCGTGATACAGCAGAAGTGTCGGAATAAAAACTTCTTTATTGCGCCTGCGCTGAGAGGACGCACTCCTTCTTTTTCATTACGCAGCATTCACCGCTCATCAGCTGTTTTCAAGCAGCTTGTCGAGCGTTTTCCAGCCAAGGGTGGCGCATTTTACCCTTGCGGGCATTTTTGAGATGTTCTGTAAGGCTCCGGCCTCCTCAAGCTCCTCAAGCTCCGGGTCGGTGATGCTGCCCTTTATCATTTTAGCGAACAGCTCGCTTAGATGCTTTGCCTCCTCCACCGGCCTGCCGATGACAAGGTCAAGCATGATGTCCGCCGAAGCGTTGGAGATCGCGCAGCCGACTCCGGTATAGGAGCCGTCGGAGATGACCCCGTCCTCGATTTTCAGATTCAGTGTGAGCTGGTCGCCGCAGGTGGGGTTCAGTCCCGCCTGTGAACAGGTAGCACAGGGCATTTCATGAAGATGCACAGGATGCAGATTGTGATCTATAAGCACCTCATTGTAGATATTATCCGCCAAAGCCCATTCGCCTCCTTACTGTTTTCAGTGTGTCTGTAAAGCGTCTGATGTCGTCCTCGTCGTTGTAGAATGCAAGACTTAGCCGCGCCGAGGACTGCACGCCGAGATACTGATGCAGGGGCTGGGCGCAGTGATGCCCCGCCCGTATCGCAATGCCGTCCGCGTCGAATACCGCCGCCACATCGTGGGGATGAACGTCGTCCACCGTAAAGGAGATTATGCCCTTATGCTCCTCCGGACGGTCAGAGCCTATGATGTGAATGTGCGGGATGCGCTTCATTTCCTCAAGGGCTAAAGCCGTAAGCTCGCTCTCTCGGCGTTCTGCCTCGTCAAGGCCGATGCCTTCAAGATAGCCGACAGCCGCCGCAAGACCTGCGGCACCTCCCGCGTTCACCGTTCCCGCCTCGAACTTATGGGGCAGCTCCGCAAAGGTGGCGCTCTCGCGGGTGACGTACTCGATCATCTCGCCGCCGGAAAGAAAGGGCGGCATCTCCTCAAGCAGCTCCTCCCGCCCGTAAAGGACGCCTATGCCCATAGGGGCATACATCTTATGCCCCGAAAAGGCCAGAAAGTCAACGCCGAGAGCCTGCACATCCACCGGCATATGCGGAACGCTCTGTGCGCCGTCGCAGACTATCAGCGTGCCGTTGGCGTGACATATCTCCGCAAACTGCTTCACCGGGTTTTCCCTGCCGATGACGTTTGATACCTGCGCTATCGCAAAGAGCCTCGTCCTCGGAGTAAGGGCGGCCTTCAGAGCATCGGCGGTGTATTTGCCCTGCTTATCGCATTCAAGATATTTCAGCACGGCCTTTTTCTCCCGGGCAAGCTGCTGCCAGGGCAGCAGGTCGGAGTGATGCTCCGAAACGGAAACGAGCAGCTCGTCCCCCTCCCGGAGATTTGCCCTGCCCCAGCAGTAGGCGATAAGGTTGAGGCTTTCGGTGGCGTTGCGGGTGAAGATTATCTCCCGGCTGCTTTTCGCGCCGATGAACCTGCGAACTGCCTCCCGGGCATTTTCATAGGCCTCGGTAGCCTTTACGCTAAGCTCGTACAGTCCCCGGAGAGGGTTGGCGTTTTCCTCACAGTAGTATTTTCTGACTGCCTCCAGCACGGGATAGGGCTTCTGCACGGTGGCGGCGCTGTCAAGATACACCAGCCCGGGATAGGCCTCGAACACCGGGAAATCGGCTTTAAGACCGGCCTTATTCATCTTCATCACCCCACCCGAGAGCGCTGTATATCCGGCGGACTGCTTCTCTGTCGGATACCCTGCCTATCGCCCTTGAAAGCTTTGCACGGGCGGCAAGCTCGTATATTCGTTCCTCGGGAAGCCCCCGCGAGGCAAGGTAGAACACCTGCCCGCCGTCCAGCCTGCCGACTGTAGCGCCGTGGTTGCCCTCCACGTCCTCCTCCTCGCAGAGGATAACGGGAACTGTCCGATTTCTTACCCTGCTATCCAGCAAAAGCGCGTCCTCACGCTCGTTTCCCTTAGCGCCGGAGGCTCCCTTTTTGAAGTCAATAGTCCCCTTGAAGGTCTTTGACGCCTGTCCCCGAAGCACTGCTCCTATATGTATTTCCGAGGTCGTCCTGAGACCGGTATGGTCGGCGATAAGGTTGATATCAAGGTTATCCCTGCCGCTTAGGGCGCAGCCTATCTCCGCCCGGAATTCTGCACCTGTGCCGCTAAGGGCGGTCTTTATCTCGCTGACGGTGTCGCTGCCGCCGATATAGAGCTGCACAAGCTCGAAGGCGGCGCGGTCGCCGAGGGTGACGTTAAGAGCCGAAGCGGTCGGCTGCTTTGCTGTGAACACCTGCACCAGCTTCAGCCGCCCTCCGGCCGAAACGGTGACATCCGTCCTGTGAAACGGGACTTGGCCGTCCTCAAAAAAGCGGACAGCCTCGTTGCTGCCGCCCTCGCGGACGGTGATGCTTTCGGTTTCATATTCTGATACATCCCGCAGAACATAATTCACTCCTATGCTTGAAAACGTGGGAACAGGAAGAATGTTCAGCTTAGTGTTTTCCATTTTTCATCCTCCTATCCGATGCTTCCCTGCATCTCAAGACCGATCAGATTGTTCATCTCCACCGCGTATTCCAGCGGCAGCTCCTTTGAGACGTTTTCGGCAAAGCCCCGGACGATCATCGCCCGGGCATCCTCCTCCGAAAGGCCGCGGGAAGTGAGGTAGAATATTGCCTCGTCGCTTATGCGGCCGATCTTCGCCTCGTGCCCGACATCGCATTTATCGGTCTTTACGTCGATGACCGGCACCGTGTCCGACCGGGATATGCTGTCGAGCATCAGCGACTCACAGCTTACAGTGCTTTTTGACCCCGCCGCGTTCTCGTTCACCGTTACGGCGCTGCGGAAGGTGCTTTTCCCGCCGGACTTGCTTATAGACTTCGTGTTGATGCAGGAGTAGGTGTCCGGCGCGTTGTGGACGATCTTCGCCCCCGTGTCAAGGTCCTGCCCCTCGCCTGCAAAGGTGATGCCCGTGAATTCGGCCGATGCCTTTTCTCCGTTTAATATACTCATGGGATAGAGATAGCTCACATGGGAGCCGAAGCTGCCGGACACCCATTCTATGCGTCCGTTTTTCTGGACTAACGCTCTTTTGGTGTTGAGGTTGTACATATTCTTCGACCAGTTCTCCACCGTGGAATAGCGCAGGTGAGCCCCCTCGCCCACATAAAGCTCAACGCAGCCCGCATGAAGGCCGGCCTCGTAGTATTTGGGAGCCGAACAGCCCTCGATGAAATGGAGATAGCTGTTTCTTTCCAGTATTATCAGAGTATGCTCGAACTGCCCTGCCCCTCTGGCGTTGAGCCGGAAATAGGACTGCAGCGGTATCTCCAGCCTTACGCCCTCCGGCACATAGACGAATGAACCGCCCGACCATACCGCCCCGTGGAGCGCTGCGAACTTGTGGTCTGTGGGCGGTACGAGCTTCATGAAGTGGCTGCGGATCATTTCCGCATAGCGCTCGTCGTGCATAGCGCTTTCAAGGTCGGTATAGACCACTCCGGCATCCTCCGCCTCCTTGCGGACGTTGTGATAAACAAGCTCCGAGTCGTACTGGGCTCCCACCCCTGCAAGGCTCTCGCGCTCCGCCTGCGGGATGCCCAGCCTTTCAAATGTTTCGCGGACATCCTTGGGGACGTTGTCCCAGTCGGTATTCATGCGGCTCTTCGGCCGGATGTAGGTCACTATCCTGTCGATGTCAAGCCCTTCGACAGATGCGCCCCATTCTGTCATCGGCTTGCGCTGAAATATCTCCAGCGCCTTGAGCCGGAACTGCAGCATCCACGCCGGGTCATTCTTCTCTCTTGAGATCTCCCGGACGATCTCCGGGGTCAGACCGCCCTCAAGAAAATCCGCCTCGTCCTCTTCATAGCGGAAATCGTAAAGGGAGCGGTCGATGTCTCCTACCTGTGTTTTCTGTTTCATTTATTTATACCTCGCAGAGATATTTCTCAAATCCGTTTTCCAGCACTTCATAGGCAAGCTCTCCGCTGCCCTCCCGGGCTATCCTGCCGTCGGCAAGGATGTGGGTCTTGTCGGCATGAAGCTCGCCCAAGATAGCGGCGTTGTGGGTGATGATTATCAGCGAGCCGCCCACACTCTTCTTGAACTCGCTGATGCCCTTTGACACGGTCTTGACAGCATCCACATCCAGCCCGGAGTCGGTCTCGTCCAGTATCGCCAGCCGGGGACGGAGCATCAGCAGCTGGAGTATCTCGGCCTTTTTCTTCTCGCCGCCGGAGAAGCCCACATTCAGCTCTCTGTCAGCATAGGAGGGATCCATTCCCAGCAGGGACATAGCCTCTGCCAGCTTTTTCTTGTGTTCAAACAGCTTGACCCGCTTGCCCTCCCGCTGCTCGACAGCGTTTCGCATGAACTCCGAAAGGGTTATGCCGGGTATCTCCACCGGGTCCTGGAAGGACAGGAATATCCCCCGGCGGGCACGCTTGTCGGCGGACTCCTCTGTGATGTCAGCGCCGTCAAATATGATGCTGCCGCCGGTGATGCTGTACTCCGGGCTGCCCATTACGGTGCTGCCGAGGGTGGATTTTCCGGCGCCGTTAGGCCCCATAAGGACGTGCGTCTCGCCCTCTCCGACTGTAAGCTCTATGCCGTGGAGCAGCTCCTTGTCCTCGGCCGAGACCCTTAGGCCTCTTATTTCCAATAACTGTGACATTGCTTTCTTCCTTTCATATATTCATAGCATCCAGTGCAGTAATGTATTCCAGCGTCGGGACGAACACGCCCTTGTGCCGCTCGCCGCGGTAGGCCTCGCGGCCGTTTTTGTAGGCGATAAGCTGTGCCAGCGGAAAGGGTATCCACCCCTCGCTGTCAAGGGGGACGGTGGCGATAAGCACGCCCTCGTCAAGGCGCTTGAAGCTTAGTGTGTTGCGCAGGTTCTTGTGAGCGTAGAGCAGCTCGCCGTCCCAGAGCAGCAGGTTCAGCTTGTTCCGGGGGGAATGCTCCGTCACGAAACCGTTCACGAGCGTGAAACGCTCCCGCTCCGTCAGCCCTCCTTTTGAAAGGCGCTCGTTGAGTCTGTCCATAAAGGCCAGAAACAGCCGCTCCGAATCGGTGTCGCCGGACTGCTGCTTATAGTACCTGTAGGTGTCGCCGCCGGAGTATATGGTGCCGTTATGGATAAGCGTCCACTCTCGGCCGGTGATGTCCGCGGCTGTAAAGGGGTGGCAGTTCTCTTCGCGTACTCTTCCAACCGTGGCATAGCGGATATGCGCAAGCATGGCCCTCTGCGGCGGAAGCTCCTTCAGCAGAGCCGGCAGCACAAGGCTTTCTGCGGCCTTTTCCGCCGACCTTACGGTCAACCTTTCCCCGCTTTGGTACATCATCCCCCAGCCGTGAGGATTGGTCTCGCTGTGGGAAAAAAATGTCTGCAGCTGCCCGGTGAGGTCTGCGGGCTTTGCTCCGGAGAAGCCGAACAGTTCGCACATTTTTCCTCACTCCCTTACAGCTCGTAGTAGTTGATGAACCTGCTGCCCCGGTCGGCTGCAAGCTTTTCCTGCTCGTAGGCGATCAGCTCACTCGCATAGGCATCGCCGGAGAAATGCTCCGACATTTTGGCAAGTATCGCGTCAGCCTGCTCCTTCAGCTCCGGCGGAGTATCATAAAGCGCCGCCGTCTGATGCTTTCTTACGGCCTCGTACTGCTCTTCCTCCGTGAACGGTGCATCCGGCTGCTCCAGCAGCCAGAGCATCAGCAGATGTGCGAATTTCAGATCCCGCACATTGATGCCCTGCGGCGCATCCGGCACAAGGTCGAACATCCTTAGCTCGATATGGTCAACGCCGTTTTCAGCAAGATTTTCGATGCTGTTGAGGCCCTTTGGCTTCAGCCGCACCGGCATATAAAGCTCACTGACCGAAAACAGTATGCTCTTATTTATGTACTCCATTATCCCAAGGCAAAAGCTTTCCAGATCGGTGTGATCCAGCACCGGGACGAAATGGTTCCAGTAGCCCCGCTCGCTGTTGCGCAGGGATGCATACCGCCCTCTGACTGCGCCCTCTGCCCCGTCCTCGTCAAAGGAAAGATCGTAGTAGGCGCTGGCAGCCGTCAGCAGCACCAGCAGCCAGCTGTGACGCATAAGCTGCCTGTAGAGCCGCATATAGAGCCTGTTTCGGAACTCCTGCTCCGCTGCCTCGGAGCCGTATTTTTCTTGCAGCCACCTATCGGTGAACGAAAAATTGAAATGCACGCCGGAAAGCAGCATCAGCCTTTTTCCGTAGCGGTACTGCAAAGCGATGCGGTAATTCTTCTTTGAGGCGAGCATCCCCGTGAACTGCGCTATGGGTATCTCGTCCTCGTCCCGGATGCCGGGCGGGTTGCTGTAGAGCCAAAGCCGCTCGCCCTGCCTTGAGATGACCTCGTTGGTGCGCCTGTCAAGCTCCGCAAGCGATGCCGCCGCCTCGTCGATGCTGCTGCAGACGGGGGTGATAAGCTCCACCTGGTTTTCACAAAAATCCCGGGTGATATGGCTGTCATCTCCGAAGGGATGAAAGGTCTGTGCCAGTCTGCCTTGACTGTCCACTCTTAGCGTTTCACGCTCAAGACCGAAGTTTCCGCTGTATTTTATGCTGTTATCCATGTCCTCTCCTTGGGGGCTGTACCCTCTAATTCCTATCACGTCAGTATGAATTATCCATATGATACCACATAATTCCTACCTTGTCAATAGGTTTTTCTCAAATTTCACTGTTTGTACATATAGTATGCAACGCTGGATTTTCGTCATGAAACGCCTAAGCTGCGGTATTTGAAAAAAGCATAGTGCCGGATAGAAAATAGGTATTTGTAATCGTCTGTCAAATGTGATATAATATAAGCATAAAGCAGATCACACTTCTGTTGTGCATTGTGCGTTGAAACAAGTGGGATCAAAACAAAAAGGAGCCGGTAAAATGTCCAACGAGGAATTTATCAGTATCATGAACAGCAGCAGCAAGGCCAAATGCGGCGGGGACGCTCACCTTAAAATGCACGAGCTGAGCCAGCGGGCGCTGCGCCTTACGGCGGAGATCAACGGCAGCTATCACGAACCCCCGGAGCTGCGCAGGCTTATGTCAGAGCTTATCTGTCAAGAGCTGGACGACCGCTTTGGGCTCTTCCCGCCCTTCTATACCGACTGCGGCGTGAACATCCACATCGGCAGGGGCGTGTTCATCAACGCCGGCTGCAAATTTCAAGATCAAGGCGGGATATTCATCGGGGACGGCTGTCTGATAGGCCACAACACCGTTATCGCCACTCTGAACCACGGCCTGCTCCCGGAGGAGCGGGGCGACCTTATCCCCGCCCCCGTCCATATCGGAAGAGGCGTTTGGATAGGCTCCGGCAGCATCATCCTGCCGGGGGTGACCATAGGCGACAACGCCGTTATCGGCGCCGGCTCCGTGGTCACTAAGGACGTGCCGGCAGATACGGTCGCGGTGGGCGACCCGGCTAAGGCTATAAGATCAATTTAGGCAACACCGCACAGAGGCGTTAGCCGCGGGTTGCGCGGTGTAGCCTTTATGCATAAGGAGGAAAAACCATGTTAGGAAATTTCAGCTATCACAACCCCACAAAGCTCTATTTCGGCGAGGACTCTCTTAGCTTTCTGAAGGACGAGCTGGCACATTACGGCAGCAGCGTTCTGCTGGTCTATGGAGGCGGCTCCATTAAGAAAAGCGGACTGTATGACGAGATCATCGCCGTTTTAAAGGAGTGCGGAAAGAATGTGTCAGAGGTCGCCGGCGTTATGCCCAACCCGACAGTCGATAAGCTTAGGGAGGGTGTCAAGACCGCCCGCGAGTGCAGCGCCGACTTCATCCTTGCGGTGGGCGGCGGTTCGGTATGCGACTACTCAAAGGCAGTTTCTGTCTCTGTTCACTGCGATGACGACCCGTGGGACAAATACTACATCCGCTTTGAGGAGCCGGACTGCAAGATCGTTCCCGTGGGATGCATCCTTACTATGGCAGGCACCGGCTCGGAGATGAACGGCGGAGCAGTCATCACCAACCACGAGCAGCATCTCAAGATCGGTCATGTTTTCGGTGACGAGGTAATGCCGAAGTTCTCGATCCTCAATCCGCGCCACACCATGACCCTTCCCAAGTATCAGATGACAGCCGGTATCTACGACATCATGAACCACATCTGCGAACAGTATTTCTCCGGCGAGGATGACAACACCTCCGACTACATCAGCGAGGGACTGATGCGCAGCCTTATCCATTCCAGCCGCATCGCCGTTAATGACCCCCAGAACTACGAGGCTCGCTCCAACATAATGTGGACAGCCACATGGGCGCTGAACACGCTGGTATCACGGGGCAAATCCACCGACTGGATGGTCCATATGCTGGGTCAGTCGGTTGGCGCCTATACCGATGCCACCCACGGCATGACGCTGGCTGCCGTATCGCTGCCCTACTACCGTTATATCATGCCCTACGGGCTGAAAAAGTTCGCCCGCTTCGCCAAGGAGGTATGGGGCATCTCCGCCGAGGGCAGGAGCGACGAGCAGCTGGCAAATGCCGGCCTTGACGCTATGGAAAGCTGGATGAAGGAGCTGGGGCTCGTGATGAAGATATCCGAGCTTGGAGCCACCGAGGACATGATCGAGGGCATCGCGGACGGCACGCTGATACTCACCGGCGGCTATAAGGTGCTGGACCGTGACGAGGTCGTCAAGATACTGAAGGCAAGTATGTGATACAAAGCGACTGCGCTGTGAGTGCGGCGGCAACAGACAGTTGCTTGCATATTGCACCGATATATGGTATCATAAAGGTGAGGTGATGATATGCAAACCAAATCAGTGATACAGGAGCTTCGCACAAAACACGGTATGTCACAGGAGGAGCTGGCCGAAAGGATATTTGTCACCAGACAGGCGGTCAGCCGCTGGGAGACAGGCGAGACTGTCCCGAACACAGAGACCCTCAAGCTGCTTTCCGAGCTGTTCGATGTGTCGATCAACACTCTGCTGGGCGTTCCGAGAAGCACGGTCTGCCAGTGCTGCGGTATGCCGCTGGAGGAGGGCATCATCAGCCGCGAAAAGGACGGCTCTCCCAACGGGGACTACTGCAAATGGTGCTATGCAGACGGCAGGTTCATGTACAGCGATATGAATGATCTGATCGAGGTCTGCGTGAAGAACATGGTCAGCGCCGAGCATTCAGAGCAGGAGGTCAGAGAATATCTTCACGCCTCGCTCCCGCAGCTTGATCACTGGAAGCGCTTCGAGCAGCTTTCAGACGGCGGCGAGTTCGAGAGGTTCAAGCAGACGCTTATTGACGAGATCAACGCGCTGGGCATCGAGGGTATGCCAAAGGTCGAAAGGCTCAACGCCCTTGTGGGCAGCTATGTAAATCTGCCCTACAGGCTGCCGAATGGGGACAGCGTGAAATTCCTTGACGACAGCGCCACCTATCTCGGCAATCAGCTTGAAAGCGAGTTCGGCGGAGACCGCTGCTTCGGGGTGCTGGCGAATATGGAGTTCATTCTTGTCTGCACCTACGAAAAGAACGGCGAGGCTCCCGAGCTGCTGCTCTACAAAAAACGGTAAAATCACAAAGGCAGCACCCTGCAAAAGCGGTGCTGCCTTTATTCTTATTCTGATCTGCATTGCTGATTTAAGGCAACACCGCACGACCCCTGTGCATCAGATGCGCAACCTCAACTGGCGTTGAGGCACAGATTTTCGTCAGATTGCCTAAATTCGACGCAGGCTTGCGAGCGAAGTATGCTTCGCTTTGCGCAACGTCAAGGAGAATTTGGGTAATATGACGGAAAGCTGGCAAGCAGATGATGTGCAGAGGTCGTGCGGTGTTGCCTTATTTGAAAGCTGATAGTTGATAATGGATAATGAAGGAGCGCCCGTTGGGCGCTCCTTTCATTATCAACTATCCATTATCAACTATCAACTATTCGTTTATGTCCCGGATGAACTGCTCAAGAAACCTTTCGGCGGCCTTTGAGAATACCGCGCTTCGCTTCCAGATGAAGGAGCAGCCCACCTCTATCGGGGGAGAAAAGGGCAGAAAGCACATATTGCTGTCGCCGGTGACGTTGATGATCCTGTCGATGCAGATGCAGCAGCCCATGCCCTCCTTCACCATGACCGAGCCGTTATAGACAAGGTTGTACTGCGCCGCCACCCTTACAGTCTGCTCGTCGATACCGATAGACTCAAGGAACATGGAGTTGTGATTTGGCTGGCGCGGGATTATAAGAGGCTGCCCCTTCAAGTCGGAGAGGGAGACAGTCCTTTTCTTGGCAAGGGGCGAGTCGCTGCGCACCAGTACGCCGAAGCGATCCTTCAGCGGCAGCTCTATGGAGTTGTATTTCGACGTATCCACACTCTGAAAGACTATGCCGAAATCCAGCAGCCCCTTATCCAGCTTTTCCAAAACATCGCTGCCGTCGGCACTGTAGAGGCTGTACTGCAGCCCGGGATGCTCGGCGCTGAGATGCTCTGCTGTATCGGCTATAAGCTTGACGGCATAGGTCTCGCCCGCGCCGATGTAGATCATTCCCTTGATCTCCTCACCGCTCTGTTTTACCTCCTTTTCGGCCTTGTCCATAAGCTCAACGATCTCCTCCGCTCTGGCGCGGAGTATCATCCCCTCCTCGGTAAGAGAAACGCCCTTGCTGCTGCGGACGAGCAGCGGCTTGCCAAGCTCCTCCTCCAGCTCCCGAAGCTGCCTTGAAAGCGTCGGCTGCGAAAGATACAGCCTTTCGGCCGCCACGGAAAAGCTCTGCTCCCTTGCCACCGCAAGGAAATATTTAAGCACACGGATATCCATATCCACCCCTCCTGTCAGCATTATTATACCATGTTTGTGATATTACTGTCAAGCATATTGTGATATGCAGTATAAGTATTTGTAATTTGCTGATAATTATGATATCATATATAGCCGATTGTAAAACTCCGCCGCCCTCAAGCACAGGAAACGAGCTTAACGATTTTTCTCACACTTCTGAAAAGAGATGATCTATTGATAGCTTCTGCAAGGATAACTCCGATTAGCTGAGTGCAGCCTGCAAGGTACAGATCAAATTTTGCCGATACAGCGCTTTGCGTTTTCAGATAGTTTAAACCGAAGGCTTCTTTGAAAAGGTTTATCGTTCTCTCGGCAAGCGTGCGGTGTCTGTAAAGATTATCCCAGTGTTCAGTATTTCTCGCAATGCCCGGACACTGTCTGAAATTCTTTTCGGGATAGGTGTAGACACATCTGCCATAGGTTGAAGCTGTGCAGGGAGTATCACAGGTGCAGCGCCGTGTAGTGCCGTTTGCTTCGGATCCCGGACATACCCACTTCATACGTTCTGAACGGTTCTTGCCGCCCGATCTACCAAGACAGATAAACTGCTCTCCGGTTTTGGGACAGACAGGATTTCCAAATTCGTTAAAGTCTCCGTGTGCCGAACCGGTGTTCCTTGAATTGAGCGGAATGCAGGCTCTCGAAAAATGGAATTCGTTTTTCAGCACAGCGTAAGTTTCATATGAATCAAAAGCGGAATCACCTAAAAAAGTGGAATAGTGAAAGACTTTATGAGCCTTGAAAAAGTCAGAAAGAACGGGCTTTAACGCCACGTTGTCACCTATCTCCTTGTCCTTTTCGGGATTATCGGTTTTAGGCGAGATGACCTCAGGGTGAGCACCTTTGAAATCATCATCGAAGAATGAAATGTCTCTGATAATTCCAAGTCCGTTGGTAACGACAGCGGCTTTGAACGCATAGCAGAAATGTCCGTTTATGTACTGCTGTTTAGCAGACGGCGAGGCTTCCGCCTCATCGGGAAGCAGCCCGTAAACGCCCTTGTAAGGGTCAAAGTCAGGAGTTTTCTTTGACAGCTTTTTTGCTGAATTGAGCTTGGCATTGAAGAACTTGGGATTGTTTTCCTTGACATAGGGTTCGATGCCGGTGGTATCAAAGATAAGATAATCAGCCTTTTTAGGATCGATCTCTCTGCAGATCGGTTCGGTAATGTCAACAAGAGAATCAAACATTCTCTTGATATATACACAGAAATCCTTTTTGAACCTTGAAAGCTGCGGCTCATCCGGGAGTTTGATAAATCCGCAGTAATCACGAAGCTCCGGGGAAAAAGTCAGCAAAGTGAGAAGCTGCTTGTTCTCCTTCATACCGAGCAGACGCTGAATGATAAAAGCGCGGATGAAGCTCTCAAGAGGATTTATTCGCTTTCTGCCCGTGCGGCGGTCATAGGCTCTGTAAAAGTCGAAGGGAATGAGAGCCTCGATATCAACATACTCTTCGAGCAGTCTGACGAGCTCAGACTTGTTGGATTCCATTGAATCGTTGATATCGGAATAGGTATTGAAAAAGGAAATCTGAACACATTTTTCACGCATGATATTTTCTCCTGCTTTTGTCGGTGTGGTTTTTGGTCGTACTTAAATTATACCACAAAAGCGGAGAAAATTCAGTAGATAAAAACTTAATAATTGCTTGTAAATACGCGGTTTGCGGAGTTTTACAAGTGGCTAAT
>JAFSSS010000006.1 GCA_017450925.1 Ruminococcus sp. | reverse complement strand
TCTCCTTGACGTTGCGCAAAGCGAAGCACACTTCGCTCGCAAGCCTGCGTCGAATTTAGGCAATCTGACGAAAAGCTGTGCCTCAACGCCAGTTGAGGTTGCGCATACTGATGCACAGGGGTCGTGCGGTGTTGCCTTAATACGTTATAAATAACACATTTATCCCGCAAAAGTTAGTTTATCACAACCGCAGACAAAAGTCAATAAGTTTAAAAATGTTTTGTAGGCTGATACAAAAATACGATTTGCAGCAAAACGGAATTGTTCAGAGTTACCATGTGCTAACTTGCATTTTGCTATTTGTTCACAGTTCGTACAAAAGAGCAGCCGCGCCGTTGACAAGCTTCCGGGGAAATGGTATAATTCTTATATTACGGCTGCTGTGGTTGACAGTTGATAATTGACAATGGATACACTTCGGCCGGGGTATTGAAAAACAAACCGACAGGGAGGACGAAATGATGATAAAGACGGTGACGATAGTCAGCCTTTCCCTTGGCATACTGGGCGAGGACTTTGTGAGGTTTGAGCTGGATATCGGCCTTGAACGGCTGAAGAGATACGGGCTTAACGTAAAGTTTGCACCGAATGCCCTAAAGGGCATGGACTATATCAGCAGGCATCCCGAAAAGCGTGCGGAGGATCTTCTTTGGGCTTTCCGCGACCCGGAAACGGATATGATACTCTGCGCTATCGGCGGCGACGACACCTATCGTCTGGCACCGTATCTCTTTGACAGCGGAGAGCTTGCCGCGGCAGTGACGGACAAGGTCTTTCTTGGCTTCTCTGACACCACCCTCAACCATTTCATGCTCCATAGGGTGGGTCTGCCTACATTTTACGGTCAGTCCTTCCTGTCGGATATATGCGAGCTTAGCAGCGGGATGCTGCCCTATACCGAAAAGTATTTCCGTGAGCTTATCACCTGCGGGAGGATAAGCGCGATAACCCCCTCCGACCTGTGGTACGAGGAGAGAAAGGAGTTCACTCCGGCACAGGTGGGAGTGCCGCTTGTCTCCCACACCGACCGCGGCTTTGAGCTTCTGCAGGGCAAGCCCAAATTCTCCGGGAAGATACTCGGCGGCTGCATCTGCTCCATGTTCGATATGTTTGATCCCGGCCGCTATGCCGATATGCCGGAGCTTTGCAGAAAATACCGCCTCTTCCCCGACGCCGCCGACTGGAAAGGCCGCATCCTGCTGCTGGAGACCAGCGAGGAAAAGCCCTCGCCGGAGAAATTCCGTCAGTCGCTTTTGTATCTGAAGGAGACCGGTGTGTTCGATGCTGTCTCCGGCGTTCTGGCCGGCAAGCCTATGGACGAGGCCTATGCCGGGGAATACAAGCGCCTGCTGACAGAGGTCATCGGCCGTCCGGAGCTGCCGGTGGTGTTCAATATAAACATCGGCCACTCAATGCCCCGCTGCATAATGCCCTTCGGCGTGGATGCAGAGGTGGATGCGGAAAAGCAGATCATCCGCTTCAGTGAATAGCACCGTATTGCGGCAGGTCATCTCAAAAACAGCCCCTCGGCTGCCGCAAGCCTTTGCAGCAGCTCCAGCAGAGCAGCGTCCCCGCCGTAAACGGTCATATATATATCATAGCCGTCAAGGGTTATAAGGCACTCCTGCTCCACCAGTGCGATATACAGCGACTTGACGCCTACGCACCCGAGGATGAGCTTCTCCGTCAGATAGGGCGCGGGGTCATCGGTGAACGTCCTGCCGAAATCGCTGCTTAGGCGGACGGGGCAGAAGCAGTTCAGCTTGAGGATGATGTCTGCCTGTTTGCGGCGGAGATCGGTCACCCTCGCCCCGGAGAGCCAGTATTTTTCCAGCCTTGCAAAACGCTTTCCGCCCTCCTCCGGCACACGCTCCGGCAGCAGGTCGATGACCCGGCAGGGCCCCTCTATGATCTTTTCAATATCCACACTGCACCCCTCCGTTCAGTTCAGTATCTCCATGGTGATGCGCCTTATCCGACGCCCCTGCCGCGCTGTCTGCGGAAATTATTGGGGGAGACCCTTTTGAAAAAGGGTCATCCCCCAAACCCCCTCCCTAAAACTTTTAATTCTTTTTGGCGAGGGTACCTGTATTTCCGCTAAAGTCATCAGACTTTAAAGATAGTGCTTTTTTGGGGAACAGCAGGTACCCTCGCCAAAAAGAGTCAGAAGTCTTTGGAAAGGGGTCTGGGGAAAACCTTTCTTCAGAAAGGTTTTCCCCAGTAGCTCTCGCAGACAGCACAGCAAACTGTCATTTGCAGCAGCGCACATCGAAATGGGGATATAGTTTTATACTCTTATTTTATCATGCTGACCTGCTGTTGTCAACGCCTGCGAGGTATTGCAAAACCGGGCGGGAAATGGTATAATACTGTCAACAAGTGAACGGATGTGATAGCATGAAAAAAGCGGTCATAGCTGCCGGGGCGCTGCTTTCGGCGGGGATGATTGTCAGAAGGCACAGGCTGCCCCGGTTTTCCTATCCCAAGGAGTGGGAGGAAAGGGGGCTGCCGGAGAATATCCGCGTGTCAAAAAACGGCTCGCGGCCGGAATGCAGCCTGCCGGTCTGCCGGCCGGACTTCTCTGCGGCTCGCCCGGACAAGCTTCTTGTGACTTGGTTCGGACACAGCTCTGTCCTTCTGCATATTGGCGGGAGGAGCATACTTATCGACCCCATGTTTTCAAGGCGCTCCTCGCCGGTGCAGTTCGCGGGGCCGGAGCGGTTCTCGCACCCCTCGGTGACGGTATCGGAGCTGCCGCATATCGACGCCGTCCTGCTGACCCACGATCACTACGATCACCTTGACAAGGGTACTGTCAAAGCCCTTGCCGCGAAAGCGGAGCGGTTCATCGTCTCCCGGGGAGTGGAAAGGCATCTGCTGCGGTGGGGCGTAGAGGCCGGCAGGATAACGCCTCTTCGGTGGTGGGAAAGCGCCGCTGTCGGCGGGACGGAGATAACCTGCACCCCCTCACGGCATTTCTCCGGGCGGGGGCTTACAGACCAAAACACGGTGCAGTGGTGTTCCTTTGTCCTCCGGGAGGGCAGCCGCTCCGTATTCATCAGCGGCGACGGCAGCATCGGCGCCCATTTTGACGAGATAGGAAAACGCTTCGGCGGCTTTGACCTTGCACTTATGGAGTGCGGACAGTACAACCACAGTTGGCATTACAGCCACCTCTATCCCGAGGAGTCGGTGAGTGCGGCAAAAAGAGTCGGCGCACGGCTGGCTATGCCTGTCCACTGGGGAGCCTTTGTGCTGTCGAACCACGGCTGGGACGATCCACCGGAGCGGTTCTGCGCCGAGGCCGAAAGGCAGGGGCTGGAGGTCATCACTCCGCGCCTGTGCGAGACCGTATGCATCGGCGACCCGCCGCGGACAGACCGCTGGTGGAGGAAATACAGCAAAAACGGAAAGGAAGAGACCCTATGATACAGGATATTTTCCCCAGCAGGCTGGACAACAGCTACAAGCCCCTTGCCTCCGGCAGCGGCGACAGCCTCCTTTGCTTTGACAGCGAGGGACGGCTTCTGGCAGACACAAGCGGAGAGGTGCTGCGATTTCCGTCTGTGGAGGAGGCCTCTGCCGAAAGGAACATCTATGCATTCTCGCTGGACGAGCAGCGGTTCTTTCTTGCTCTGTCGGAGCATTCCTGCTCCGGCGGGAGCTTCGGGTATCACGGCATCCGTCAGCTGCGGGACAGCTTCGGCGGCAAGGAGATCTTCGCCGCATTCACAGCCTATCACCTTTGGAAATGGTATTCCGACAACCGCTTCTGCGGCAGATGCGGGGCTGCCCTTGACCTGAGCACTGCCGAGCGGGCGCTTTGCTGTCCCGGCTGCGGGAATGTGATCTATCCGCGGATAAACCCGGCGGTCATCGTGGGCGTGACAAGGGGCGACAGCATACTTATCACCCGCTACCGCCGGGGCTATGCTCACAATGCGCTGGTGGCAGGCTTTACCGAGATCGGCGAAACGCTTGAGGAGACCGTCGCCCGGGAGGTCATGGAGGAGACAGGCATCAGAGTGAAAAACATCCGCTATTACAGATCCCAGCCCTGGGGCATGGCGCAGGATATACTTGTGGGCTTTTACTGCGAGGCCGAGGGCGAGGGCATCATCCGCATGGACGAGAACGAGCTGAAATACGCCGAATGGGTCCGCCGTGAGGACATCGTTCTCCAGCCGAACAGTTTAAGCCTTACCAACGAGATGATGCGTATGTTCCGTGAGGGCAAGGAAGTCTGAAAAGGAGGAAAACCCATGCTTATACATTCTTTCGGAGACAGGAGCAAGCCCGTGATGCTGCTGATACACGGTATGCTCACCCCGTGGCAGATATGGGAGGACGCTGCCGCACATTTTTCAAAGGACTTTTTCGTGGTCATCCCAGAGCTGGATGCCCACACCGAGGACAAGCCCAGCCGCTTCCGTTCTGTTGAACGGGAGGCAGAAAAGCTGGCGGAGTACGTTCAGAAAAACTTCGGCGGCAGGATATACGCTCTTTGCGGCTTATCCATGGGCGGGCGCATCGCCGCTGTCCTTGCGGGCAGAGCGGACTTCAAGACGGAATATCTCGTCCTTGACGGCGCTCCGCTGAAAAGGCTGCCGGGAATACTGATATCCTTTATGAAAAAGGGCTACAGGAGCATCATAGAAAAGACGAAGCAGCGTGACCCCAAGGTCATCGAAAGCTGCAAGCAGTCTTTCCTGCCGGAGAGATATCACGAGGCTTTTTTCAAGCTTGCCGACAACATGGAGAACGAGTCGATCGACCGCATCCTTGAAAGTGTGTTCTCTGATTTTGAATACAAGAAGTACGACAGCGGGATGAAGCTGCTCTTCATGCACGGCACCAAGGGCAACGAGAGCGTTTCCAAAAGGGCGGCGCTGAAAATGAAGTCTGTAAATCCGCAGACAAGGATCCTCTGCTTTGAGGGCTATGCCCACGCACAGGCGGCCTGCTTTGAGCCGGATAAGTGGATCCGCGCTGTAGACAGGTTTATCACGAAGCCGTAAAAAAACAAACGCCGCCGGAGAGCATACCGTTCTCCGGCGGCTGATATTTTTGCTATCTCAATTTCGATGCGTATTGTGTTTATTTGTCTGCCAGCATATCGCTCATAGCGTAGAGACCGGCGCTCCTGTCACTAAGGAAGACCGCCGCATTCACGGCACCTACTGCGAACACCGATTTTGAGTGAGCCTCGTGCTTCAGCGTGATGACCTCGTCGCGCCCGGCGAAGATGATCTCATGCTCGCCCACGATAGTGCCGCCTCTGATAGAGTGCATACCGATCTCTGTTTTCGAGCGCTTTGCTCTTACGGAGTGGCGGTCATAGACGTAGGTATAGGGCTTGTCCAGCTCCCTGTTGATAGCGTCCGCCAGCATGATAGCCGTGCCGCTGGGAGCGTCCAGCTTCTGATTATGGTGCTTCTCCACGATCTCGATATCGAACTGTCCGCCGAGGACAGACACTGCCTTCTTTGCAAGCTCGGCCATAAGGTTTATGCCGAGAGACATATTAAAGGTGAAGAACACGGGTATCTGCTCCGCCGCCTTGTGTATCTTCGCAGTCTGCTCGGCGGTGTAGCCGGTGGTGGCGATGACTGCGGGAACGCCGTTTGTGAGGCAGTAATCCAGCATACTGTCCAGCACCGAGGGGTGAGAGAAGTCGATGATGACATCCGGCTTTTCGGTCAGCTCGCTGAAATCGGGATAGATCGGGAAAGCGGCGCCGCCCCCTACCTTGTCGATACCGGCGGTGACGGTGCAGTCATCCCTGCCCTTGATTATGTCGGCAATAACTCTGCCCATATGTCCGCAGGCGCCGACGATAACTACTTTTTTCATATATGACATCCTTTCGTGTTAAGAAAACGGGGCGGAACTGCGCCGCCCCGAATCTTGTTTTTACTTGATAAGTCCCAGCTTTTTCATGGTGCCCTCAAGCTTTTCCTTTGCAGCATCGCTCATCTCACAGAGAGGCATTCTGCAGGGTCCGGCCTTGAAGCCCATAGCGTTCAGCGCGTGCTTTACGGGAATGGGGTTCACGTCGATGAACAGATCCTTTGCCAGCTGCTGGAGCTTCCACATCTTCTCTCTTGCCTCGGGATAATTGTTTTCAAGGCAGAGGGTAGCCACCTCGTGAGTCTCAAAGGGCATAACGTTTGAAAGCACCGAGATAACGCCCTTTGCGCCGAGAGCCATGATCGGAATGATCTGGTCGTCGTTGCCGGAATAGATATCCAGCTCGTCGCCGCAGAGGGCAGCGATCTGTGCGATCTGGCTGATGTTGCCGCTGGCCTCCTTGATAGCCACGATGTTGGGTATCTTTGAAAGCTCGACGCAGGTCTCGGGAGTGATGTTCACGCCTGTTCTTGAAGCCACGCTATAGACGATTATCGGCAGCGAAACAGCCTCGGCTATCGTCCTGTAGTGAGCCACAAGACCCTTCTGCGAGGCCTTGTTGTAATAGGGAGTTACCAGCAGCAGAGCGTCAGCGCCCAGCTTCTCGGCCTCCTTTGAAAGCTCGACCGCATACCTTGTGTCGTTGGAGCCTGTGCCTGCGATAACGGGGACGCGGCCTGCGGTCTTTTCGACAGCGTACCTGATGCATTCGATATGCTCTTCATCGGACATGGTGGCGCTTTCGCCGGTGGTGCCGCAGATGATGATAGCATCGGTACCGTTGTCGATATTGAAGTCGATCAGACGGCCCAGCTCGTCAAAGTTGATAGAGCCGTCCTCAAAGAACGGAGTTGCGATAGCAACGCCCGCACCTGTGAATATAGTCTTTTTCATGGTATAAAACCTCCTGAATATCAGTCAAAATAGCCCTTTGCAGCTAAAAGCTCGGCCAGCAGAACAGCGCCGCCGGCAGCGCCTCTCAGGGTGTTGTGAGAAAGGCATACGAACTTATAGTCGTACTGTGTATCCTCGCGGAGACGGCCGATAGAAACAGCCATGCCGCCCTCAAGGTCACGGTCGAGCTTGGCCTGGGGTCTGTTGTCCTCGGTGAAGTAGTTGAGGAACTGCTTGGGAGCAGAGGGAAGCTGCAGCTCCTGCGGAACGCCGGAGAAGTTCTTCCATGCCTCGAGAATCTGCTCCTTGGTGGGCTTCTTCTCAAAGCTTACGAATACGGCAGCGGTGTGTCCGTCAGAAACGGGAACTCTCAGGCACTGTGCCGTGATAGAGGGCTCTGTCGCGGGAACGATCTTTCCGTTCTCAATCCTGCCCCAGATCTTCAGAGGCTCCTTCTCGGATTTCTCCTCCTCGCCGCCGATATAGGGGATCACGTTATCCACGATCTCGGGCATTGTCTCAAATGTCCTGCCCGCGCCGGAGATAGCTTGATAGGTGCAGACAAGAGCCTTGGTCACCTTGTACTCGTCCATAAGGGGAGCCAGTGCGGGAACGTAGCTCTGCAGCGAGCAGTTGGATTTAACTGCGATAAAGCCTCTCTTGGTGCCGAGGCGCTTTCTCTGATCGGCAATGATCTCGATATGCTCGGGGTTCAGCTCGGGAATGACCATAGGAACGTCATCGGTAAATCTGTGAGCGGAGTTGTTGGAAACGATGGGACATTCAGCCTTTGCATATCTCTCCTCAAGGGCGCGGATCTCGTCCTTCTTCATGTCAACGGCGCAGAAGCAGAAATCCACCATAGCGGCCAGCTTCTCAACGTCCTCCTCGGCGTTCATAACGATCATATCGGCCATTGACTCGGGCATGGGATCCTTCAGCTTCCACTTTGAGCCTGCGGCCTCCTTATAGGTCTTGCCGGCGCTTCTCGGAGAAGCTGCAAGAGCCACGACATCGAACCAGGGATGCTTATCGAGCAGCAGAGCGAACCTCTGACCTACCATACCTGTTGCACCGATGATACCTACCTTGAATTTCTTCATTCTCAAAACTTCCTTTCTATGTGCCTTTTACCCAAAACGTGATGTTTATCCGGCGTTAAATTGCACAAAACATAAAATTTACAGAGATAATAAAAAAACCGGTTGAAAACCGGCGCATCATACAATATAATAGAAATGCTGACACATTTACAGCTTTATCCGCTTTATGCCGATAGCACTCCACCATAAGTATGATGACAACCGAAGCTCTCTTAAAGCAGCGGTCAGCTTCGGGCTTCCGACACCCGTGCTTCGGCGGCCGCGCCTTTCACGTTTCCCATAAGCCCCGGTGGCTCTGACTGAAAGCCGGAAAACGCTACTGATCTTGACCGCGCCTCTATCTCTTAAAATACATAATAGCAAATAATATCCCGCTTGTCAATACCGCAGAGAAAAATTTTTAAAAAATTTTGTGAACATATTGCAGGAGCAGGTCATTTTCCTGCATCTGACGGGATATACGGAGGAAATATATGCTTGACACCGAAAACATGAAACGCTCGGATTTCTATTACGAGCTTCCCGAGGAGCTTATCGCGCAGACACCCGTTGAGCCCCGCAGCGCCTCACGAATGATGATACTCGACCGCCGCAGCGGCGAGGTGGGGCACAGTCATTTCTATAATCTATGCAGCTTTCTGAAAAAGGGTGACCTGCTGGTGCTCAACGACAGCCGGGTGCTGCCTGCCCGTATCTACGGCGAAAAGGAGGGCACAGGCTCGTTCATCGAGTTCCTTCTGCTCGAGCAGAAGGAGAATATGGTATGGGAGATACTCTGCCGCCCCGGCAAAAAGGCAAAGCCGGGAACCCGTTTCTCCTTCGGCGGGGGAAAGCTCCGGGCGGAGATAACCGATGTCCTTGAGGACGGCAACCGCATCGCCCGCTTTGAATGCGAGGGCAGTCTTTATGCTGTGCTTGACGAGATCGGTCAGATGCCGCTGCCGCCCTACATAAAGGAAAAGCTCCGTGACAAGGAACGCTATCAGACGGTCTATGCAAACGAGATCGGCTCGGCAGCCGCACCCACGGCGGGACTGCATTTCACTAAGGAGCTGATGCAGGATATCGAGGCTATGGGCGTCAATATCGCATACGTCACTCTGCACGTCGGCTTGGGAACCTTCCGCCCCGTCAAGGAGGATAAGGTGCTTGACCACAAGATGCATTCGGAGCATTACGAGCTGCCCCCGCGCACTGCCGAGCTTATAAACGAGACCAAGGCCTCCGGCGGGCGGGTCATTGCCGTAGGCACCACCTCCTGCCGCACGCTTGAGAGCGTAGCCTCGCTTTACGGCTGCATAAAGCCCTGCGAGGGGAATACCGACATATTTATCTATCCCGGATATGAGTTCAAAGTCCTTGACGGGCTCATCACCAACTTCCACCTGCCGGAAAGCACGCTCATCATGCTTGTTTCCGCCTTTGCGGGATATAAAAACACGCTGAACGCCTACCGCATCGCCGTGGAGGAAAAATACCGCTTCTTCTCCTTCGGTGACTGTATGCTGATCGTTTGAGGTGCGAAAATGGAGATAGTTGATTTCTTCGCATCCCCTGACCGGGAGCATTGGATGTCTCAATTAAGAAAGTGCGATTGGAGCGCCGGAGGCTTTCTCTGCCGGCTGATAGACGAGGGCAGGTTCCACGCACTGACGGGGGCGTGGTCAAGACTGCTGCTGCTCACGGACGGTGATCGGCTGGTCTCCTTCTGCACCTTCTGCGAAAGGGACGAGATCGACGACACCGACCTTTCCCCGTGGGTGGGATTTGTCTATACCTTCCCGGAATACCGGGGACGCAGATGCTTCGGCCGGCTGCTCGACAAGGCAAAGAGCCTTGCGGCAGAGGCGGGCTTTGAGGCCGTCTATATCTCCACAGACCATATCGGGCTGTATGAAAAATACGGCTTTGAGTATATATGCACCCTTAAAAACCGCTGGGCTGACGATTGCCGCGTTTACAAGGGCAGCACGAGATAAGGAGTTTATATGTTCACACTGTTAAAGACCGAGGGCGCTGCCCGCCGCGGACGCTTCGAGACCGTCCACGGAACAATAGAAACACCCGTGTTCATGAATGTGGGAACCTCTGCCGCTATCAAGGGCGGCATATCGTCCGTTGACCTTGCGGGCGAGCTTAAAACACAGGTGGAGCTTTGCAATACCTATCACCTGCACGTCCGCCCCGGGGACGACATCATTTATAAGCTGGGCGGGCTGCATAAATTCATGAACTGGCACAAGCCGATACTTACCGACAGCGGCGGCTTTCAGGTGTTCTCGCTTGCCAAGCTGCGGAAGATAAAGGAGGAGGGCGTGACCTTCAACTCCCATGTTGACGGCAAGCGCATCTTCATGGGGCCGGAGGAAAGTATGCAGATACAGTCCCACCTTGCCTCGACCATAGCAATGGCTTTTGACGAGTGCGTCGAGAACCCCGCCCCCTATGATTACGCCAAGGCCTCCTGCGAGCGCACCACCCGCTGGCTGGTGAGATGCAAAAACGAAATGACGAGGCTCAATTCCCTGCCGGAGACTATAAACCGTCATCAGATGCTTTTTGGCATCAATCAAGGCTGCACCTATGACGATCTGCGCATCGAGCATATCAAGACTATCCGCGAGCTGGAGCTTGACGGCTATGCTATCGGAGGCCTTGCGGTGGGCGAGCCCACCGAGGTGATGTATCACGTCATCGAGCAGGTAGAGCCCTTTATGCCAAAGGATAAGCCCCGCTATCTTATGGGCGTGGGAACTCCCTCGAACATCATCGAGGCGGTGGCAAGGGGGATAGATTTCTTTGACTGCGTCATGCCCTCGCGCAACGCCCGCCACGGCACCGTGTTCACCTGGAACGGCTTTATGCACATCCCCAACAAGCGCTACGAGCTGGACGAGCGCCCTCTTGATACGGAATGTGACTGCCCCACCTGCCGGAATTTCTCCCGGGCGTATATAAGGCACCTGTTCAAGTCGGGAGAGCAGCTGGCGGGCAGGCTGACAGTCCAGCACAATCTTTATTTCTACAACACCCTCACCGAACGCATCCGTGAGGCGCTGGACGAGGGACGGTTCGAGGAGTTCCGACGCCGTTATTCCTCACTGCTGGAATCGAAAATGGAGGACTGATAACAGATGTACAGACTTGCGGTATTTGACCTTGACGGCACCCTTGCCAATTCCCTGCGGGACTTGGCAGAGGCGGTGAATGTGGGACTTGAGAAGCTGGGCTATCCCACGCATCCGGTGGAGGCATACAGGATGTTCGTCGGCAACGGAGCTGTCAAGCTCTGCGAGCGGGCTCTCCCGGAGGATAAGCGGGAGGGGGCAGAGGTGCAGCGCCTGCTTGCCCTCTTCAACGAGTATTACGGCAGCCACTGCTTTGACCACACCGCCCCTTATAAGGGTATGCCGGAGACGGTCAAGCGGCTGAAGGAGGCCGGCGTGATCTGCGCCGTGGCATCCAACAAGCCGGACGAGTTCTCCCGGACGGTGGTAAGACGGCTCTACGGCGACGGGCTTTTCGCCCTCGTCCGCGGCAAGCGGGAGGGCGTTCCCACAAAGCCAGCCCCCGATATTGTTTACAGCATACTGGATGAACTGGGCGTTCCCGCAGGCGAGGCAGTGTTTATCGGCGACAGCTGCGTTGACGTTCAGACGGCTAAAAATTCCGGTCTGCCCTGCATCGGCTGCGACTGGGGCTTCCGGGGCGAAGGGGAGCTGCGGGACAACGGCTGCGATATCATCGCATACAGGCCGGAAGAGCTTTTCCCGCTGATAGCAGAGGAGCGCTGAACCATGCAGTCAGAAAGCAAATTGATAAAGGCAGTTAGGATAGCAATGTCCAATGCGGCGGTGTTCCTGCTGTTTCTTCTGTATATGAAGCTTGTCCGCAGCTGCGAGAGCATTATCCCGGTGATAGTCGTCCCCTCGGTCATTTTCCTGGCGGCGGCGCTGATACTCAAAACCGGCTTTATCCACGTTATCCCCGGGAATATCGCGGTGATAGTCTATGCGGCGCTTGCCCTGTCCTCCCGGAGCGGTGAGGACAGCTCTGCCTCTGCGCTGGCGCTTATCGTCGGGGCGTTTATCGTGTTTGAGCTGCTGGAGCTGCTCTGCTCACGGCTGGTAAGAGCGGAGATAGAACGGCTCCGCGAGGAGCTTTCCTCCGGCAGGGACGAATGAACTTTAAGTGAGGTCATGCTATGCTTTTGTATGAATACCCGCCCAAGCTGAACCGCATCCAGCGGCAGCAGAAGGCCGTGAACGACCTTGCGGAGCATAGGAAGATGCGTAAGGGGCTCTACCGCAATCTTATCATCGGCTGCGTTATCGGGGTCGTCGGGATATTCGTCCCGGTGATGATAGTGAGGATACTCCTTTGGCTTATCGCGGCGGCAAATATCGCGGTGGCTCTGCTGCTGTACCGCTTTTCCGCTTTGAGCCGCGACACCGAATGCTTCACCCGCATCTATGACGATCATATCGAGCATAAGCAGGGAAGCCTGCTTTCAAAAAAGTATCTCACCGTGACGCTTATGTATTCCGATATCGAGCGCTCCGAGCAGACCCCGCAGGGAGCAGTGGTGTTTTATCTGAAGGAGGACGCTGCCCCCTCGCTGAAGGGCGATGCCGCCAAGGCGGAGGCGGAGCTTTCCCGTCACCGGCTGACCCTTTCCTTTCAAGACACCAAGGCCAAGCTCTATCTGATAAACGAGCTTCACGATAGGATAAAATATCCGAAGAAAAACTACAACGTCATCGAGGACGAGGAGGACGAGGACGACCTCTGGGATCCGCTGCACAAGCACGGCCTGTAAGCAGCGGCAGTTGTAAATTTTCTGTTGCGGCTCTTGCAAATGGGAAAGGGCTGTGATATAATTCATTTGTATATATCCAAACACATTGACCAAGTACAGTAAGCTAAGTCATATTGCCCTTCAGAGAGAGCTGCGTATGCTGTGAGCAGCTTAGGGCAGGCGGTGCCGAATTTCACTTGCGAGTGGCCTTGCCGAAATCATCAGTAAGCAGGGACGTAAAGGCTGCGTTAAGGCTGCGGGAGTGTCGGCTCCCTACAGATATGGGTGGTTAATATGCAAGACACGGTCTTGTCCTGTACTGTGCAGGACAGGCCTTTTTTATTTTTGAGAAACAGGTGTAGGAATGATCGGTTTGGGCACTCTTATCAACGGCGGAGCTGTCGTTGCGGGAGGAGTGATCGGGCATTTTGCCGGGAAGCTTTTCAAGCCGGAGCAGCAGGATGCCCTTAATAAGACCTGCGGCGTCAGTGTGCTGTTCATAGCGATAGCCGGCGCTATGCAGGGAATGATGAACATCGACGAGGGAAAGCTTGTAAGCGGGAAGTCAATGCTGGTGGTGCTGTGTCTGGCGATAGGCACTGTGATTGGCGAGCTTATCGGCATAGAAAAGGGCTTTGAGCGCTTCGGCGAGTGGCTCAAGCGAAAGACCGGCAACAGCAGGGACAAGGAGTTCGTAAACGCCTTTGTGACCGCCTCGCTGACGGTCTGCATCGGGGCTATGGCCATAGTCGGCGCTATACAGGACGGCATAAACGGTGACTTTTCCACCCTTGCCGTAAAGTCGGTGCTGGACTTTATCATCATTATGGTGATGACCTCTACCCTCGGAAAGGGCAGCGCCTTTTCGGCGATACCGATAGTCATCTTCGAGGGCTCGGTCACTCTGCTGGCAAGGCTTATCTCCCCGGTGATGACCGACCTCGCGATAGCCTATCTTTCGCTGATAGGCTCGATACTTATCTTCTGCGTGGGCGTGAACCTTGTATGGGGAAAGACCCTTAGAGTAGCAAATATGCTCCCGGCGGTGCTGCTTGCGGTGGGCGCCGCATATCTGCCGTGGAGCTTTTAAGGCAACACCGCACGACCCGCGGCTAACGCCTCTGCACATCATCTGCTTGCCAGCTTTCCGTCATATTACCCAAATTCTCCTTGACTTGCGTCAGCAAGCCTGCGTCGAATTTAGGCAATCTGACGAAAAGCTGGA
>JAFSSS010000042.1 GCA_017450925.1 Ruminococcus sp. | reverse complement strand
CGATACCTTGATTATTATTTCTTATTTATTCTTTCTTCTTTTTTCTTTTAGCAGGCGCTGCACTAAGTAACGCAAAGACACTTCTGCCGTGATACAGCAGAAGTGTCGGAATAAAAACTTCTTTATTGCGCCTGCGCTGAGGACGCTCCTTTGTTTTTCGGGTCAGGCGAAGCCGAACACTCCGATAAGAAGCACCCAGCTAAGGCCGTAATAGGTGACTACCGCCACAAGGTCGTTGACGGTGGTTATCAGCGGGCCGGAGGCAACGGCGGGGTCGATCTTTATCTTCTTGAAGAACAGCGGTATCAGCGTTCCAACCGCGCTGGATATAAGCATAGCCAGTATCAGCGACGCCCCGATACAGCCGGACACCGCAAAGGAAAAGCCGAGAGCCTTATGCTTGAAGATGTGGATGTAAAGCCCCACAAACAGGAAGGACACCGCACCGAGCAGCATTCCGTTGCAGAGCCCCACCCGCATCTCCTTGGTGACAAGGTGAGCCTTCTGCCGGAAGGTAAGGTTTTCGTCCATAAGCACGCGGATAGTGACCGCAAGGGACTGTGTTCCCACGTTTCCTGCCATATCCAGTATCAGCGACTGGAAGGCCATGATTATCGTGAGCTGCGCGATGACCTGCTCAAACACTCCTACCACGCTTGAAACGAGCATTCCCAGCCCGAGCAGCACCAGCAGCCACGGCAGGCGCTTTTTCATGCTTTCCCGCAGGGGCTCGTTCAGATCCTCCTCTGCAGTCAGACCTGCAAGACGGGCATAATCCTCGCCCATTTCGTCATCAACGACCTCGATGACGCTTCGGGCGGTGATGACGCCCAGCAGCCTGCTGTTGTTATCCAACACCGGGATTGAGTCCTCGGAATAGTCCTTCAGCTTTTCGATGCAGTCGTCGATGCTCTCCTGCGCATAGACGTAGGGAAAGCTTGTGGCGATAAGGTCGGTAAGCTTAACGGTGCTGCGGGCAGTTATAAGATCCTTCAGATCTATCGCGCCGAAGAACTCTTCATTCTCGTCGGTGACGAAAATGGTGGAGATGTTGTCGTTCTCCTCGGCTTGACGCACCAGCTCGTTCATTGCCTCCTTGACCGACAGGTTCTCGCGGATAACGATGCAGTTGGTGGTCATCCTGCTGCCTATCTCGTCCTCGTCAAATGAGGCGATAAGGCGGATCTCGTTTCTTACCTCCTCCGGCAGCTCGTCAATCATCAGCAGGCGTTTGTCCTTGGGTACCGTGTGAAGCACCGCGGCTGCTGTATCGGTCTCCAGCCCGGAGATAACTGCGGCAGCCCGCTTGATATCCATATCACAGAGGCAGCTGCCGGCCTCCTCCTCGTCCAGATACTCAAAGGCCTCGGCCACCAGTGCCGGAGGGCATATACGGAACAGCTTTTTCCTTTCGGCAGAGGAAAGCTGCTCGATAGCATCGGCAAGGTCGCTGCCGTGGTAATCCTCCAGCTTTTCGGAAAGGGTCTTTGGGGAATCGTTGCCTTTGATAAGCTTGATTATCTCGTCAACATATTCCGGCCTTTCAACGGTCAGATTTTCGTTCATAGTTTATCACTCCGTTCCACATTGTTTGAAACGGACGAAAAAGCCCTCCGAGCAAGCGGCTCCGAGGGCTTTGGCCTTGTGTTTTCAGATATAATGTCATCAGCAAACAGGAGAACGCAGCAAAGCCTGCTCTCCGGGATGATATAGGTCTGAAACGCATTGCCGTCGCCCGCACGAGTCGCAGCTGTCACTGCCTGTCATTTAATTCACCTCACAGTATTGCTGATATATTATTATTATACTCTCTTGCCGCGAAAATGTCAATCACCGCAGGAGATCATTTTTTCCTCGTCCGCAGCTGCCGGAAAAAATCGGTCAGTACCCTTGAGCATTCCTCTGCCAGCACCCCGCGTTCAATGGGCGGGATGTGATTATAGGGATAGGAAAACAGATCCGTCACAGAGCCGCAGCTGCCGGCTTTGGGGTCGGAGGCTCCGTAGATAAGCCTTTCCACCCGCGAGTTGATGACTGCTCCCGCACACATGGGGCAGGGCTCAAGGGTAACATACAGCTCGCAATCCACAAGCCTCCAGCCGCCAAGCCGCCGGCTGGCCTCGCTTATTGCGATGATCTCGGCGTGAGCCAGCGGAGAGCGGTCGCTTTCCCGCCGGTTATAGCCTTCGCCCACTATCTCGCCGCTGGCCTTTTTCACCACCACTGCACCCACCGGCACCTCGCCCTCGGCGGCAGCTCTTGCAGCAAGCTCCAGCGCCTTTTTCATATACATCTCGTCGTTAGTCATATTCATCATATTATCCTAATAAGCAGCACCGACATTGCCAGCGCAGGTATCAGCCAGAACCAGAACCAAGGGGTCGTCAGCATCATCCTATACTTCTCGCCCCGTGTGATCGAGGTCTCTGCGCTGTTTACGTCAAAGCTCCAGCGGCGGCGCTTGTTCAGCTTGATATACACCAGCAGCGCCGAGGCAAGTATCAGCCCGCAGGTCACAAGCCCTATGACCGACCCCCAGTAATCCCCCACAAGGCTTGATATAAAGGTGAGGATGTAATTCACATACCTTGCGATGATACGCATTATGCAGGCGTTTTTGATCGAGCCGGAGCGTATGGTGATTATACCCGTATAAATACCCACGCAGAACATATATCCCGCCTGTGTGATATCGTAAAGCAGCAGGCAGCCGGCTGTCGCTGTTATAACTACTGCAAATTCGTCACCGAACTGCCGCAGCATCTGCAGCAGATATCCGCGCAGGATGATCTCGATAAGCACGGCGATAACAACGTGCTGTCCCAGACTGCATATGATCTCTGCAGTGGGAGAGGCCGCCTTGATGTAATCGTAGTAGGGGATATCAATGTTTATCATGTTCAGCAGCCAAGCAAGGATGTTGTTCACCACTCTGCCGATAGCCATGATGGCCAGCATCATCACCACCGAGCTTACCGACGAGATGTTCTTGCTCTTCCGCAGCGGGACGGCGATCTTCATCGGCATCCTTGTAGATGCCGACAGGAACACTACCGGCAGCAGATATTCAAGTATGTTCAGCGTAAGCAACGTATAAGCCGCGCCGGTGCTTAAAGAGGTGTTATCCACTGATATCTCGGAATGATAAGCTCTTCCCCCGAAGTCGATCCCGAAAGCCAGCCACATCACAAGATACCTCACGAATGCCACGGCTGCCATGATAAGCAGTGATGCTCCCAAAACGCGGTAGCAGTTTTTCAGCGCGGTGCGCTCGCTGCTTACGGCAGTTTCCTCGTAGAAGCCCTCGCCGTCAACATAGGTGCGGATGCGGCTGTCGTGTATAAAGGTGTAGCCGTAGGGGTTTTTCGGATCGGTGCGCCATTTGAGATACTTCCTCTGATACTCCTCTGACTGGTTGCGGTATTTGTGCTGCTTTGCAACGTCGATCAGATAGTCCTTATCTCTTCTGCCTGCCATATCCTCACCACCTTACTGTTATCTGTATCCCAATCAAGCCGCGTGCTGCGGCAAGCGGCAGCCTGTGATCAATGCACAATGCCGTCTTTCTGAAGCCTTCGTCCGTTTTACCGTCCTGTGTACCACCGTTTCAGCACTTCCTCGGCCTTCTTGCCGCAGATAGTGAAATCGCGGTTTTCGTGGACGGTCTCCTCCGGGGGGAGCTTGGCCTTCCAGTCCCACCAGAAATATCCGCAGAACCAAGGCTTGTCCCAGCTGGCCTCCATAGCGGATTCGTAGAAATCCGCCTGCTCCTGCTCGTCGCAGGGCATCTCGGGGCGGTTGTGGAAATCCCAAGGGTACTGTGTGCAGCCCCGCTCGTTTCTTACGCCTATCTCTGCAAACATGACGGGTCTGCCGAACCTCTTGTGACATTCCTCTGCATGGACGATCTGCTTTGCCCAGCGGGAGCGCATCATTTCAAGGCTGTTGTCCTCCGGGGTCGAAACGGGATAGTAGGCCGAGATGCCGATGATATCCACCGCCTCCAGCCAGTCGAACCTAAGCTCGTCGCCGTGGTTGATGTTGTGCATCACGATACCGCTGTAGGCCTCCCGCACCCTTGAGATCACCTCGCGGCAGCGGTCGGAGTTCTTGTCCATGCCTGCCATTTCGCAGCCGGTGCAGAGCATCTCGCAGCCGAGGCGCTCCGCCAGCTCGGCATAGTGTACCATGAACCGAGTATAGCTTGCAAACCACCGTTCAAGGTAAAAGGGGTTCTCGTGTGGGAAATCTATCCTTGCCCGCCAGGAGCGGTCGAGGCAGTCCACCATTGGCTTCAGGCAGACCTTCAGCCCGAGGCTCTTTGCCTTCTTCACGGCAAAGGCCACATCCTCGTCGGTCTGTGTACGTCCGAAGAGGGCAAAAACATTGAGGGAATAAAAGCTCTCTTGAAAGCAGTTCACGGGAATGCATATCCAGTCAAGCCCCAGCGAGGCCAGCCGCTCCATTGAGCGCTCCGCCTCCTCGGTCTGAAATGTGCCTGCTCCCGAGAAAAAGCCCCAGGTATATCCTTTGCAGAAAATCCTTTCCATAAATATCTCCTTATATGTCTGTCAGATAATGCGCCTGTAGGCCTGTATCAGAAATCCCGCCTCGGTGTCGAGGGGGGCGCAGCCGATAAGCCGCTGTTTGGCCTCCTGCGAGGTCTTGTAGTAGTAGGGGGTCATGGTGAACAGGTCGGCGGCCTGCTTGTCGGTCTCAAGGGTGAAGGTGTACTCCAGCCGCTGCTCCTCTTCCTGTTCAAAGCAGCGCAGACCGTAACGGTTCGGTTTGTTTTCATAGGGCTCGTCATAGAGCAGGGCCTTCAGCCCGAAAAGATGCCTCTCGGTGGGGGAGACTATTATAAGCCGCCCGCCCTTTTTCAGCACCCTTGCATATTCGTCGTTGGACACCGGCGCGAACACCGAGATGACCGCATCGGCAAATTCGTTCCGAAAGGGGAGAGAGAAGGCCGATGCCGCCGCAAGCTTCACGTTCCGGCAGCCGGCGGCTCTTGCCCGGGATGCAGCGTGGGCGGTGCCGTTCTTTGAAAGCTCGATGCCGTAAACCGAGGCCTCCGGCAGAGCCTGCGCCAGCCGGACGGTGTAGTATCCCTCGCCGCAGCCGCAGTCGATGATGACGGGCTGCTTTATACTGGCGGTGAGGCGCTTTGTTATCATGTTCAGCCTGTCCGAAAGCGGAGCATAGGCACCGGTGTCGAGAAAATCCGTCCTGCAGCGGAGCATAAGCTTGTCGTCCCCGGCTTTTGAGGGGTCACGCCCCTTTGTGGTCAGCAGGTTGACATAGCCCTTTGCGGCGATGTCAAAGCAGTGCCGGTTCTGACAAATGTACGATTTTTCGGACAGCTTCAAGCGCTTTTTGCATATGGGGCAGATATACATTTACTCCTCCGCTTTCTCTGATCTTCGGCAGAACAGCACCGCGAACACTACCCACAGCACCGAAAACACTGCAGACACTATGACCTCTGCGGTCACGCTGCCGGAAAGCACCTCAAACAGCACCACTATCCCGGCATTGACCGCCGTCCACAGCAGCACCGATATTATCAGTCTTTTGATATCAATCTTCATCGTCTGTTTCCTCGATCTGATAGCCCTTATCGGCGGCAAGCGCGTGAACGAGCTGCTGCTCGGCGGTCTTGTCATCGGGCATAACTATAAAGCTCACAGCCTGCTTGTGGTTGCGTATATGCACCTGCTTGTGGGTGCCGCCCGACTCTCCGTCGAGAGTCCAGGTCATGTTATCCTCAAAGGTCATGGTGAGCTGCGAGGTGCGGAAGGTGACAAAATTCTTCTTGGACAGCTTGTTCATCGCGGCCTCGCGCAGCAGGCTCTGCAGCGCTATAGGCCCCGAGGGGGTCTTCACCAGCGTTACCTCAAACAGACCGTCGTCAAAGGAAACGCCGTCGGCGATAAGCCGCCGCAGGCCGCCCACCGAGGTGGTGTTGGTTATCATCCCGAGGATAAAGCTCCCCTCGACCGTGCCGCCGTCGTATTCCGCCTTCAGCTTGTGACCCGTGTATGTCGGCAGACGCTTGATAGCCTCGCCCACATAGGCCGCGTAGCCCAAACGGTTCTTCCATTTTTGAGATGTTTCATAGGTAAGGTCGGTGAACACTCCGAAGGCGGCAACATACACATAATACTCTCCGTTGAACTCGCCCACGTCGTAGTCGAAGGTCACCCCTCTTACAACAGCCTGCGCCGCCCGGAGCATATTCTTCGGTATGTCCATGCTGGAGGCGAAATCGTTGGTGGAGCCGGCGGGGATATATCCCAGCGGCACCTTGGTGCCCATTGTCATCACAGCCTTTACAGCCTCGCTAAGAGTGCCGTCGCCGCCGGAAACAACGATGACATCGTATCTGTTGCCGTCGGTTATTATCTTGTTCATGCCGTCGTTTTTGGCCTGTGTGGGATAAGCCGTTACCTCATAGCCGCCGCGGGTGAAGATGTTGATTATATCGCAGAGGTGATTTTTGATAAGCCCTTTTCCGGCATGGGGGTTGAACACAAGCAGCAGTTTTTTCATTTCATTTTTCCTTTCTGAAGCTGACGTTTCTCTACATGATCTATCTTTTGCCGAGTATGCTGTCGTATATCCTGCAGGCCTGCAGGGTCATTTCGGGGGTGGCGATATCGCTGGTGCTGAAGCCCTCTGTTATGCAGTGAACAGCCTCCTCGATCTCAAAGCGCATATTGTTGTCATCGGGCTGTGAGAAATGCTCCGCCTCCTTCATGTCCGGCGTATAGAGGACGGCATCGCTGCCCCAGTGGAGCCGCGGGATCTTTATGCACCCATGCTCGCCGTAGATCCAGCAGTCCTCGGGGACTGCCGCATTAAAGGTTATCAGCGCATGGGCGGGAACGCCCTCAAGGTCAAGGCTGAGGCTAACGGTCTCGTCAATGCCCGTGCTTGCACGGAGTATCTTAGCTGAATAGGCTGTTATGTCGAGCCCTGTGAAATACGGTATCAGCTCGATAGGATAAACTCCCAGATCGTACATAGCGCCGCCGCCCAGAGCAGGGGAGTAGAAGCGGTTTTCGGGATCCTTTTCCACATAGTTGCCGATAGTTGCCTGAACGCCGGTGATGCGTCCGATGCGCCCGCTTTGCACCCATTCCCGCACCTTTTTGGTCTTGGGCAGGAACCGTGACCACATCGCTTCCATAAGAAACAGCCCCTTGCCCCTTGCAAGGTCAAAGCACTCTCTTGCACGCTCTTCCGTCTCGACCATTGCCTTTTCACAGAGGACGTGCTTTCCGGCGGCGAGGCACATTTTGATGCAGCTGTAGTGGAAATTTGTGGTATTGCCGATATATACCGCATCCACGGATCGGTCAGAGAGTATCTGGGCATAATTACCGTAGGCGTGGGGAATGCGGAATTCCGAGGCAAAGCGCTGTGCGCGTGTCATATCCTGTGCAGCCACGGCAGCTAACTGTATCCCCTCGGTGACAGCGGCAGTTCTGGCAAAGGCGGCAGATATCCCGCCGGCTCCGATTATTCCGAATTTGACCATAACATATACCTCCAAACGTAAAAAATACAATTCAAAAACATTATAACACACATTGAGCGAAATTTCAACAATTCTGAATATTTTTTTATCCGACAAAAAGTATATCCAAATACGCAGCCGAATTGGGATAAAAGTATTTTTGATGAACAGCTATCCGGCAGAAAACGCAGAATATGAACAAAGTGTAAAGATGTCCTCCCGGCTGTTGACATTTTTTTACGGTTATGCTATAATCCAAAATTGAGAGTTACTTTCAAATTTGAAGGGAGAGGGAGCATGGCTAAGTATAAGACAGCCGCCCACGAGCAGATGATAGGCTTTTTGGAGCGCAACAGCTCACGGGCGCTGACGGTTTCAGAGATCGTCAGCGAGATGAAGAGCGATCCGCAATGCTCCAAAACGCCCTCGGAAAGCACTGCCTACCGCATTATAAAGGAGCTTGTGGCAGAGGGGCGGGTCAAGCGGACGGTCAACGGCATCGGGCGGGAGTTCGTCTATCAGCTCACCGACAGCGATGACTGTGCCGAGCATCTGCATCTGAAATGCCGGGTCTGCGGCGAGCTGCTGCATATGAACCACGAAAGCTCCGAGAAGCTTTCGGAAAGCCTGCTTGAGGACGAGGGCTTTTCTATCGACACTGGCATGGTCATAACCGGCGTCTGCGGGAAGTGCAGATCGTAAGCAGGAGGTAATAATGGTAATTCGTAAAGCTATAGCAGCTCTGCTCTGCGGAGCCGTCGCTTTGGGGGCGGCTTCCTGCGGCAGCGGCGACAGTGTCTCTTCCATTGCGGGAGACCCGGATAAGATACAGGTGGTCTGCGAGACCTTTCCCGCCTATGACTGGGCAAGAGAGCTGACCCGGGGCAGAGAGGACAGGTTCGAGATAACTTACCTTCTCGAAAAGGGCACGGATATGCATTCCTTCCAGCCCACTGCAGAAGATATCCTGCGCATCTCGAAATGCGACCTGTTCATTTATGTCGGAGGAGAGTCCGACAAGTGGGCGGAGGACGCTTTGGCGGGGGCATCCAATAAGGATATGAAAAAAATAGCCCTGCTTCAAACCGTCGGCGATGCCGCCAAGACCGAGGAGGTCAAGGAGGGTATGCAGGCGGAAGAGGAGGAGCATGAAGACCACGAGGAGCATAGCGAGGCTCCCGAGTACGACGAACACGTTTGGCTTTCGGTGAGAAATGCCAAAACGGTGTGCGAAAGTATAGCATCGGAGCTGGCTGAACTTGACAAGGACGGCAGAGAGACTATATCTTCCGATCTTGCGGCCTATAAGGAAAAGCTGGATAAGCTGGACAAGGATCTCAAGGCTCTTGCCGACAGCGCCAAGAACAAGACCCTTATCTTCGGAGACCGTTTCCCCTTCAGATACTTCACCGAGGACTACGGCTTTGATTACTACGCCGCCTTTGTTGGCTGCTCTGCTGAAACAGAGGCCAGCTTTGAGACTATAACCTTCCTTGCGGGAAAGGTGGATGAACTTGGCGCAAAGACAGTCTATACCATAGAAAACAGCGACGGCAAGATCGCGCAGGCTATCATCGACAGCACCAAGAGCAAGGACGCAAAAACAGCCGTGCTTGACTCGATCCAGTCGGTGAACGCCGACAGGGTAAAAAGCGGCGAGACCTATCTGTCCATAATGCAGAAAAACTACGAGGTGCTGAAGGACACGGTGGGATAAAACATATCCCGATCAGTTGACAGTTGATAATGGATAGTTGATAATGAAAAAGAGCGCCAAGAGCGCTCCTATCACTATCCATTATCAACTATCAACTGTCAATTAAAAAAAGCTTGCAGCAGCACACATCGAAATCGGGATCATAGTATAAGGAGCAGCAGTATGGCTGAACAGTTGATATGCAGAAACGTTACTCTCGGCTACGAGGGCATCCCCGTTACCAAGGGGCTGGATTTCACCGTTTCAAGCGGAGATTATCTTTGCATCTTAGGCGAGAACGGTTCCGGCAAGAGTACCCTTATAAAAGCGCTGCTGGGGCTTATCCCCGCTATGGAGGGGGAAATAGTCCGCAGTGAGGAGATCTCCGGCGGGGTGGGGTATCTTCCCCAGCAGACGGTAGTGCAGAAGGATTTTCCAGCCTCGGTCAGAGAGATCGTAAGGTCGGGATGCATAAAAAAAGCAGGGCTGCGGCCCTTTTACAGCAAGGCGGAGAAAGCCCTCGCGGACGAGAATATGTCCCGCCTCGGCATCAGTGAGCTTGCAGGCCGCTGCTACAGAGAGCTTTCCGGCGGCCAGCAGCAGAGAGTCCTGCTGGCAAGAGCCCTGTGCGCCACAAGCCGGATACTCCTGCTGGACGAGCCTGTCACCGGCCTCGACCCCCGGGCGCAGGGCGACCTCTACGAGCTTATCGCAGACCTCAACCGCAGCGGCGTTACCATGATAATGGTATCCCATGATGTTTCGGCAGTGAGATATGCATCGCATATACTCCACATCGGCAGCAGGGAGCAGCTTTTCTTCGGCTCAAGGCAGGACTATCTCAACAGCCGCCTCGGAAAAAGCTTTCTGATAACAGAGACCGGCTCCGACAGCGAAGCACGGGAGGAAGGCACATCCGCTGCGGCACCCGAAGAGCCGGAGAAGAGCGGAGTTTCCGCAAAGACTGCCGCTGCCGCAGCCGCCGGAGCGGGAGTGCTTGCCGCCGGAATCGGTGCGGCTATCCATGCATATGTAAAGCGGGGTGAGCGGAATGATAGATAAGATACTCTACTATTTTGAATTTCCGCTGGTGAGATATGCCTTCATCGTGGGACTGCTTATCGCCCTCTGCTCGTCGCTGCTCGGCGTTTCGCTGGTGCTGAAGCGTTTCTCCTTCATCGGGGACGGGCTTTCTCACGTTGCCTTCGGTGCAATGTCTGTGGCAACGGTGACGGATGTTACCGTCAAGCAGGTGGCCTCCGGCGACAACGCCTTTGCCCGATGGCTGACTGACGTTATCGAAAAGACCAACAGCATGGTCATCGTGCTGCCGATAACGCTCGTTGCGGCCATACTTCTTCTGCGGACGGGACAGAACTCCAAGATCAAGGGCGATGCGGCTCTTGCCATGATCTCTGTGGGCTCGCTGGCGGCAGGATATATGCTGATAAATATGTTCTCGGCCTCGGCCAATATTTCGGGAGATGTGTGCAGCACTCTTTTCGGCTCGACCTCCATACTTACGCTCTCGCTTAGCGAGGTGTGGCTGTCGGTGGGTCTGGCAGCAGTTGTCATCGGTGTTTTCCTGATATTCTACAAGCAGATATTTGCAGTCACATTTGACGAGAGCTTCGCGCAGGCAACAGGCGTTAAGGCCAACGCCTACAATCTGCTGATCGCTGTCATCACGGCGCTTATCGTGGTGCTGGCTATGAGTCTTGTGGGCTCGCTGCTGATTTCGGCACTGATAATCTTCCCGGCGCTTTCGGCTATGCGGCTGTTCAAAAGCTTCAAGGGAGTCATAATCTGCTCGGCGGTCATTTCCGTGGTGTGCGCCGGCTCGGGGCTTATCGCATCCATACTGTTTTCAACACCCGTCGGCTCAACGATCGTGACGGCTGACATGGCTGCATTCTTCATTTTCACGATACTGTCTAAGATACTAAGGAGATCATGATGAAAAAGCTTATCATACTTGCCGCGGCGGCTCTGATGCTGACCTCCTGCGGCGACACATCCAAAATGGACAGCATAATCGCCAAGGACGCATCCAAGGCGGATGACACCTCCTCGCAGGCTGATGTTTCCCTCAACGATATCGACAGCGCTGTCATCGCAGAGGCAGAAAGGACAGCCTCGCAGTACATCATCGACAGCGCTCCCAACACTCTTGAGGCCTACGGTCTTGACTCTATGGATCTCTCCGACGGGGATATCGACATAGACCTTACCAAGCTTACGCCCAATCTTGTCTATGCGCAGGTCTTCGATATGGTCAACGAGCCGGATAAATACGTCGGCAAGAGGGTGCGCGCAAGGGGCAATTTCGCCTACACCACCGACCCGCAGACCGGCGGGGAGTATTTCGCAGTGTTCATCGCGGACGCAGCGGCCTGCTGCCAGCAGGGAATGGAGTTCGTCCTGTCCGGCGAGCATAAGTACCCCGAGGATTACCCGGCGCTTGATTCGACTATCACCGTTGAGGGAGTTTTCGGCACCTACACCGAAAACGGCTGGCGCTACTGCCAGCTCAAGGACGCGGCGCTTGAAACGGCGTGAGCGCTTTTTGCATAGTTTGAGCATCAGCTTTTAGTATTAAATGTGCAGTTATACAAAACTCCGCCGCGGGGCTTGACAATCAGCGGCGGGGGTTGTATAATAAAAAAGCTGTCGGAGCTGACGAGAAAAATTTTCAAAAAGCCCTTGACATTCAATATATAATGTGTTATAATATTACTGTTGTGACACATACCTAAGCTGGTGTAGCTCAGTTGGTAGAGCAGCTGATTTGTAATCAGCAGGTCGGGGGTTCGAGTCCGTCCACCAGCTCCATCAACTGAAATAAAATAGAATAATGGGAGAGTTCCCGAGTGGCCAAAGGGGGCAGACTGTAAATCTGTTGCTACTAGCTTCGATGGTTCGAATCCATCCTCTCCCACCAACAGCGCCCCATAGCTAACGCTATGGGGCTAAAATAATAAATAAGAAAGAAAAAAGAATAATGAATAAATACCGGCAAATAGGGCGCTGTTGTATTCTTCTTTATTATTTATTCTTTTTTCTTTATTCTTTTTTACTGCCTCTTCTGACAAAAATCAGTATCATCTTTTCTGCTCCACACTCACATGACTGCCCAGCAAAAAAGATGACACAGCTTAAAACCGCGCATTTGCGCGGTTTTTTGCGCCTCTGGAGACATAAAATCAGTATAAATTTCCAGAGATGACATTTGCCCCAAAATAGGGGCCCTATGGATTCGAACCATGGATAAACGATTTTTTAGGGGGAGCATCTTAGGCAATTATCAAGATAAAAAACAGAAAAAGGAATCAAGGATCAACAAAACAGCAAAAAAACGTTCACAAACTTATCTGCCTGGATTTGTTGGTATCTCACAAAAATGAGGTACCAAGAAATTCAGGCTTTTTTTATTGCCCGAAAAACCATATACCATATTAAAGGATTAAAGGAGGAAGAAACAATGGACAACTACAAATTGTACGCAAATCTTATCCGCAAGCCGGATTCGAGCGACTTCAACGCCCGCCCCTGCGTGGTGGAGAAATGGATCCCGCTCAGACATTCGGATTTCGAGCAGATCAAGGAGAATCCCCTGCACGACCTTGAAGCGGTCAAGGCTTACCGCGACATTATGTTCTGCGACAATGAAGCCAACCACTGCATTATGCTTCTCGATGACTGCGGGAGTGACGGTATTCTCGTTGAGAGCGAAGGCTATGACTATCCACGGTAAAACCAAATGAAAGGAGAGTCATCAATGTTTACAGCATATCTCGTCTGTGCAGGGTATAGTGGCGCTTGGACCTATCGCTTACGGAATTATTTTACAGTTCTGTTGAGAGACGTTCAGGCAATAAGGAGTTTCAAAAATGACAATGAATATCGAGTAAAGCGTCCGTGCAAGAGTGCGGGCGCTTTTTTTGCCGGTTCGGGAGCTGACACAGCCGCTCTGTCATATTCAACGATCACGGTACAATCTGTTTAGACTATTGGGAACAGCTTTGAAAAAAATATCAGAATAAATTTAAATAGCCCAGAAATCTGTAAGTAGTTTGTAAGAGGCGCTGTGATATACTTAGATCACAGCAAGGGAAAAGCCCTAAAACAACGAACATTAAGGCAACACCGCACAACCCGCGGCTTGCGCATCTGACGTACAGGGGCTGTGCGGTATCGCCTTAAAAACGAAAGGAGTAATCACTATGAAAAAAACAAGAATGATCGCAGCAGCTTTCGCAGCAGTAATGGCAATGACAACAATGGCATCTATCGGTGCATCGGCAAAAGACACGGAGATCAAGCCCGACGAGTTCGTCTGCATCTGGGACGTTCAGAAGGAAAAAGTGCCTACGCTCTTTGAGCAGATCCGGAAGTGGATAGATCAGATGACCCCCGGGAAAACCGAGCCCGGCAAGCAAAGGCTTGTTGATATGAGCCGGCTCGAAATTGAACAGCTGATCAAAAAAGAATACAATATGACATTTAGTCAGTTCCTTGATGCAGCGTTTTATCTCCGGAGCTGTCTGAGGTTCGATTTCACCCTTGAGCAGACAGAGGATAATATCCGTACCGGAATGAAAAGAGCGTCAGACTTCAGATGCGAGCCCACATGGAACGAGGATATGATAAGGTTCCTAAAGGACTACTGGGACGAATTCACAGAGTTTGTACGCACCACTGATCTTGAAAGCATCCGGGATTAAGATCATAACGAAGAGTCAGCAAAGATAAATGAGAGAAAACTAAAGTACAGTTTAAAAAGCGTTGGTTTGCAAGAGGTGCAATGATACAAATAAAGTCGCAGCAAAGGGAAAGCCTCTTAAAACAACGATCATCAAAAGCAAAAGGAGAAAAAATATGGTTACAGGATTTTGTATAGCATTCTTTTTAGTCGGAGGGGCTATGATCAATCTTCCGTGGATAATAAAACTGTTCTCATAAGAATATACAACGGCAATAATCCCCCTTGCCTTAACAGATCACATAAACGGTATGATCTCTGTACTTGCCGGACAAGAGCAGGTGCGGCAGATATGAATAAAGTTCAAAAGCGTCTCTAAGCGGGCGCTTTTAATTTGTTTTGGCATACATCTTTACAATTTGAAGTTTTTAAGTTATAATATAACTGCAAGCAAAGGTCATAAGTTCAAAGCGGGGTGAGAGTGTGAAAGGAAACCGAAAAAAACACAGGCTGCTGTTTCAGATAACGGCTATCGTTCTGCCGCTGTTTGCTGTTATGACTGCTGTGGCGATTTGGGCTGTATACAGCAGCACACTCAAGAGTTATCTTGAATCGCAGAACGATCATATCGAAGATTCGATGACTAATACGCTGAGCTATATACCTTTTGTTTCG
>JAFSSS010000041.1 GCA_017450925.1 Ruminococcus sp. | reverse complement strand
TTCGCTTTGCGCAACGTCAAGGAGAATTGACGTCATCTTTGATGACGTTGGTGATCATGACGGATAAGCCGGTCGTCAAGCAGGCTTGACACGGCAGATGATGTGCAGAGGCGTTAGCCGCGGGTCGTGCGGTGTTGCCTTAAACAGCTGATAATGAAGGGAGCCCCGACAGGCTCCCTTTTCTTTTCACTATTCACCAAGCGTCAGCGCTCCCGGCCGGATGCAGGTAATTATTGACAACGGCGAAAATCGTGGTATAATATATGTATCAAGCATCTTAAACGGAGGACAATGCTATGGGGCGCAAAAAAATAGCATTTATCACTTCAAACCCGAACAGCATCTACGCCAGACGGCTGGTAAATGGCGTTTTCAGCCAAAGCCGTGCTTATGGCTTTGATGTTTTGGTTTTCACATCAATGGTACAGGTGTGTCATTTTCTGAAGGACTATCTTGAGGGCGAGATAAATATCTACGAGCTTATCCGCAGCCCCGAGATCGACGGCATTATCATAGATACGGTCTCACTGACGGAGGATCATATCTACACCATAAGGGACAGGCTCCTTGACATCATGGAGGATGCCCCCGACAGGCCTGTGGTGTCCATAGACATGAACTTCGGAGAATATGACACTGTCCTCACCAACGACACCGCCGCCTTTGAGCAGATAACAAAGCATATAATACAGAAGCACGGCTGCAGGGATATCTGCTTTCTCTCCGGACCCAAGGAGGACGATATCCCAAGCAAGCGGCTTGAAGGCTTCCGCAGGGCTATGGAGGACTGCGGCCTCACCGTGAACGAGGACAGGATATTCCACGGCGTTTACTGGTACAGCTTCGGCGAGGAGATAGCTGACAAGGCCGCAAGCGGCGAGATACCTCTGCCCGAGGCATTTGTCTGCTCTACCGACTTTATAGCTATAGGGCTGGCCAACAGGCTCCGAAAGCACGGGATAAGAGTGCCCGAGGATGTGCTGGTGACCGGCTATGACGCTTCGGCCGAGGCCGCCTTCAACGACCCGACGATCACGACCTTTATCCCGATGTCGGCACACACCGCGGCCGAGGCAGTGAATATGATAGCCGCAAGGATAGCCCCCGAGCTTGGACAGAGACCTGTAGAGCTTTCGTCAAGCGAAAACCTTATCACCTGCCGAAGCTGCGGCTGCGAGGACAAAAAGGACGAGATACTCAACCAGTTCGACCTGTCTCTTATAAAAAGAAATCCCAACTTTGGGGACGAGGATGTAAGGGAAAAGATCGACTTGAACCGGCTCTTGGACAGCTATATGTTGGAGCAGATAGACATTGCCGAGACCTCTGACCAATGCATAGGCAATATCTATGACTATACCTATCTGCTGAAGCCCTATGAGCGCTTCTGCCTCTGTCTCAGAGAGGATTGGGGCGACCATGAAAGCGTGGTCGAAAATGGATATCCCGACAGGATGAAGCTTGTCCTTGACACACAGAAGGACGGCTTTGTATGCTCCGACACCAACGGAATGCTGTTTGACACCGCAGCTCTTCTGAAGGGCATTGACAACAACAGCGATGAACCGGCGGTGTACTACTTCGCGCCGGTGCATTACATAAAAAATGCGCTGGGCTATGCGGTGCTGAAAAGACAGCTTGACGATAAGAAGGGGCTTGACGAGGTGTTCTCGCTGTGGCTTAGAAATATCGAGACGAGCCTTGAAATGATAAGAGTCCGCAACAGACTGATGAGCTTCTCCGAAAAAGACCCGCTCACAGGGCTTTACAACCGCCGTGGCATGGAAAGCTGGATAAATGACAGACTCAAGGCCGAAGAGAACGCGGCAGTGGCAGTCTATATGATAGATATGGACGGGCTGAAATTCATCAACGACAACTTCGGACACCGAGAGGGAGACTTCGCTATAAAAGCGATCAGCTCTGCCCTGCAGAGTACCGAGCGGGAAAACGAGGTGCTTGCCCGGATCGGCGGAGACGAGTTCTGCATGATAAGCTTTTCCGAGACGGACGCCGAGAAGAAGTCAAAGCAGCTCTCGTCAGCGATAGAGCGTGCCGAATCAGTCGCACACAAGCCCTATCCTATCAGTGCAAGCATAGGCTGTGCAAACGGCAGGCTTGGCGCTGATCCGATTGACAAGTTGATGTCAAGGGCAGACAAGGAGATGTACCTTGTCAAAAAGCAAAGGAAGAAAAACCGGTCATAAACAGCTCCCGTCCGCAAAGCTGCGGGCGGGAATTGTGAACGTTTTGCAGGATGTGCCTTTGGAATATTCATATATGCTGTGTATTTTATACAGAAAGGAGTAAAAATGACAGCAGGACGTTGTGACAATTCAAAAAAATTATTGAAAAGGTCTTGACAATCCGCCGCCGCGGGTGTATGATATGACACATAGAGGCAATGACGTCACGAAGATGATCCTTCACGCATTGCCTCTGTTTTTGTTTATAACGAAGTATAGAAACGGCAAAGGCGCCGCCGGGTGCAAAGGAGCATCCTGCGGCGTTTTGTTTTTGGAGGCGATGCGCTATGGTTTGCGGCAATTCACGAGCGGACTGAAACTTAATGCGAAAGAGGGAATTTATATGACAGTGGAATTTTGGTTTCTGATCGGTGCCGCGCTGGTGTTCTGGATGCAGGCGGGCTTTGCAATGGTGGAGACGGGCTTTACCCGTGCCAAAAATGCCGGAAACATCATTATGAAAAACCTTATGGATTTCTGCATCGGAACGGTGGTGTTCTCGATCCTCGGCTACTCGCTGATGATGGGCGAGGACGCACTCTTCGGACTGATAGGTCTGCCGAACATGGATATGTTCACTCACTTCAAGGAGTTCATCGCAAGCCCGGGCGACGGCTCGTTCACAGGTGCATCCACATTCGTTTTCAACCTTGTGTTCTGTGCCACGACCGCGACTATCGTTTCGGGCGCTATGGCAGGACGTACGAAGTTTTCAAGCTACTGCCTCTATTCGGGACTGATCTCACTGATCGTTTATCCTATCGAGGCTCACTGGATCTGGGGCGGCGGCTGGCTCTCACAGCTGGGCTTCCACGACTATGCAGGCTCCTGCGCTATCCACATGGTGGGCGGTATCGCGGCACTTATCGGAGCGATCTTCGTGGGGCCGCGTCTCGGAAAATACGAACGCAACGCTGACGGCAAGATCATCAAGGTGAACGCTATCCCGGGACACTCCATTACTCTCGGAGCGCTGGGCGTGTTCATCCTCTGGCTGGGCTGGTACGGCTTCAACGGTGCAGCGGCAACAAGCGTTTCAGAGCTTTCGTCTATCTTCATCACAACGACCGTTGCTCCCTCTGTGGCAACTGTTGTTACGATGATCTACACCTGGATAAGAAACGGCAAGCCCGACGTTTCCATGTGTCTGAACGCCTCCCTTGCGGGACTTGTGGGCGTTACCGCAGGAACGGACGCCTTTGACGCGATCGGTGCAGCGGCAGTCGGCCTGGTCTCCGGCCTGCTGGTAGTATGGGTAGTTGAGTTTATCGACTTGAAGCTGCACATTGATGACCCCGTGGGCGCTGTAGGCGTACACATGGCAAACGGCATCTGGGGAACTATCGCAGTGGGACTGCTGGCGAACCCCGATGCTCCCGCAGGTCTTGAGGGTCTGTTCTACACAGGCTCCTTCAAGCAGCTCGGTCTGCAGCTCACAGGCTTTGCAAGCGTTGCGGCTTATGCGGCGGTGATGATGTGCATCGTATTTGCGCTTATCAAAAAGACCAACGGTCTGCGCACCTCTGCCGAGGACGAGATCATCGGCATGGACATCTCCGAGCACGGTCTTCCCAGCGCATATCCCGACTTCATGCCCTCTGTCCACAAATACACCACCTACGAGGAATACAACGATGTCACAGTCGTCGAGGGCGACACTCCCGAGGCCGAGGCCGTTCCAGTTCAGAAGCTGCCGAGCCTTGTTCCCGAGGGCACTCCCAAGATGACGAAGATCGAGATAATCTGCAAGGAGGCAAAGCTCGACAAGCTGAAAAACTCCATGACGAAGCTTGGCATCACGGGAATGACGGTCTCTCACGTCATGGGCTTCGGCAACCAAAAGGGCAAGCCGGAATACTACCGCGGCGTGCCTGTTGAGATCAACCTGATGCCTAAGGTGCAGGTGGATATAGTCGTCAGCAAGATACCCGTGGGACGTGTAGTCGAAACGGCTAAAAAAGCGCTTTACACCGGGCATTACGGCGACGGAAAGATCTTCGTCTATGATGTTGAGAACGTCATCAAGGTGCGCACCGGCGAGGAGGGCTTCTACGCCCTGCAGGACGAATAAACAGCATCAAGATCTCACTATAAACAGCTCACCGATCTCTTTGCCGGGGTCGGTGAGCTTTTGCGGTCTGTCAAAAGAAACCCATGTTTGACAATTATACATACCCATGTTTGACAATTATACATACTTCAGTATTGAAAAACGCTCCGACAAGTGGTATAATACAAATGATAAGCTAAAACGCTGTCATCGGAGGGGAGTATCTTGAGGTTCAGATTTACCATAGAGAAGAAAATGTATGTCTTTGTGACGGCAATGGTGCTGATCGCTGCCTTTGGGGTAGCCGCGCTGTCATACTTCATCACTGCAGATCAGCTGGAGCGCTTTGACAAGCGTATCACGCTGGACTCTGCCAAAAACTATGCCTCGCTCACGGATGTTGAATATCTCAAAAGGCTGAAGGAGGTCGTTCTGTCCGACGAGTACGGACAGCTAAGAGAGCAGGCAGAGGCAGAGGATGATGAAGAGAGGGTCATCGCTTACCTTAAAGAGAAAGGCCTTTGGGAGCAGTACGAGGCGGAGAGGGCAAAGCTTCGCTCCTATGTGAAGAATATCAGCGATATAAAGTATCTCTATATCGTGGTATGGGGCGACAGCGACAGCAGATATAATATGTATCTTCTTGATGCGGACGATGTTCCTGTGTATGAAACGGGGCTGTACGAGGAGCGTGAAAAGGAGTTTCTGGGCGTTGATGCTCGTCAGGAGATCGAGCCAACCATATCAAACGGCGACTGGGGCTGGCTCTGCTCTGCCTATGCTCCCGTTTATGACAGCACGGGCGAGCTGATATGCACCGTCGGCTGTGATCTTAATATGGAGGATGTTATCTCAAACCGAAACACACTCTTCCTCTATCTTATAATAACCGCTGTAATACTGACCGGTGTTATCCTTGCGGTCGCGGTCGTCTTTGTCCACAAAACCATAGTCAGACCCATTACCCGTCTGACAGAGGGAATGAAGCGATTTGACCCCGACGAGGGAATGGATCACGAAAAGGCAGGCGTCATCACGGTCGATGTCAAAAGCAACGACGAGATACGGGACATCTACGAGGAGACAAGGTCGATGCAGATCCGTATAATCGACCATATCAACAGCATCACCCAAATGCGCAGAGAGAAGGAAAGGGTCGAGGACGTTGTGCGCAGCAAGGAGGAGGAGATCGGCGCTATCAGCCAAAAGGCCTACCGAGACTCGCTTACGGGCGTAGGGAACAAGACGGCCTACACCGAAAAAATGAAGGCGCTGGATGCAGGGATAGGCATGGGCGAAACAGAGTTTGCGATAGTCATGCTGGATATCAACAACTTGAAAACGGTGAACGACACCTACGGGCATACTGCCGGAGATCTGTACATCAAGGGCTGCTGCCGGATATTCTGTGAGGTGTTCAAGCACTCTCCCGTTTACCGCATCGGCGGGGACGAGTTCGCCGCAGTGCTTACGGGGGGCGACTTCCGTGAGCGCTCTGCCAAGCTTGAGGAGCTGACAAGGCGGTTTGCCGAGGCTGAAGGGAACACCGGCGTTGACCGCTGGTTCCGTTTTTCAGCCTCTGCCGGAATAGCAGAGTTCACGCCGGAGGACAAGGACTCCGAGGCTGTATTCAAGCGTGCGGATCAGCTTATGTATGAAAACAAGCAGAGGCATAAAAAAGGCAGATAAGGCCACAGGCCAAAAACTGTACAAGCTTTAAAAATGTTTCATTGGACGTTTACCTTGATGAAGAGCGCAAGCCTATCTTTCCGGAGGATCTTGCCTATACCGTAAAGACTGCCGCCGAGGAGCAGCAGGACGAAAGCAATGAAAGCTCCGAGACCGATCCCGGCAGCACAGCGGACGAAAGCTCAAAGCCCGCAGCTGACAAGGGCAGCAACAACCCCGGCACGGGAGCAGCCGCAGCAGCAGGTCTTGCTTTTGCAGCAGCCGCTGCAGCAGCAGTTGTGATCCGCAAGAGACGCTGATATCACGGCATTGCGAAACAACAGACAATAAATATCCCCGCCCTGTGGCTGATACACACAGGGCGGGGATATTTTCATTCAGCCTTCGGTCATATTACCGGGATCATCGGCAGCTCAAACTCCTCCTTCGTTGAGGCCGCGGACGTCCCGGCAGCAGGCTCCTTTTTTGTCTGCGCAGCCGATCTGCCGGTAACTGTCTGGGCAGGCTTGCCTGTGGCCTGCGTCACGGACTGGCTTTTCTTGGTTTCGGACTTGGCAGCAGTATCCTTTGTGTCAGAGGTACTGCGCGAAGTCGTCCTTTCGCCTGCGGCAGCCTCCGTTCCGGCGGCCCGGCCGGTGTCCTTTGCAGGCTCTGCCGCTGACGACGCAACGCTCTCCGCTGACGACATAACGCCCTCCACCGCCGCGGTGGTAACACCTTCAGCCGGCGGGCTGTCAGTCACTGCCTCTTGACGGCTTTCGCCGGTGCTGATGTCAGAATCATCCTGTCCGGCAGCTTCCTCACGGCGGCTGTCTGATGCTGAAGCATCTGCATCCCCGCCGATGCCCTCACGGGAGTCGTCCTGTGCCTGTGACGACACTGCCGAAGAGCTGCTCTCCTCTGTACCGCTGTCCTGCTTTTCGCTGCCGCAGGCTGTCAGCAGCATACACAATGCTATCAGCGCTATTCCTTTTTTCATTATCTTATCCTTTCTGTAAAACCGTACTCGCCTATATTTGACCCGGATGTAAGACCATTGTACCACATTTTTCTCAAATTTACAAGTGGGAAACACATCAGAAAGACACAATCTGTTTGTGTGCATTATGCATTGTGCATTGACACCAACTGTCCTTTCCTGCACTGCATATCAAAGCTGCGTTTCCATAAAAATGATATGGAAATACGCAAAAGTTTATTGCTTTTTATTTAACAGTGTGTTATAATGTTTTCAGCCGGCAAATAAAGCTTACACCCTGTCCGCCGGCAGCAGGGACGGCTGTACGAAAGGATAGGCTATGAATTTACTTGAAGAGGCAATAATCTATTCCACGGTGATGCATCAAGGAAAGATCAGAAAGATCAACAGATCTCCTTACATACTCCACCCGCTTGAGGTGGCACAGATACTTTCGGCAATGACGGATGATATGGAGATAATCTCTGCGGGCGTGCTGCATGATATCGTTGAGGATACCGACGGAACTCTCTCCGAGATAAAAAAGCGCTTCGGCGAAAGAGTGGCTATGCTGGTGGACTCCGAGACCGAGAACGAATATATCGGCGAGGACAGAGCCGCCTCCTGGCAAAAGCGCAAGGAGGAAAGTCTCGAAAAGCTGAAAGCCAGCACCGATGTGGGCGTGAAAATGCTCTGGCTGGCTGACAAGCTTTCAAACCTCCGCTCCCTTGCCGGTGCCTACGGCGAAATGGGCGACAAGGTCTGGGAGCATCTTCACCAGAAGGATCCCGAGGTGCATCTGTGGTATTACAAAACGATAGCCGAGATCATTGAGATGCAGCTCAACAAGACCGGCGCATATAAGGAATATATCGACAGGATAAACTATATCTGGCCGGGCTCGTTCGATACCTCAAAGACCAAGTACAAGGAGTACCGCGAGATAGATGTTACCGGCTGCGAGCGGCTGGGCAAGGGCGCCAAGGGCGAGGTCTATCGCTATGACGACGAGCTGATAGTCAAGGTATATAACGAGAAGAACACCTACAAGGACGTTGAGCGGGAGATAGCGCTGGCAAGGAGCGTTTTCGTCCTCGGTCTGCCTACGGCGATCTCCTTCGGCATAGTTTCGGTGGGCAAGGGCTACGGCGCTATGTTTGAGCTGATAGATGCAAAAACGATCTCCGAGCTTATTGCAAAAAGCCCCGAGCATACGGATTACTATGCAGGCATGATGTCTGATATTGCCATGCAGATACATTCCACAAGCCCCGACGATGACAAGCTTTTCCCGAAAGCCTCCTCCTACATGGAAAACTGGGTAAGAAGAGCCGGGCTGGAGAAGGAGCTTGAAAGCAGGCTCCTTGAGATAATAGCGGCGCTTCCCGAGCCCGAATATCTCGTTCACGGCGATCTTCACACGGGGAATGTTTTTCTTTCAAACAACGAGCCGCTGTTTATAGACGTTGACAGGATGTCGGTCGGTGACCCGATAGTGGATCTTAGCAGTATGTATCTTTTCTATGTGGGCTATGCAGAACGCGACCCGAAGATCATCGAGGATTTCATGGGAATTTCCGCTAAGACCGCGTCTGATTTTTATCACAGCTTTATCAGACACTATCTCCATACGGATGATGAAGCAGAGCTGGATAAGGTCAACAGAAAGGCCGCTCTGTGGGCTTATGTCAGACTGTTAGGCCAGATGCGGAAAAAGCCTTTATCCGACAGTGACAGGGCTGTGGCTGAAAGGCTCACGGACAAGATACGCTCACTGCTGGACTGAATGTCCCCCGCCCGGGCTGTGCAAAGGCACTGCCCGGGCATTTTTATGCCTGTGTTCCCCACAATTTAGGCGCGTTCTGTAGCTTATACTACAGCTGCCCTCCGGACTGTAGCTTATACTACATTCCGGGAAATAATTGTCTATTGTATTACCGATGAAAAAGTGATATTATCTAATCACGGAAAAAAACAAACACAAATGCCTTGAGGATGTTTCAAGGCATCAAGATCAGAGGAGGAAATTAAAATGAACACAAGCAAGACAATGAAAAAGGCAGCAGCATTCGTAATGGCACTGGCACTGGCAGGAGGCGCTTTCGGAGTTATAAGCAATTCCGGCAGCAGGATCACGGCAAGCGCCGCAGCCGCCGAAGCAGTCCAGACATTCGCAGTAACAGTTGACAGCAGCATCACAGGCGGCAAGGTCACAGTTGACAAGACCTCGGCAGTTGCCGGAGATACAGTGACCGCAGTTGTGACACCCGATACAGGATATGGATTCGTAAAGCTCACAGTAAACGGCGAGCAGATCGCAGTAAACGATTAGGGGGTTCACGCCTTCGAGATGCCCGCTGCCGATGCAGTGATCTCTGCCGAGTTTGAAGCAAAGGCCGAGCCCGACTTCTATTCGGTCAAGTCACCCGATAACGGCTCGATCAGGGTCGAGGTCGTTGACGAGGCAAACAAGGTGGTAAGGATAACCCCGACAGCCGATCCCGGCTACAAACTGGCAAAGGTGTTGATAAACGGCGATCAGGTTGCGGTTAACGATGAGGGCGAATATCTGGCAGAGTTCACCGGGACTGAAATGGTCATCTCCGCCGAGTTCACGGTAAGCGATGAGGCGGCATTCACCATCGCAGAATGCAAGAACGGAAAGCTCACTGCCGAGGTGGTGCAGGACGAGAGCGGCACCGCAGTAGCTGTTACCCCGGTGCCTGACAAGGGCTTCATGCTGAGTAAGCTCATCTGCAACGGCGACCAGGTAGCTGTAAACGACGAGGGCAAGTACGTTATCGCCTATGAGGGCAAGACACTTGACCTCTCCGCCGAGTTCGTAAAGGCCTCCTACAGCATCACCGTAGGGGATGTCAAGAACGGCACCGTGACCGTTGACAAGCAGACCGCAGGCGTTGACGAGGGCGTTCTTATCACTGCGACCCCTGCCAAGGGCTTCAAGCTGGACAAGGTGCTCATGAACGGCGAGCAGGTAGCGATCAACGATAAGGGTCAGTACCTCATCGCAATGCCCGAGGGCGACATAACCGTAACTGCCGAGTTCATCCCCGAGACCGCTCCCTCAAAGACCGATGCCAAGGATGACAGCTCTCCCAAGACCGGTGCGGCAGCAGCCGGGCTCATTACAGCAGCGGGCGCAGCAGCAGCCGCAGTCGTACTGTTCAAGAAGCAAAGCAAATAAGCCCCTAAAAGGGTTCTGATAACATCTGATACGGACACCTCTGCCGATTAACGGCCGGGGTGTCTTGACATTTATGTGCATAACGGCAAAAAAGATGACTGTTTGTTGACATCTGCATTGCAAAATGGTATAATTATGTAAATATAATTATTGCGGAGGTCTTTATGATATACTCAAGTATAGGCATAATTGCGATGCTCGTTCAGCTCATCATAAATTATGATGTGTTCATGAACAAAACGAGCTCCGAGACAGAACGCAAGAACAAATCATACCGCAGCTTTCTGCTCGGCTCGCTTTTTTACTATGCCACCGATATAATCTGGGGCTTTCTTGATGAGCATAAGCTCGACCGCCTGCTTTATGCCGACACTGTGCTTTATTTTCTGGCGATGAGCCTTATGGTCATGCTCTGGACGACCTACACGACCGACTATCTCGACGAGGAAACATGGTTCGGAGGAGCCTTGAAAGCAGCGGGAAAGATATTTTTCTTGATCTCGCCGCTGGCGCTGGCCGTGAACTTCTTCTACCCCATACTGTTTGAGGTCACGGACAGCTGTGAATACAAGCCCGGAAAGATCCGCTATATCCTGCTGGCGATACAGCTTCTCCTTTTCCTGCTGACATCGGTGCGCTCAATGGTACTTAGCATAGGCGTCGTGCAGGAGAAAAAGGTGCGCTACCGCGCTATCGGCGCTTTCGGCCTCGTTATGACAGGCCTCGTTATCGTTCAAGTATATAATCCCCTGCTGCCTGTATATTCTGTGGGCTGTATGCTGGGGACCTGCCTGCTGCACACCTTTATCTACGAGGATGAAAAGGCAGAATACCGCAGGAAGCTTGAAAGGCTCCTGCAGAAGGAGCAGGAGTCCAAGGAGGCGCTCCGTTCTGCAAGAACGGCGGCCAACACCGACCCTCTCACCGGCGTAAAAAGCCGCCGCGCTTATCTGGAAATGATCGACAGGATCGACAGCAGCATTGAGAACGGCGAGGATATTAGCTTCGGTGTTATCGTGTTCGATATCAACGACCTTAAAAGCATCAACGACAGCCTCGGGCACGAGGAGGGCGACAGGTACATCCGTGACGGCTGCATGATGATATGCAAAAAGTTCGCTCACAGCCCGGTTTACCGCATCGGCGGCGACGAGTTCGTCGTGCTGCTGGAAAGAAGCGATTACGAGGATCGCAGCCGGCTGCTGAATGAATTCAATGAAATGATCGACCGCAACCACTTGACGGGTCATGTGGAGATCTCGACTGGCATGGCCGTCTTTGAGGCCGAAAGCGATACATCCTTCTCCGAGGTGTTTGAACACGCCGACAAGAAAATGTACGAAAGGAAAAAGCAGCTTAAATCCTTACACCAGTCATGACAGACCTATCAGCCTGCCGGCAGTATCCCCGCCGGGGATAAGTGCGGGCGAAATAATAAAGCTTTTATCTGGGCACCTCTGCTGTATCGCGGCAGAGGTGTCTTTGTGCAGCGCCCGATAAATGAAGGATAATATCCCGATTCAGATGTGTATTGCTGCAAATGACAGGCTATATTCAATGCACAATGCATTGAAAGCAGCGCACCAGCTTGTCAATTGCAGCAAAACGGACAGCTTGTTTTTCATTATTTTTTGACGGAGCATCATAACGACTATTGACGTAACGGACGGAAAATGTTATAATAACAGGGTAGGCTTAAACATTTATTTACAGTGAAAGGAAGTTGTAAAATGGAGATCAAAAAGATCATAAACGGAAACAAGGCAACAGTCAGGCTTGAGGGAAGGATCGATGCCAAGACCTCGCCCGAGATCGAGGAGGAGCTGCTGAAGCTCCCCGATGAGGTGAAGGCTCTTGACCTTGATTTCCATGATGTAGCCTATATCTCCTCGGCGGGACTGCGCATGGTGATAAAGGTGCAGACGCATTATGAACAGAAGAACGGCTCAGTCAGGATCCTCGGACCGATAGACGAGATACTCGAGATCTTTGAGATAACCGGCCTCAGCGAATTTCTGAACATCGGCTGATGGGTGATACGGCTATGGCAGACACAGGAATAATCACCAGACTGTTTTTCCGCCTTTTGCCGGTGCAGATAATCCTTGTTGCCGTCGGGAGCATCAACTCCATAATCGACGGAGCGATAGCCGGAAAGTTCATCGGCCCCGCAGCGCTGAGCATGATCGGCCTTTATTACCCAATGCTCAAGCTGATGGACACCGTGAATGCCGTGCTGGTGGGCGGCTCGCAGATTCTCTGCGGACAGTCGCTGGGCAGGGGCGAGCTTGAAAAGACTAGAAAGATCTTCTCTCTCGACCTGATCGTTACCGTGGCCTTCTCGCTGCTGATGACGGCTGCCTTTCTGACCGTTCCCGGACTTATCGCCAAGGGTCTCGGCGCCGACAGCACCACAGCCGACGGGCTTGCCTCGTATCTTCGGGCGATGTCCTTCGGGATCGCCGGAGGAATGCTTGCCTCGCAGCTTTCGGTCTTTTTACAGCTCGAGCAGCAGGAGAAAAGGACGTATATCGGCATAGGCGTTATGGCTGCGCTCAACATCTCGCTGAACCTGCTGTTCGTCAAGGTGCTGGATATGGGTATGTTCGGGCTCGGTCTTTCTACCTCGATAAGCAACTGGGTATTCTGCATTATCCAGCTGAGCTATTATTTCACCAAAAAGGCCGCGATACGCTTTGAGCTTCACGGCATCGAGCCGGGCTATCTGAAGGAGATGCTGAGGATAGGCATTCCCGGTGCGGTCGTGCAGCTCTGCCTTACCATACGCGGCGTGGCAATGAACAAGATAATCCTCTCCTTTGCAGGATCGGACGCTCTGGCCGCCTATTCGGCCGTCGGCACCTTCGGGTGTGCATATTTCGCGGTAACGGCAGGCGTTGCATCGGCTACAAGACTGCTCGTGAGCGTTTATTACGGCGAGGAGGACAGGGCAGGTCTGCTGATGATAATGAAAACAGCTCTTTTCAAGGGCGTGGGACTTGTCGCAGGAGTTGCCGCAGTCTCGATCGCGCTCGCAGGCGTTTTCACGGGTATCTTCTGCACCGACAGCAGCTCTGAGGTCTATTCGCTCACGCTTCAGTATTTCAGAATGTTCCCGCTGTCGATGCCGCTGAGCTGCGTTTTCGTGATCTTCTCGAATTACTATCAGTGTACCGACAGGATGAAGATCGTCAATTTCTCGTCGGTGCTTGACGGAGTGGTCGGCATCGTGGTCACCAGTCTGGTGCTGGCACCGGTCCTCGGTGCCTTCGGCATCTGGCTGTCACAGATCATCGCCGGGTTTTTCCCCGCCGCCGCGATACTTATATACACCGTCATCGTAAACAGGCGGCTGCCGCGCAGCATTGAGGATATGCTCGTGCTGAGAAGCGGTTTCGGCGTTCCCGAGGAGGACAGAATGGATATCTCGGTCAGAAGCGAGGACGATGTTCTCGAGACCTCTGAGGCTGTTATCGGCTTCTGCACCGGGCACGGACTGGATTACAAGCGCTCCTACTACAGCGGGCTTTGCATCGAGGAAATGGCAGGGAATATCGTCCGGCACGGCTTTGTTAGGGGCAGGAGGAACAGCGTGGATATAAGAGTGGTGCTCAAGGATGACCGTATGCTCATACGCTTCAAGGACACCTGCAAGCCCTTTGACCCAAAGGAATATGCCGGGCTTTTCACGCCGGAGGATAAGACCCACAACATCGGGATAAGAATGATAAGCCGCATAAGCACCGAAATGGATTACAACTATATTCTTGGACTGAACGTGCTGTCCATATCACTTTAGACAAGGAGGATAATATATGAGAGATGATTACAAGGCTGCCAGAAGGCTGGGCGAGGAGGCCGTAAGAGAAGCGAAAAGAAAAGGCGTTTCGCCCTATCCTCCCGTGCTCGATGAGCTGCCGGAGATAAAAAGCTGCTCCTCCGAGGTGCGCCTCGGGCTTCTCGAGCTTCCCGTAAGACGTATAACGGGAAACAAGGAGACAGGCCGCAGCTCCGCCTTTGCAAACAATTTCATGCCGCTGCTCGATGATGACTCCGAGTTTGCGTTAAAGTGGTCAAACCTCTATGACTCCTTTCTCAAGGAGGGCATCAGAGATGCTATAAAGGTCTATGAGTATATGAACAACTATTACGTCCAGGAGGGCAACAAGCGTGTGTCGGTATCGCTCTTCGGTGATGTTGAGTTCATACTGGCGGACGTTCACAGGATACTTCCCAAACCGGACGACAGCAAGGAATATAAGGTCTATGCCGAATATCTTGACTTCTATACATCGACCAAGAACATATATATCGTATTCACCGAGCCGGGCTCCTATACAAAGCTGGCCGATCTGCTCGGCGAGGAGCTGGGCGGCAAATGGTCGGAAAGCCTCTGTTCCGAGCTGAAATGGGCTTTCTTCAATTTCAGCAAAAGGTGCAGGTCGGTCCTGAAAATTACCGATGACCGCCAGCTTTCGGATATGTTCCTTATGTACATCTCGATCTTCCCGATGAAGACGCTGTGCAGCGACACAGAGGAGCAGGTCATCAAGAACATCAAGCTGGCCTCTAACGAGCTGTCGGCGGCTGTAAGTCAAGACAACATCTCCTTCCTTGACTCGGCTCCCGAGGCAGAGACCTCGATCTTTAAAAGGAAGCTGTTCTCCGGCAGGAAGAAATATACCGTGTCTGCGCCGCTGCGGGCTGCCTTTGTATATGGTTCCGACCCGGAGGAGTCCCGCTTTGCCGACAGCCACGAGTCCGGCAGGCTTTATGTTGACAAAATGACCGGCGATAACGTCGTTACGAGCAGCTATTTCGACGATGACCCCGCAAAGGCGATCGAGGCCGCAGTCAGCGGCGGCAACGAGATAATCTTCGCGGCATCGCCCTCGCTTATCCCCGAGGCGCTGAAGGCCGCGGTGAAAAATCCCTCGCTGAAAATACTCTGCTGCTCGGTGGGTCAGAGCTATTCTTCTATCAGATATTACGACGGCAAGCTCTACGAGGCCACCTTCCTTATGGGCATACTTGCCGCCGACAGGCTGCTTCTTGAGGGCGGGAACGCCCCAAGACGGATAGGCTATCTTGCCCGGTCGAGAGAAAATTTCTCCTCGCGGGATCTTAATGCCTTTGCGGTGGGCGTTTCGCTTATCGACCCGGAGGCTAAGGTGCTGCTCGCCTTTTCAGAGAACAGCAGCGAGGCGGAATGCCGCGAAAAATGGAAGGCTGCAGGCGTAAGGTATTATGCCGACTTTGACTATTCGGAAAACGCCGACGTTATGAAGCGCCCCGGTCTCTACAGAATGACCGACGGCAGGGACGAATATATCGGAGTACCCTATTTCAGCTGGGGAAAATATTATGTGCAGATAGTTCAGTCGGTGCTTTCGGGCGCGTGGGAGCTGGGCGAGCATATTAAATCCAGCAGTGCCGCCAACTACTGGTTCGGCCTATCTACCGGCGTTGTGGATATCAGAGTCAGCGATGCCTCGTATCAGACAAGCAAGCTGCTGGCATTCTTCAAGAACTCGATCGTCAACGGCGGCTTCGACCCGTTTTCGGGAGAGCTTCACACTGCCGACGGCAATGTTTTCCAGCAGGATGCAGAAAAGAAGGCCGGCATATCCGTTGAGCGCCAGAAGCTGAAGTCAAGCGATATCGCCTTTATGGACTGGCTCAACGAGAACATCGAGGGCGACGAGCCTTAAGGCAACACCGCACGACCCCTGTGCATCAGTATACGCAACCTCAACTGGCGTTGAGGCACAGATTTTCGTCAGATTGCCTAAATTCGACGCAGGCTTGCGAGCGAAGTGTGCTTCGCTTTGCGCAACGTCAAGGAGAATTGACGTCATCTTTGATGACGTTGGTAATCATGACGG
>JAFSSS010000040.1 GCA_017450925.1 Ruminococcus sp. | reverse complement strand
TCAACTCCTGTTTTACCCTCAAAAACGGTAAATGTCATCTTCGGTTTTGCATTAAAAAATTTTGGCGTCATGACAACAAAAAAGCGCGTAAATACGCGCTTTTCGTGGCGGACATCTTTTTCGTTCGCCATAGATGGTGCGCCCGACAGGAGTCGAACCTGCGGCCTCAAGAGTCGGAGTCTTGCGCTCTATCCAACTGAGCTACGGGCGCTTATATGGGGGACGCTTATGCGTCCCCAAGTTTTATCTTATCTTGCTTCCGCAGGGGAGAGACTGATCCGGGAATACTACCGCCGCACCGCCGTCGGGGGTGTCAGCTGCAAGTATCATTCCCTGCGACTCCACACCGCAGAGCTTTGCGGGCTTCAGATTTGCCACGATGATGATCTTCCTGCCGATCAGATCCTCCGGCTTGTACCATTCTGCTATGCCGGAAACTACCTGTCTGCCGCCGAAGCCGTCATCCAGCTGCAGGCAGAGCAGCTTCTTCGACTTCTTGACCTTTTCGCACTCCTTGACCAGCGCAACTCTAAGATCAGCCTTGGCAAAACCCTCGATGCCGATCTCGGCTGCAAGCTCGGCGGGGGCAAACTCCTCGCCCTTTTCGCTGTCGGAGAGATGTGACTTAGCGTCCGCCATGTTCTTTTCGATGATAGCGTTCAGCTCTTCGATCTCCTTGTCGATGTCTATTCTCGGGAAGAGGATAGCCCCCTTATGAACAGTGACATCCTTGGGCAGCACGCCGAATTTTCCGGCAGCCTCGTAGGTCACATCAGCCTCGGATGCGCCGATCTGCTCCCATACCTTGGGCATAGTGGCGGGCATAAAGGGTGAAAGCAGTGTTGAGATAACTCTGATAGCCTCCAGCAGATTGTAAAGCACTGCCGCGAGCCTCGGCTTGTCGGCCTCGTTCTTCCCCAGCTTCCAAGGCTCGGTCTCGTCGATATACTTGTTCGCTCTGTCAACCACCACGAAGATCTCTTCAAGGGCGTTTTTCAGACGGGTCTCGTCGATGCACAGATCGACCTTTTCCCTTGCCGCCAGTACCACATCTATCAGCGACTTGTCGATCTCGCCCTCCTCGCGGTCAGCGGGAAGAGTGCCGCCGAAGTATTTGTCTGCCATAGCCACAGTCCTCGAAACAAGGTTACCGAAGCCGTTGGCAAGGTCCGAATTTATACGGTTTATCATGATCTCGTTGGAGAATGCGCTGTCAGCGCCGAGAGCCATTTCACGCAGGATGTGATATCTTATAGTATCAACGCCGTAGCGTTCGCCCAGCATGAACGGGTCAACCACGTTTCCGAGCGACTTGGACATCTTCTGTGCCTCGCCCTGCTTGTTGAGGAAGGTTATCCAGCCGTGAACGGCAAGATGCTTGGGCAGGGGCTGCTCCAAAGCCATAAGCATTGCCGGCCAGATGATAGCATGGAACCTCATAATATCCTTTGCAACCATATGGACATCGGCAGGCCAGTATTTCCCGTAGTCGCTGTATGCGCTGTTATCATAGCCGAGAGCCGTGATATAGTTGGAAAGAGCATCTATCCAGACATACACAACGTGCTTTTCGTCAAAGGAAACGGGAACGCCCCATGTGAACGATGTTCTTGAAACGCAGAGATCCTCAAGTCCCGGCTTGATGAAATTGTTCACCAGCTCCTGCGCTCTGTACTTGGGACGGAGATAATCGGTCTCAAGCAGAAGCTTTTCTATCCTGTCCGCAAAGGGGCTCATCTTGAAGAAATAAGCCTCTTCGGAAGCCTCAATGACAGGCCTGTGACATTCGGGGCAGCAGCCGTTCTCGTCCAGCTGGCTCTCCGTCCAAAAGCTTTCGCAGGGGGTGCAGTATTTTCCTGTATATTTTCCCTTGTAGATATATCCTCTGTCATAAAGATCCTTGAAGATCTTCTGCACCGACTCAACGTGGTAATCGTCCGTGGTGCGGATATATCTGTCATAGGAGATGTTCATATAGCTCCAGAGCTTTTTGAAGGTAGCGACGATCTCATCCACATACTCCTTGGGAGTAACGCCCTTTTCCTTTGCCTTTTCCTCGATCTTCTGACCGTGTTCATCGGTGCCTGTGAGGAACATGACATCATAGCCCTGCATTCTCTTGTACCTTGCGATAGAGTCACAGGCAACAGTAGTATAGCAGTGGCCGATATGGGGATTTCCCGAGGGATAGTATATCGGTGTGGTAATATAAAAAGTCTTGCTCATATTTACCTCCATAAGAATGACTGCTTCAAGCAGTCCACTCTTACTATTATATACTTTTTTATCAGATTAGTCAAGTGGTAAGCGAAAAAATATCCCCTCCGTCTTAGTGCGGCGGAGGGGAGGCTTTTGTTTCGGCTTACTTGGTCAGATGCCAGATGTCGCGGGCGTAGTCCTCAACAGAGCGGTCTGCGGAGAAAATGCCGGCGTTTGCGATGTTTGCAAGGGACATCTTCTGCCACTTCTTCTGATCCTTGTAGCATTCGGAGGCATATGCCTGTGCCTTCTGATAGCTTTCAAAATCAGCCAGCGTCATATAGGGGTCGCTGTTCTTCAGCGAGTTTGCGATCTCGCCGAACTGCTCGCCGTTGATGCCTCTTGTCAGCACATCCACAGCCTCGCGGATAACGCCGTTCTGATTGTAGAAGTCGATAGGACGGTAGCCGGGCTTTCTCTGATTGACCTCATCAACGTTCATACCGAAGATGATGATGTTATCGTCGCCCACCTGCTCGTGGATCTCAACATTAGCGCCGTCCATAGTACCGAGGGTCACAGCGCCGTTTATCATCAGCTTCATGTTTCCTGTGCCGGAGGCCTCGGTGCCTGCCAGTGAGATCTGCTCGGAGATCTCGGCTGCGGGCATCAGCAGCTCGGAAAGGGATACGCAGTAATCCTCAAGGAAGATAACGTTCAGCTTTTCCTGAAGCTTTTTGTCCTTTCTTAGACCCTGAGAGATGTTCCAGATCAGCTTGATGATCTGCTTTGCCATATAGTAGCCGGGAGCAGCCTTTGCTGCGAAGATATAGGTTTTGGGAACGAAATCCGCATCGGGATGCTGCTTGAGATAATTATACTGTGCGATGATGTTCAGCGCATTGAGCTGCTGGCGCTTGTACTCGTGGAGCCTCTTAACTTGAACGTCAAAGATAGAGTCGGTATTGAGGATAACGCCGTACTGGTTCTTGACGTACTTGGCGAAGGCCTCCTTGTTGGTCTTTTTGATCTCTGCCAGACGGTCAAGCACTGCGCCGTCGTTTGCAAACTTGTTGAAGGCGGTGAGCTTTGAGGCATCCCGGAGGAAGCCGTCACCGATCTTCTCACGCAGCAGGGCAGTCAGACCCTCGTTAGACTGATAGAGCCAGCGCCTGTAGGCGATGCCGTTGGTAACGTTTGTGAACTTCTCGGGAGTGTAGTCATACTCATCTTTGAACGTATCGCGCTTGATGATCTCGGAATGGATCTTGGCAACGCCGTTTACATGGTGGCAGGCGTGAACGCAGAGGGTAGCCATTTTCACCTTGTTGTTCTCGATGATAGACATTCTTGTTACCTTTTCCTGATCGCCGTAGCGCTCCCACAGCTTGCGGCAGTAACGCTCGTTTATCTCAACGATGATAGAGAATATTCTCGGAGTAACGCTCTTGAGCAGGTTGCAGTCCCACTTTTCCAGCGCCTCGGGCATTACGGTGTGGTTGGTATAAGCAAAGGTCTTGGTAACGATATCCCATGCATGATCCCAGCTGTAGCCGCAGTCATCGAGCATGATCCTCATCAGCTCGGGGATAGCGAGGGTCGGGTGAGTGTCGTTGATATGGATAGCTACCTTCTCATGCAGGTTGTCAAGAGTTCCGTAAACGCTCATATGCTGGTTTACGATATCACCGACAGAGGCTGCGCAGAGGAAATACTGCTGTCTGAGTCTAAGGCTCTTGCCCTCGGCATGGTTGTCGTTGGGGTAAAGCACCTTGGTGATAGCCTGTGACATGATGTTCAGACCGAGAGCCTTGCTGTAATCGCCCTTGTTGAACAGAGGCATATCGAAGCTTGACACCTCTGCCTTCCAGAGCCGCAGCTTGGAAACAGCCTCGCTGCCGTAGCCGGAAACGTACATATCGTAGGGCACAGCCATAACGGAGGTGTAATTCTGATGCGAAACGAGGTGATACTGATTATCCCAGTCCTCCTTCAGCTCGCCGTCAAATCTTACCTCGATAGCCTTGCTCGGAACAGGCACCAGCCATGCAGAGCCGCCGGGGAGCCAGTTATCGGGCAGCTCGGTCTGCCAGCCCTCGTCCAGCTTCTGCTTGAAGATGCCGTACTCATAGCAGATGGAATAGCCGGTCGCATGATAGCCGTCGGCTGCAAGGCCGTCGAGATAGCAGGCAGCAAGTCTGCCGAGGCCGCCGTTGCCAAGGCCCGCATCGGGCTCGCACTCGTAGATACCGTTGATCGAGATGCCGAACTCATTCAGTACAGCCTTGGTCTGCTCGATCATCTCAAGGTTGTAAAGGCTTGTCTTGAGCGAACGACCCATAAGGAACTCCATAGAAAGGTAATACACCTTCTTGTTGCCCATAGAGTGGGTCTTTACAGTGAAGTGACGCCTTTTCGCCTTCATTATTTTTACCACGATCTTGGTAAGCGCCTCGTAAACCTGCTGGTCGGAGGCCTCATCGGGTGTGGTCTGAAAATCGTCGTGAAGAGCGTCCACGAACTGACGCTTGAGGTCTTCCGTAGTAATGGTTTTTTCTGCGGCTTTCTTTGTCTTTGCCATATTTTTCCCTCCTGATATATTGTCCTGCCCGCATTACACGCAGGAACAGTATTTAAACTATTATAACATATCCCGGCTGATTTTTCATCAACTGGGTGTGAATAAATTTAGTCATGTAACTTTAAGTTAACAAGTGTTATCATTGATAACTGTGCAATATGTTGCAATAACACCCTCTGATAACGTTTTCGGAAGGTTTGATATTTTTATTATATGTTTATTCTGCCCAAATGTCAAGCAGTAGATTTGTGGGCTTTAACTAATTCATGATAATAACTACAATACAAAGCGTCTCTGCTTTTATTGAGTGCAGATTTCACAATGAAACAGCCCTCACTGACCCTTCATGCGGTGACGTATGCTTTTCCAGTCCGGGCAGTATCTGCCCACCAGTTCCCAGAAGGCGGCGCTGTGATCCATGTGACGCAGGTGGCACAGCTCGTGTATAATAACATAATCCAGACACTCCGGCGGATAAAAGACGATATTGGAGTTTATGGAGATATTCCCGGCAGAGGAGCAGCGCCCCCAGCTTGCGGTCATCCTTTTGACCGTCACCTTTTTGGGACAGAGCCCCGTCAGCGCTGTGAGCCGCTGAAAGCCCTCGTTCACCAGCTCCAGTGTTTTCTGCTTTAAAGCCAGCCGCACCTGACTGTCGGTGTACTGCTCCTTGTCCGCATCGCCGGTCTTATCCCTGCCGAACCATGACACCACCAGCCGTCCCTCTTCAAAGCGGGGCGGGAAGTACCTGTCCGCATATTCGCAGCAGACGGTATATTCCTCGCCGTGAAGAGTAAACACCGTTCCCTCAACAAAGCGGTCGGGTATCACTGCCTCGCTGATGCGGGGCTTTATGTTTTTCAGCACCCATTCAGCCTTTTCCAGCAGGAAGCGCTCACCCTGTGCCTCTGCCGCCCACATGGGCAGCTTTAGGATAACTCTCCCGCCCTTTATGGTGATGTATATGTTTTTCCTCTGCCCCCGGTCAACGGTGTATTCAAGGCTTCTGCCGTCCGGGAGCATCAGTGTTTTCCTTGCAGTTTCCATTGTTCTCCTCAAAAAGCAAAGGACGGCAGAAGCCGTCCGTATGTTCACTGTGCTGCAGTTTCGATAAGCGCGTTATTGCTGCGGGAGGTCTCTGTTGTTTGAGAAACGCTCTCCGACACTGCCGTGGTCACGGCGGATGAAGGCTGTTCCGTTTCGGCGGGAGCTGTCTCTGCCGCAGTCGTCCTCTCGACAGGCGTGGGGCTTAGATATTCCGTCTTAACATAGCCTGTGCAGTTTGTGCCGTCGCCGTTCAAGAATGTAAGCTGAACATATCCGTCCTCACGGCGCTCAAGTATCTTGACCTTTATATTAGGCGACATACAAACGACATTTGCCGCATCTTGATTGGGCTGTGCCTTCAGCTGGACGTAGGTCACCACATAAGCCACGCTGTCATCCCTCGGTTCGGTGGTGACGGCGGCGGTGGTCTCTCCGCCGGCAGCAGAGGTCACGGAGGATGAAGAGGTCACCGATGCGGTAGTGGTCTGCGATGCAGCCGCAGCCGAGTTTGCAAGGGTCGCCGTATTAAGTCCGGCGGGTACCTCCTTGCTGTTGCTTGCGAACAGTCCCTTTGCAAGCACCAGCACCAGTATGATGCATACCAGCGTGACCACGATTATAGTGATGATATTCACCGCATTGGACGAATGAAACAAACTCGCCCTGCCCTCGTCCTTTTTATTCACAAGCACACCTCCCCGGCGCATATACTATCTACATATTATAGCACAAATTTAGCTGCTTGTCAACTTTTTTGCCGCGTCCGCGCAATTTCCTTGCCGCCTGCCTTGGCTCGGGGCGCACTGCAGACAGACTGCACTGACCGCTTCACACATCCAGCTCCTTAGTTATCGTAACTATCGGCTCGTGGGACGGGTCGTCCTGCAGGCAGAGGTCAAAGACCGCCTTGTAATGCCCCGGCAGAAAGCTGTGGCCGTAGTCGGCGGCGGTGATGCGCAGCTCCCGGTCTTCCGTGTCGCAGAGAGACCGGGGGTCGGGCTCCTCGCCGTTAAGCGCCAGCTCCCGGTCGGCGGCGGCGGTGAACGACATCTCGCCGGACTTGTCCGTAAGTATCAGCGTGGGAAGATGCGTCAGCATAAGAGGCTTCTGCCCCTCCCGCAGCGTTACCGAAAAGACTATCTCCTCTGCGGAGCTTTCTTCGGCGTTTATGATGATATAATACTCCGTCAGCCGCCGGAGATATTCCTCCGACGTGACCTGCCTTACCACAAGAAAAACGCCCGCTGCCGCCGCAGTGAACACCGCCGCAGCTGTTATTATCTTTCTCGTCACCCGGCTTTTCCGGCCGCCGGAGGCGACATATTCCCTAAGCTTTTTTTCTATCCTCTGACATTCGCTGTATGTGAGGGAAAAGCGGTCGGAGGGCTCGCCCGGAGACCATTTCAGCTTAGCCGCCCGCTTTGACATTACCCGATAGGCAGCAGAGACCGTCCGCGGCAGGAATATCCTGTCGCTAAGGTCTTGAAAAAGCTGCACCGTCCTGTCGATGCCTGCTGCACGCTCTGTCCCGCTGCTCATCAGCGCCGAGAACAGCTCCTCGCCGCAGCCGTCAAATATTTCCATGATCCTGTCTGCTCTTTTCATATCCGTACCTCCTGTTTGTTTCACATTGCCCATATCCCGGCTTGCCTGCGTATTGCTGCAAACGGCAGGTTGTTTGGTTGATAATGGATAGTTGATAGTTGATAATTAAATGAACCTTGGAGCGCCAAGGGCGCACTCCTTCATTATCAACTGTCAATTAAGGCAACACCGCACGACCCGCGGCTAACGCCTCTGCACATCATCTGCTTGCCAGCTTTCCGTCATATTACCCAAATTCTCCTTGACTTGCGTCAGCAAGCCTGCGTCGAATTTAGGCAATCTGACGAAAAGCTGGAC
>JAFSSS010000039.1 GCA_017450925.1 Ruminococcus sp. | reverse complement strand
CCGCCGCCGCAAGCAGCGCTGTCGCTCTTTTCATAGTCATCCTCCTTTTGCATGACGTGAGATAGATCTCTCTGTAAGCAATAACAATCTCAAGCTCCCTTTTGTGATATGAAATTTTCAACTTTGTACAGATGCACAAATTAGGGCACCGGGCGTTGTGCAATTTGACAGGGCAGGGCAGTCGGATGCGACCGTTCCTGCGGGGGCGTTTTGGGCGGTATGCCGCCTATAAAACAGTGAACACTTGCTTTTGGATATGATCTGTGCTAATATTGTATCACCTGCTGTTTGCGATCTGCTTGGATAAAAATATCTCAAAAGCTTATAACCTTTTGCTGATTTTTTTATCTTGATCTATGAGAGAACAAAACGGGATGTGAGCAGATGAAGCTTGATGAACTGATAAAGCTGGTGCTGTATGAAATGTACAGCGCGGGTCAGCCGGACGAGGCTGCGGTCGGACGGCTGGACAGCAGGATCCTTATTTTTTTCGGAAAGGAGAATAACGATGAATAGTATTGACCTTGAAAGGACTGTTCCGGCGGCTAAGAACGGGGACAAGGCTGCAATTGAAAAGCTGTATATCGAATACCGGGGCAGGATATGGTTCTTTGTATCAAAGAATGTTTATTCTGCTGCTGCGGTGGAGGATATCGTTTCTGACACGTTCCTGACAGCCTTTGAAAAGCTGAACGAGCTGAAATGCAGCAGAGCCTTTGCCTCGTGGCTCTATTCTATCGCATACAACAAATGCCTGCAGCACAATAATTCAGAATCGGGCATTGCAAGGTTTGACAGCGAGGAGGAGCTGGAAAGCACGATAGAGAACAATTCACTCAACGAGCCTGTAAGGCTGCCCTCGGACTATCTTGAAAACGCGGAGACAACAGAGCAGCTGAAAGCGGCTATCAACAGTCTTAAGCCGGATATGCGCTCGGCAGTTATGCTGTATTATTTTGAGGAGTTGAGTGTCGCGGATGTGGGCAAGGCTTTGGGGCTTAACGAAAACGCTGCCAAGCAGAAGCTGTTTCAAGCACGGAAGAAGCTGACAGCTAAGCTGAAAAAGCTTTGCAGGGGCGGCTCGGTATTCTGCCTTGTCCCTATCGGAGCGGTGGTGAATGCTGCCTCGGGCGGGAGCGCTGCTGCCGGTGCAGGCAGGGCTGCATTCAAGACGGGGTTCGCAGTGAGGTTTATCGGGGGCTGCACGGCGGCAGCGATAGCGGCGGGAGTACCTGCTGCTTTGAGCAGGGCAGCCGATACGAACAAAGACCTGCCGGAGATCGTTGAAAATATCGGAGACAGCCGTCCCGAGGAGCAGCAGTCTGTTGAGGAAGAGACCGTGCAGGCAGTCCCGGTGCGGAATGACGGTCTGATATCAGAGGCAAGTGCGGCAGTCGCAAGGCTGAAGGACAAGGGCTTTGAATACACGGTGGATTATCAGCCGGTCAACAGTGAAGAACACATCATCCGCAGCGGCGAGGCTTATGACATTGATCTGCCGGAGTATCTGCTCGGATATATGGAGGACTGGAGCGTTTCCTCTGCTGACGATGCGGCAGAGACCGCCCGCTGCTGCGAGACACTGTATTTCCCGGCAGCTGATACCGAGGTGAAACTCTACTGCCTTTCGGAAAACAACGAGCCGATCTACAGGCTGTACATCCCTGCGAGGGACAGCAGACAGCTGTGCATCGAATTCAGAGCTGACAAGGACGACGAATACATCGAGGACAAGGTCTTTCAGTCAAGCACAAAGAGCTTCAGAGATGACATTTCCGCCGAGAATGCATAGATCCCGATTTCGATGCAGCTGCAAAAACAGCTTATTAAATTGACAGTTGATAGTTGATAATGAAGGAGCGCCCTTGGCGCACGAATGCCCATATCGGGCGCGGCAGCGAGAATAGAACTGCAATGCCTCTGTTCTCCTCAAACTACTGCGCCCGATATGGGCATAATTGCGCCAAGGGCACTCCTTCATTATCAACTATTAACTATAAACTGTCTTTTGCAGCTGCATCGAAATTGGGATCTATCCTTTTTTGAAATGAAGATATGACAGTATCCCGACGGGCAGAAAATACACACACCATACGACAAGTGCGAGCCTTCCGCCGATGCCGTCGCCGCCGGAGGACATCCTTGCGAACATTCCCGTTATCGGCATGAACGTGCAGCTGAAGTAGAACACTCCGTGTATCATCATCAGCGCTTTGAGCCACTTGTCCGTTTTGCACCGGGGCTTTATCGAAAGCCCTGTGAAGAAGGTGGAAAGCGCCATTACGCCGTAGCCGAGCAGGTCGTAGTTGAAGATGAGCCCGAACCTGTTAAATTCCAAAAGCTGTGCGGCCTGTTCGTTCAGCTGTTCGTTTTTTACCGTCGTCAGCTGTGAAAAATAGACAAGCATGATCAATGTGCCATACACAGCCGCAAGTATCAGACCGATATTTGCAGCGACCCTGCGGTCGCTTTCGCATTCATTGTGCAGGCCTGCCGTCATCATGATAAAGCCTGCCGGCAGGATAAGGCAGACAAAATAGCTGCCCGCGGAAAAATTGACGATAAGAAAAACTGCAAACAGGAATACTGTCACCGTTACTATCGCCGAACCTGCTATGGATATCATTTTGTTCATATTCATTTACTCTTCCTCCCGCTTTTTATAGCTCCGGACAGCTGTCTGCGGAGCCGGACTCTCTGCCGCAGGCGGCGGACGACAAAAGCACTGCTGATGCACACAAGGCTCAACATATTTCGCGCCGGATCACGGTCATTGTATCACACTCCTGCATAAATGTCAAGGATCAGAAAAAGCAGGAGCGTTTTTGCGCGGAAAAAGCAGGAGCGTTTTTGCGTGTGCATTCACATAACGCTGCGGAAAACCGCCGTTATCATCTCTTGGAAGTGAAGAGCGGGCAGCCCGTTTCGGTTCGCAGGGGAAAATATGACAATGCCGGGCTTGAAATGCCGGCCGGGATGTGATATACTGAAAATAAAGGCCGGCCTCACATGAGGCGCGGCTTTGCATACGGTCATCAAGAACACATCGGGAGGACAAAGGAGGAGCTATGTTTATTGTAGATCATAAAGAGCTTACACTGTCATTTAACGATTTTCACGAGGTCTCTGACAAGGATATGCCGCGGTACGACGAGTTCTGCCTGCTGGAGCTGAAAAACGGTGACTACACTGCGGGACGCTGGCAGCCGTCGGATGACGGAGGCGGTGCGGCCGGTATGTTCATCCGCGGTACTGCCGACACTGTTGATTCGGAGGAGGTCGCAAGGTGGCACTCTCTTGATCGCAGCGACCTTACGGAGTGTCTCGAAACAGAGGGGATAAACTGGATAAACATCGGCCGCAGGGAGGAAGAGGGCGAGCGCAATGTTCAGTTTGAAGGCTTTTGCTCCTTTGCCGACAAAAAAAGGCCGAAGGAGGAGCAGTACTGTCTCCTGATCATGAAGGACGGAACTCTTGCGGCAGGCAGGTGGAACAAATGGAGACACGAGGCCGGAGGTGACTTTATCTACGCGCCTGCGCTGGCGAGCTACAGCTGCGATAAGGTGTGGGCATGGACGCCCCTGAGCACCGATGAGGTCTTTGCTGCGGAGCTGGAGCGTGAGGAGGAGAAAAAGCGCGAAAGGCAGCTGAACAAAAATCCTTCAGCTGACCCCGAGCTGTTCAGCTGCGGCACAGACATTGACGCATATTACGAAAGGGCGCTTGAAAAGCTGCGGGGTGAGTTCAGCTGGGCAACTCTGAACATGATGAAGAAATGCACTCCCGTTTGGCAGATCGCTCCTCTTCACGGCAAATATGTTTTCTGTCAGATCGAGAAAAACTATCATGACGATTCGGATATTGTGATCCCGTGGGAGGAGGGCACCACTGCGGAGGAGTTCATAGATTTTTTGTGCAGCTATACCCGCGATGCTGTCAAAAACTCGGACCCGAAGGAAAGGTTCAAGCTCGGAACTGACATAAACGTATATCTTGACAGAGCCTTCGATAACGTCAAAAGGGATTATCACTGGCTTGACAAAAGGATGATAAGTAACAGGTGTCAGTATGATATCCAAAGGGTGAACGGTGATCTTGAATTCGTCAGTAGATACCGGAATGAAAGCAAGTTTTCGGTCGTTGATGTCAACAGCGCTGAACGCTTTATAGAATGCGTGGAGTATGACTATCAGAGCGCGGCGATAGAGGCAAATAAAACCGTGGCAAGCTATGCCCCTGCCTTCGGGCATATCAGCTTGCACGGCTGGAATCTTGAAAGCTATGTTTTCTACAGGATGCAGTCGGGGGACTACAAGGTGAGCGTAACTGCCGGAGACCGTGTGACAGGCGGCAGCAGGGAATTTTTCATCACACCGCACTGCTTTGAAGCAAAGACCTACGAGGAATTTTTAGACCGCTATCTTGAGATCGTTCCCGAACATTCCTTCGGCCTTGGCAAAAAGGAGCTGCTCCCGGATAAGGAGCTGAAAAAATTCCTCGGGTATTGAGAATGCAGACAGGGAGCATGACCCTCCGGGCAGTTTTATTATGTCCGAGTGCATTATGAATTGTGCATTGTGCATTGCATTGCGGTTATTACAGCGTCGGCGCATCAAGGCCGTATCTGTCGAAGAGCCTTTTCTTGAGAGCGATCAGATCATCCAGCTCCTTGCGGCTGGAGCAGAAAAACTCGTTGTCGGCATATTCGGCGTAGTCTGCTTCATAAGCGGGGACGGTGAGTATTTTGTCGCTGTTGTCTGCAAGGTCGAGCCAGCAGGGGGCGCCGTAGGGCGTACCGTAATATCTTGAGGAGCCGATGACTGTCGTCTGACAGGCCACAAGGTAGCTGTGGCCGGGCTTCATGAAGTTCAGCCCCTCGAGGTCGAGAACAGTCAGCACTCTGCTGTCGGGGATATCCTCGGGCAGATATTCGTTGTAGAAATACATATTCTTCGGGTGGCGGTGAATGCCGCCGTTGACCGTCAGATCAATTGCTTCGCCCACGGCGGGACAGCTGCCGCTTATCCTTTTCTCGACCGTGACACGCTGGCTGAAGTCATACCAGCCGCAGGTGAGACTGTCCTCTGCGCGGCAGACAAAAATGCAGGGGGAATAGCTTTCATCGTAGAACCAGCCGCCGCCCTCAAAGGCGCTGAAGTTCTTCCTGCCGGACATTTCCGTGACGGTGACCACGTCAAAGCTTATACTGCGGACGTCCTCAAAATGCTTAACGGCATCAGCTGGCGCATCGGGCGCTTTTGATCTGATGACAGCTCCGGCTGTGACAGCTGCGGCGATGATAAGCGCCTGCAAAAGGATGAAAGCCTTCATTCTCCCGCCTCCGTTACCTCTCCCGACTTCATCAGATATATCCTGTCGCAAAGAGAGGATATATCCTCCTTGTTGTGGCTGGCTATCAGCACAAGTGCGCCCCGCTCCCTTTCCTCACGGATGATGCCTCTTATCTGTTCGACACCGTCCTCGTCAAGGGCGTTGGTGGGCTCGTCGAGGATAAGCACATCCGGCTTTTCCATTATCGCCTGTGCAAGGACTATGCGCTGCTTCATCCCGAGGGAGTACTTCCGCACCGTGCGCCTGTCATCGGGGTCGAGCCCCACGCGGGAGACAGCCTCTCTTATCTCCTGTTCGCCGACAAGTGAGTTTATCTTGGCCAGCATCCTTAGATTTACAAGCCCCGAAAATTCGGGGTACAGACCCACGTTTTCGATCACCAGCCCCAGCCGGGGGATGATGTCGATATCAGCCCCGAGGGTCTGGCCGTTGTATTTTACGCAGCCCGCCGTGGGCTTTATCAGCCCCGCCACGGTGCGGAACAGCATGGTCTTTCCCGAGCCGTTGCGCCCGATGAAGCCGTATATCCTACCGCTCTCGAAATGCAGAGAGATGTTTTTCAGCACCTCGCTCCTGCGTATCGTCTTGCTGACGTTTTCAAGGTCTATCCTGTTCATATTCCCCTCCTAAAACAGCTGCTCGGCATTTACAAGGCCGAGTTCTCTTTTTCTTACGACTGCCAGTCCCGCAGCAAAGACCGCCGCCGCAATGCCGGTGTTGACCCCCAGCTTGACCGACATATCCGCATAGCCTTCATCCGGCAGAAAGGCCGAGTTGAAAACAAGGCTTATCTGCCGCATGGGCGAATAGGTGAGCAGTATGTTCGCGCCCGCATACACCACCGTAACTGCCAGCCCTATGACGCTGCCGAAGAATATACCGATGATATTCGAGAGCATCACCAGCACAAAAATGCACATTGTGACCGACAGCATCACAAGGGCTATCCGTGCGGCGGGGATGCCGTTCACATCGAAATAGGAGGTCATGGCCGCATTGAGCAGACAGGTGAAAAGCGAGACCGTCAGACTGCAGGCAAGCAGTGAGAGCGAACGTCTGACATACCAGCGGGTGCGGTGATTTTGGCGGGTGAAATAATATGTGCCGCTGATGCTAAGGTCGGCGGAGATGCTCTGTCCCAGAAAGAGGGGAGCGGCCGCAAGGAATGCCAGCTGTGCGATGTCCGATGCGTTCAGCCCCGTGTCAATTCTGTGAAACCCGAACAGCAGCTCTGAAAACATCCGGCTGAAATCATTATCAAGGTTCAGCTTGAAGTCGGCGGCGTTTTTATGCAGCTCTATAAGGTCGGTGAGGTCAAGGAAAAACACCGTCAGCAGGGTCAGCGCGAGGCGGGGAGCATATCTTCTGAACATACGGCGCCCCCTGTCACAAGCTGTCCCGCCGGGAGGCAAGGAGCATTATCACAGCCGACAGAGCGAGCATAACGGCGATGACGGCGGCAAAGAGCCAGTAGGGTCTGCCGTAGAAGCGACTGTCGGTCGATATGATGACGTATTTCATCGGGTCGGCATGAAAGAAGGTATAGCCGAAGCTCACCTTTATCATCGACTGAAAAAGGTCAAACAGCTTTGTCAGCAGGAAGACCGGGAGGAATATCAGAATGGAAAACCTCCGTATAAAGCTGGAAAGCGAGAGCGCCAGCGCAGCGCAGGCTCCCGCATAGACCGAGAGCAGCAGGGATGCAAAAAGCTCTCCCAGCACCGGCGAGACAAGGGTGATCTCCAGCAGCAGGTCGCGCATGGTAAGGAAATCCTTGCCGCCGGCGGTCATAAGGCTGTAATTGGGGTCGATAGGGTTTATCACGGAATTTGTATAAAAGCCGTGGGTGAGGGCAGTGCTTATCAGCAGCGGGATAAAAATGATAAGCCCTCCGCCGATGAACGCGGCTGTCAGCTTGGAGAAATAATAGCTGCGCTTCCCGCAGCGGGTGATGACCGCCTCGCTGATGCGGGTGCTGCGGTCAACATACAGTGAAAAGGAAAAGGGCAGCACGACTATAAAGGGGAAGAAGAACTCAAAGATCTTGAAGCGCTCCTCGCTGAACTTGTTGAGAAAGCTGTTATGCACCGCCTGCAGGCCGTAGGTGTCATAGATGCACCACTGTGACCTTTGGAGCAGTCCGGCGGCAAGGCTGTAGGCTATGAACAGCAGCATTACCGTGAAGCTTAGCTGAAAGCCCCGCTTGTGCAGCATAATATTAAGCTGGGTCGTGAGTGAACGCAAAAAAACACCTCCCGCAGAATGTGACTCTTCAGCGATGATACATCGCCGGAAGAAAAAAGTCAAGCATTTCTGCGCAAGGTGCAGTTATTTTTCGCAAGCCGCAATTACGGCTATCCGGCAGCAGAACATTCCGTCCTCCTCGTAGAGATCGACGCGGCCGCCGCTGCGCTTTGCTATGTCGCGGATTATTTTCGTCCCGAGGCCGTGGGAGGTGCTGTCGTCCTTGGTGGTCAAAAGCTCCGGGTTGCTTTCCAGAACGGATGAGGCCACGGTGTTCTTCACCGTGAATGTATAAAACCGCCCGTTATCGCAGCTGATCTCCAGCGAGATCTCCCGCTCCGTGTCGGGCGGGAGCGCGGCACAGGCAGTGACGGCATTGTCGAGGGCGTTTCCCAGCAGGCTGCAAAGGTCGATGTCGCTGATGCCGGAGATACGGCTCACCGACAGGCAGCGGGTGCTTATCCCCAGCCCTGCCGCATAGGAGAGCTTTGAGTTTATCACTGCATCCGCCACGCTGCTGCCGGTATCGGCAAAGGCCTGCAGAGCCTCCGGCGCATCGGAGTTTTCCTTTGCAAAGCGGTAGGCGCTGTCGTATTCGCCGTCCCGGATAAGCTCTGCAACAGTCAGAAAGCTGTTGCGCATATCGTGCTTCATGCTCCGGACGGCGGCATACTGCTGCTTCATGCTTTCGGAATACTGACGGCTGTAATGCTCGTTCAGCCGGGCAAGGCGAAGCTCGTCCTCAAGCTCCCGCTGGATGCTCTGCTGCTTTGTGATGTGGTAGATATGCATACACAGGGCTGACGACAGAACGCCGAAGAAGCATTGCATCGGCAGCAGGTAAAAAAGTGCGACATCGCTGACAAAAATATAAAACAGCAGGCAGACTGCAAACGTGGAGAAGAGCGTGAGGGTCAGCAGCAGCCGGATGCTGTAGCTGCCGATGCTCCTGCGGCCGGTTATCAGTCCGGCGATAACCGTAAAGCTGACAAGCAGTTGTATGTAAACCGTCGAACAGCAGATGAACAGCTCGGGTTCATACACGAATTTCATATATAAATACGATCCCTTGTCAAAGTGGACGTATTCCACACATATATAGTTCAATGCCGTGGCAGCGGCAAGGGGGACGGTGCTTGCCAGCAGCTTTATCAGCACTCCGCCCTTGTTCAGCACCGAAAAAGCCAGCATTATCACGGGGAGTATCAAAACGGCTGCCCCTCTGACCCCGGAAAGCTCGTCAGCGGCTATAACGCCTGCCGATAGCAGCGCTCCGGCAAGGAGACAGACAAGCTCCTTATTTGCGGTGATTCGGTAGCTGATAAGCGAACCGATATAAAATGTGCAGAGCATCGCCTGCAGGACAACGGTCATATAATAGTAAGCATCGGGAAACATCGCTCACCTTGCCTTTCTGAGATATTCTGTCAGCCGCCTGTCCGTTTCCGCCTTATAGCGGCGGCCGAGCCGCAGCTCTCCGCCGGTTTTCAGCATAAGGCTTTCCCGGGTAAGGTCTATGTTGAAAACATACCGCAGGTTCACAAGGAACCTCTTGTGTATGCGGACAAAGCTTTTTGCCGAATACTCTTCTTCAAGCTGCGAGAGCTTCCCGGCGGCGCGTATCGGTCCGGCTCTGCTGCGCAGGTGATAAAGCACGTCGTGGTCGCAGCTTTCGATGTAGATGATATCCGACAGCCTTGCGGAGAACCTGCCGGAGAGCCTGTCCTCGAGTATCACGCACTGGTTGTCAGACAGCACCGCCGTGATCTGATCGGTGACTCTTCCGAGCTTGGGCAGCATAAGGGTCATATCCTGCTTGACGAGAAAATTCAGCGGGCGGAACTCAAAGCTGTCATACACAAGCTCGTTGTGAGCGGTCACAAAGATGATGCAGCAGTCCCGGGAGCGCTCTGCGATGCTTTTGGCAGCTCCGAAGCCGTTTATCCCGGGCATATCGATATCAAGGAACACGACATCAAAGGGCTGCTCCCCATGCACCTCAAGGAGCATCGAGCTGTCGGAAAAGGTGCTGACCCCGGCCTTCAGCCCCTTGCTCTCAAAGCACTCCGACACTGCCCGGGCAAACTGTTTGAGAAAGGACTTATCGTCGTCGCATACCGCTGTACGGAACATGATCTCACCTGCCCTACTGTGTATCGGCGGTCATTTTGACGAACTGCTCCGGGGTCATTTCGGAGCTGTTTATCATAACGCCGTCTATCGGCCTCTTGCTGTACAGCTCGTTCTGTCTTTCGGTGGTGATGCTTCCGCCGTAAAACACAGGCAGCTCCTTTGGCAGCCCGAGCAGACCGCAGCGGGCGCCGCCGGAATCCGCGGCGGCGATCCTGTCGGGACGCTTGGCAGCATTTTTCAGAAAGCTCTGTATGATCGTTTCCATATATATCCTCCCACGCAAACAGTTGATAATAGTCCTGCTTTTACAGATTATAATTATCTATCCTACATTATAACACATCAGTGCCGCAAATCTGTTACCAAACAAGACATAAAACGCTGATAATTGTGAACTTTTTGTAAAATATATCAAAGTTTCTTCACACAGCTGTTTGATAACGCTGCGAAATTGCTGATTATTCTGTTATAATGAATAGGATGTGGAAAGGCGGCGGTGGTTTGGAGAAGAGCAGGAAAAACAAAAAAGGCGCAAGCTGCTGGCGCAGGTCGGCGCGGTCGTTATCCCCGCATTTATCATAATGATCTCTGCTGTGCTTGCCGTTGTTTATAACAGCACCGTTGACAGCTTCCTCAAGGCGCATAAAAGCGCCATTCGCGGTACCGCAGCAGCCGGGCGGACAGCCTTGAAACGAGGCCGGGTATCCCTCTGCATGGGGGATACCCGGCTTGTTTTAGTGATATAAAAAAGCAGAACTGGGATGTACAATGCTACAGCAGTTCTGCTTTATTTTTGTAAATCAAGAAGCGTAAGAATACGTTCCTCTGCTTTTATTTTGTTCTCGTCGCTTAATTTAGAATACAGCGACAAAATACGCTGTTCTGTTTCGCTTAGGGAAGTATTACTTGCATCATGACCGAGAATAAGATCAACACTTACTTGGCAGGCATTTGCAAGGTCTATAATATAGTTTATTGGAGCTTTGACTTCGCCTCTCTCGTATCTGCTGATCTCCTGTTGGGAGATGCCGAGAAGTTCAGCAAGCTGTGCCTGTGTCATGCAGGCCTTTCGGACTTTCACAAGATTGGGATATAGGTAAAGGTGATTTTGCACAAATATCACTTCCTTATGTTGTTAGTTTATTACTAATATAATTATACAACTTATACTTAGTATTGACAAACAGCATAGCAGATGTTATAATTTAAGAGAAATACGTCACATAAGATGTATTAAGGAGGTTGCATTATGATCATTCAAATCAAGCACAGGATGATATGTTTTACAGTGACATTCTTAATTACGATTATTGCTATTATGTTTGGCAGTGCGCTATCTGCTCATGCAGCAGAGGTCGATCGGGTCTTTTCCTATGTTGACAATACTTTTAGGAAGAATCCCGAAGTAGTCAAGGATTATAATGATTTCATTTTTATGGAATTAAGAGACGGTAATGTTGCAATAATCGGTTATTTTGGACATGATAAAAATGTAGTTTTCCCAAGCAAAATAGACGGCAAAAAGGTTGAAGCTGTATTTGGAAATTATATACGTTATTATATTGGGCAGGCATTGGATTACAGTGGAATAAAAGAAGTAACTATTTCAGAGGGTATAGAATATGTCGGAATGTTTTCATGCTTTGAGCCTGTTAAGGCCGGTAGTATTCCCGATAATATTTTTAGCTATAATGATTGGGTGGAGCTTAATGGTTATTCTTACGATGATCATCTTCCATTTATCTATGATTATAAAGAATATGGGGAAACCGTTTCTTTCGTATACGGATATACATCACTAAAAAAAGTCACATTACCTGCTTCCCTAAAAGAGATAGGTAGTCTATCCTTTGTCGGCCTGGAACTGACAACCATAGGAACAAAGGAAAGCATTGAAGAAGAAAAAGTTCAATTTCCCTCAAATACAGAGTATATTGGTGCAGGAACTTTCCATTCATGCCTAAAAATAAAAAATGTAATTATTCCCGAAAAGATCGATACAATAGAAAAGAATCTGTTTGCAGGCTGCAATAAGTTAGAAAACGTTGTTCTTCCCGCCGGCGTTGAGGAAATAAAGGCTTATGCTTTCAATGGCTGTAGTTCTCTTGAATATATAGATCTCCCTCAGAAGCTGTCCTCAATAGGAGATTTCGGCTTCTCCTCTTCCGGATTAGTTAAAGTAGAGTTGCCTCAAAGAGTTACAGAACTTGGAGAAAGCTGTTTTTCACTATGCAGTTCACTTGAAGAACTGATAGTCAACAGCAAAGATGCAGATATTGATAGAGTATTCGGTGACAGTGCTAATGCTGTGACAACAAAGATCGGCTGCCGTTCTTACTCAAAAGCGCTTTCATTTGCCAAGATCAACGGTTTGGATTACGAACTTATAAATGGCGATACAATAGATCAAGATTATGATTATTATGATTCTTCGAGTGTGGCAGATAATGAGGATCATAACGCTTATGCAGAAGCAGAAACGACTGCTGAAGAAGTATATGAAGACTCACGGATAGCAGAAACGGCATCAGAAACGACATCAGAATCAGCAGCATCGTCAGAAAGCAGCAAAGATAAAACTGATAGTGAGAGCAGTCTTATACAATCCGAGGAAAGCTCAAGAGAGGAGTCTTCTGATCAAGAGAAATCTGTAATCAGTGAAAATGAAGATAATGTAAAATCATCAAGCGGTACGATCGTAATAATAATACTATTATCTGTGCTGATCGTTTTGGTTATTGGCGGATTTGCGGTATATTTCCTTGTAATAAAGAAAAGACAGCAATAACGACGGAGCATCACGTTTCGTAAAGCCGGGTATCCCTCTGCATGGGGGATACCCGGCTTTGCGTATATACTGCACAATGGACGTATGCGCTGGAGCTGTGCGCTGCTGATGTGATTTGTGCAATTTGCTATTGTTGTGTTAAATCAATTAAAAATATGCTCTTATAATTGACAAATGCGTCACGTTATGTTAAAATATTAATATGCAAAATAATGCGTTAATGCATTAAGGCAACACCGCACGACCCCTGTGCATCAGATGCGCCGTCCAGCTTTACGTCAGATTGCCTAAATTCGACGCTGGCTTGCTGACGCAAGTCAAGGAGAATTTGGGTAATATGACGGAAAGCTGGCAAGCAGATGATGTGCAGAGGCGTTAGCCGCGGGTCGTGCGGTGTTGCCTTTAAGCAGTATATTTAAATGGGGGTTGGTCAAGTGGTTAAACTCAAACGCATACTTGCGGCTGCAACGTCTGTGGCTATGACAATGTCAACGCTGCTGCCCGCATCGGCTTTCAGTCACGTGGGCGATGATCTTCATCTGTCGCTGAATGCAGAGACGAACTGGGACGGGAACGGCTATTCCTTTACCCATAATCAAAGCATTTTTAACTACGGCGACAGCTATCAGGACTTTATCGACACATACGGCGAATTTACAGTGACAGTCGATATCACGGATATCAGCTCGTCCTGTGAGATCGATCCGACAAAGCTCTATGCCGCGTTTTTCATTATGGGAAACGATTCATGGAACTGGCAGACAACGAGCGGTACCTTCGATGAAAACGGCCACGCAGAATTCAAGGTGAATGCAGGTGAGCTTGTTGACAGGAGCTTCGGGGAAAATGACACGGCGATAGGCTCTGCCGGCATACAGGTGTCCTATACCGATGACGCGGTCGGCCCGGACGATACTCTTTCCTGTAATTTTGATTACTCTCTCGAATACGGCGACCCGGATTCAAGAGACATCACCCTTGAGGTAGTTAACAACCCTTGGGGAGAGGGCTATTCCGCCAACTATCAGAAGAACCTTATGGGAAGCGGCTACAGCTTCTCCAATTTTACAGACAGGTTCGGCGATTACGAGATAACAGCGGATATATCCGATCTTATCACCGACAGCGATATTTCTCCAGAGGATATCCAGATCTGCTTTTTCGTAATGGGAAACAGAGACTGGAAGTGGGCGGCTGACTATGCCAGCTTTGATGCTGACGGTCATGCCGTTATCAAGGGCAATGCCTATGACCTGCTTGAAAGGAGCATCACTCCCAACGACTACAATATCGGCAATGCCGGCCTTGAGCTTTCGCTGATATCTCCCGACAAATACCAGCTTGGCGACAGCGTTTCCTTCAACTGGGACTGGAAGGGGAAATATACCGAGGCCAAGGATCCGAACATCGTCACCAGCGGGGATTATACATATTACAAGAACAGATATTCCGAATGGGAGTATGACGAGGAGACCGGGGATGAGAAAAAGGTCTTCAAGTATAATGCGGAGATAATGGCCTATTCCGGCAAGGGCGGAGATATTGCTGTCCCCTCCGAGCTGGACGGCATCAGTGTGAATGTCATAAGAGATTCAGCCTTCCAAGGGAACAACAATATCACAGGCGTTACGATCCCGGAAAGCATAACACAGATCAGCTACAGCGCCTTTGCCGACTGCGCAAAGCTTTCAAGCGTTACACTGCCGAATACTGACCTCAGCATTGAAAGTTCGGCCTTCTATAACTGTCCGAGCCTTAAGGAGGTCACTATCCCCAGACTGAACAGATTATGGAACGATTATCAGTTCGGATATGTAAAGACCGAGCGCTATGATGATTATTGGGGCGAGACCGTTACCGAACCCGCACCGATCGAGGGCTTCAAGATCTATTGCTATCACGGCACCAGCGGATATGATTATGCAAGGGAAAACAATTTTGACTATGAAGTCCTTGATCTGAAGCAGAGCGGCGAATACGAGTATGTGCTTGTGGATACAAGCTATTGGGAATATGACGAAGAAAAGGGAACCGATGTTCTGGTCGAAAGGCATGACGCCAGGATCACCGGCTACTCCGGCAAGGGCGGGAATATGGCCATTCCTGCGGAGATCGACGGCTATACGGTCACCGAGATAGGCAACGAGGCCTTCGCCAACAACAACGACATCACCGGCGTGACCTTCCCCAAGAGCATCACAAGGATCGGTAACTCCGCCTTTAAAGACTGCGGAAAGCTTGCATCCGTTACTCTGCCGGAGGATTCCGGCGCGCAGATCGAGTATCGGGCGTTCTTCAACTGTCCCGGTCTGAAGGAGATCACTGTTCCGAGAAGTGTCGATATCTACAATTACGGCGAGGCCTTCGGCTATACCGCAGAGATCGACGAGTGGGGCGGTCAAAACACAGCAAAGATCTCTGACTTTAAGATCAACTGCTATTTTGAAAGCAGCGCCTATTATTACGCCAAGGAAAACGACTTTGATTACAAGGTGATCGACCTTAAAAAGAGCGGAGACTACAGCTACGTTCCCCAGACCTACGGCGAGTGGGTGTATGATGAATACGGCGAGGAAAAGTATGTTGAGACCAACGTTGCCCGGATAGTTGGATACACCGGCAAGGGCGGCAATATCACCCTGCCCGCACAGCTTGACGGACTGGAGGTTGTGACTGTCCCCCAAGAGGTCTTCTCGAACAATGCCGATATCACCGGCGTGACCTTCCCGGAGACGGTAAGATTTATCAATGAAAATGCCTTCAGAAACTGCGCCAACCTTGCAAGCGTCAAGTTCCTGTGCGGCACTGATAAGACGCTTGAAATACAAAGCTGTGCGTTCTATGACTGTCCGAAGCTGAAGGAGGTCACCATACCCAAGAAAGCCACCGTCTCAAATGCATTCGGCTATGTTGATAAAACGGTGGAGGAGGAGGGCTATTCCTACACCTACAGCGAAAAGCTGGATGACTTCAAGATCTACTGCTACTACATGACCGAGGGTCATGATTATGCCAAGGAAAACGGTTTTGAATACGAGGTCATCGACATCAAGGAGACCGACGGCTTTGCTTACGTTGTTGAGCAGGAAACCAGCTGGGTCTATGACGAGGAGACTGACCGCGAAAAGCGTGTCACCAGCGACTATGCAAATATCATCGGCTATACCGGCGCAGGCGGAAAGGTAAGCATCCCCGAGAAGCTTGACGGCTATACCGTCCGCTATATCGGGTACGAGGCCTTTATGGACAATGCCGATATCACCGGCGTCGTTATCCCGGAAACGGTGGGCTATGTCCGCAGCAGTGCCTTTAACGGCTGTGAGAAGCTTTCAAGCGTTGTCTTTGACGATGACTGCGTTACAAGCGTGGAGCCCTATGCATTTGCAAACTGCCCGAGCCTCAAGGAGGTAACTCTCCCGAGGAACATCATGCTGGACAATGAGGGCTATGCATTCGGATATCAGGGCAGTTTTGACGACTGCGAGAAGATAAACGGCTTTAAGATCAACTGCTATTACAAAACCAGCGCGCATGAATATGCGAAGGAAAACGGCTTTGACTTCAACGTCCTTGATCTGTATAAGAGCGGGGACTTCGGCTACATCCTTAAAGAGAACGACAATTGGGACGATGATGATGACAGCGACAAGAGCTATGCGGTAATAGTCGAGTATTACGGCAACGGCGGAGCGGTAACGATCCCCGCAGCGCTTGATGACTATAATGTGCGCATTGTTGCAGCCGAGACCTTCAAGGGCAGCGAAAAGCTCACAAGCGCTGCGTTCACGGACACCTTAAAGGAGATCGAGTATGAGGCCTTTGCAAACTGCCCGAAGCTTTCGAGCGTCACTCTGCCGGACAATGATCTCAATATTGGAGACAGAGCCTTCTTTAACTGCCCCGCACTCAAAGAGGTCACCATTAATAAGCACAACTGGCTCGATAAGAATTGGTACGCCTTTGGCTATGTAAGCTCCGGCAAAGAAGATGACGAGGTCAAGCTTGACGGCTTTAAGATCAAGTGCTACTTCGACAGCGACGGTCTTGAGTATGCAGACTACAACGGATTTGACTATGAGATAATCGGCGCAAAGCAGTGCGGAGATTATACCTACATAGTTGAAGAGAGCACTACCTGGGAGTTCGACAGCTACGGCGTCGAGAAGCTTGTGACCGAGTCTTATGCAAAGATCATAGACTATACCGGCAAGGGCGGGAACATCACTATCCCCGCAGAGCTTGACGGATACAGGACAGAGAAAATCGGCAACAAGGCCTTTATGGGCGATCCCGATATCACGGGAGTTACCTTCCCCGACACTATCGACGAGATCGGCATCAGTGCATTCAAAAACTGCCCGAAGCTTGCGTCCGTTACTCTCCCGGACAACGGTGCTGATATTTATGACGAGGCATTCTTCGACTGCCCGAGCCTTAAGCAGGTGACAATAAACAGGAACAACTGGGTCAGCGCCTACTACGATGCCTTCGGCTATTTGCCCAATAATGACGGCGACGGTGAATGGAGCAGCGAATACAAGAAGGTTGACGGTTTCAAGATCCTCTGCTATTTTGGCACCGCAGGTCATAAGTATGCTTTGAAAAACAAGTTTGACTGCGAGGTACTTGACCTCAAGCAGAGCGGCGATTATCTGTATGTGCTTGACGAAAACGACAGCGCTAAGATCGTCGGCTATACCGGCAAGGGCGGCAAATTGACCCTTCCCACCGAGCTGGACGGCGTTAAGGTCACTGCGATCGGCAGCGAGGCGTTTGCAAATAATGCCGATATCACAGGAGTCACTGTCCCCGATTCGATATACAACATCGAATCTTCTGCCTTTGCAGGCTGCAAGAATCTTTCGTCAGTTGCTCTGCCGGAGGACAGCACCTACAGCCTTTACATTGGCAGCGAGGCCTTCTTCAACTGCCCCAGCCTCAAGGAGATAACCATTCCCAAATATGCAGATATCTGGAACGGCGAATGTGCTTTCGGCTACCTGCCTCGCGAGGACGGCGATGACTGGGAGGACTATAGCTACAGGAAGGTCGAGGGCTTCAAGATCTATTGCTATTACGGCACAAACGGCCACAGCTATGCAAAGGAAAACGGCTTCGACCACGAGGTGCTTGACCTTAAGAAGAGCGGAGATTACGAATACATCCTTGACGAAACCACCGATTGGGAGTACGATCCCGAAACAGGCGATGATAAGCCTGTAACGAGCTACGAGGCTAATATCGTCAGCTATACCGGCAAGGGCGGCAGCATTGCTATCCCTGCGGAGCTTGACGGCTATAAGGTACACAGCATCGGTGTCAGAGCCTTTGAAAACAATACGTCTGTCACCGCAGTTACTGTCCCCGAGACCGTAAGGACTATAGATTACGGCGCATTTATGGGCTGCAGCAAGCTTTCAAGCATTACTCTCCCGGAGAGAACATACATCAGCATTGAGGACAAGGCATTCTTCGACTGCCCGAGCCTCAAGGAGGTCACACTTGACAGGGACAAGAGCATCTACAAGTACGATCACACCTTTGGCTTCAAGTCCACGGGCAGCGAGGATGACAGCTCCGATACCTACGAAAAGACCGAGGGCTTTACGCTCTTCTGCTACGCCGGCTCCTCGGCTCACGAATATGCTCTCTATACAGGAGTGAACTTTGTTTTGCTGGATGCAGAGGTCAGCGGAGATTATATCTATTCGGTAAATGAAAATACAGGCTATGCAGCTATCATCGGCTATACCGGCAGCGGCAAGGCTCTTGCGATACCCGCAGAGCTTGACGGCCACCCGGTAAATAATATCGGCAGCAGCGCATTTGAAGGCAACACAACTGTCGAGAGCGTTACCCTTCCTGCCGGCGTTGGGGTTATCGGCAGCAGCGCCTTTGAGGGCTGTGCATCTCTTAAAGAGGTGAACCTGCCCAAGGAGGGCTCGATGATCATCAATGACAGAGCGTTCTATGACTGCCCGAAGCTTGACAGAATAAGCTTCAACAGCGGCTACAGCAGTATCGACAGCTTGGCTATCGGCTTTGTGGAAACCGAGAAGGACGGCTATCTCTATAACGAGAATGTGCCCGGATTTACAGTCTGCTGCTACTATAACACCGGCGCATACCGTTATGCAAAAGCAAACGGTCTTGAGATCGTTCTGCTCGACGAGAATGTTGATGGTGACTTCGTCTATGAAGTCAATGACGGCAAGGTGAGCATCACCGGCTACATCGGAAATGACAAGGAGGTCACCGTTCCCGCAAAGATCAAGGGTATGCCTGTAACAGAGCTTTGCAGCAGCACCTTTGAAGGCAACAGCACCATTGAAGCCGTAAAGCTTCCCAACGGCCTTGAAAGCATCGACAGCGACGCATTCTCCGAGTGCTATAAGCTGAAGAGCATCGAGGTGCCGGATTCAGTGACCTATATCGGACCCGATGCGTTTGAATACTGCACAGCCTTGACAAGCGCCAAGCTTGGCACCGGCATTAAGGAGATAAACAATCGCACCTTCTTCAGATGCACTGCACTGGAAAGCGTAAACATCCCCGACGGTGTCACCTCTATCGGCGACAAAGCATTTTACGGCTGCGGCGCGCTCAAGGAGCTGACAGTTCCGAGAAGCGTTAAGAATATCGGCGACGGCGCACTGGGCAAATACACGAATTACAACACCGATGAAGTTGATACAGTTGACAGCTTCAAGATCAGCGGCTACAGAGGCTCGGCGGCAGAGAAATACGCCAAGGCAAACAATATCGAGTTTGAGGCGCTTGACACAGGCGTCCTCCTCGGCGATGTGAACGGCGACGGAAGCATCGGCATGAAGGATATCACCGAGCTGCAGAGATACGTCAACGGCTGGAACAACCCCATAGTCGAAGCGGCGGCTGACGTTGACCAGGACGGCTCGATCGGTATGAAGGATATTACCACTCTGCAGAGAATGGTAAACGCAATGTAAAACAGTAAGCTGAAAGAGCGCTTCCCGGCGCAGGCAAGTAAAACAAAAGGGGCGGCAGCGGATCATCCGCGGCCGCCCCTTTTAGTTGACAGTTGATAACGGACAATCATCTACTGTCAACTAAAAGCATGGTGGTTCAGACTGTAATGGTGACAAAATTCACGCCGTAGATAAACGAGTATCTTACGTCCTCTGCCAGCGACTTGATTATGCGTATGCCCATGTTTTCAAGCTCGTCGCCGGTGGTGCTGTATTCGTATTTGACAAAGGGATCCCGCTCGCGGCTGCAGTCCTTTACTCTAAGGATCATCCTCTCGTTCCCGGTAATGACGATATGGACATCAATGTTCGGCGCGGGCTCTCCCGCAGATCTCTGATACTCAAGGATGTTGAACACGATCTCCTCCAGCGAGAGGCTGCAGTAATAGGCCTTTTTCCTGTCGGCTATACTGGCGCGGCAGATATCGCAGAAATCCGTACTGGCGGCCTTGGCGTCGGCCTCCGACTCGATATGGAAATCATAGGTCTTGAAGCTTTCGCTATCCGTCGCCGGCAGGACGAGCAGCTTGTTTATCAGCCCCTTGTTTTTCCTGCCGAGGATGCAGGCGCATATCAGCACATATGCCGAGATGATAACAAACTGCACCGCAAAGCCTATCCACACGCCCAAAGAGCCAAGGGCGCGGGAGAGCAGGTAAAACACGGGCAGCGTGCCGATGTTGAGGACGACGGATATGGAATACACAAGCTTGCTTTGGTTTATCGCTTGAAAATAAGCGAGGTAGTAGCAGACAACTGTGTTAAGGATATAGACGATGACAGTCCAGTACATCAGCGTCATGGTCTCGTCCAGCACTGCTCCGGTGACCATAAAGGAATAGGCCTTTCTGCCGAACAGTATCAGCAGCAGGCAAAGCAGCCCCGAAAGCCCGATGCCCTTGAGCATCGAATAACGGAATATCCGTTTGAGCATCCTGTGATCCCGCTCCTCCCGGAGCATGGTCTGTATCATTCTGACGGGGTTTATGATCGCCTCCGATACTGAAAGGAAAATGAACTTTGTCATCTTATAGACGGAAAATGCGGCCAAGGCTTCGGTGGTGCCTACGGCAGCTATCATATTGTTGACGGCCGTATTGAAGATGATCGAGGACACGTTCTTGAAGGCGGTGGGTGTGCCCTCTTTTATTGTCTGTATCAGATAGCTCCTGCTTAGTGCAAATCTGCCCTTCAGAAGTATGCCGCGCTTTTTGCTGAAAAAGTGTGAGGACAGTATGACAAGTGCGACGTAATAGCTTATGGACGTTGAAAGGCCTATGCCCTTAATCCCCATGCCGTTAAGCACAAATATGATGTTCAGCGACACATTGACCGCTGTCATAACAAAGGTGGCTATGTTTATCAGCCTTTTCTTTTCGTCAAGCTGCAAAAGCGGGATAAGGTAAAGGGTGAGCAGATATCCCGGTGCGCCCACCGCAAGGGTCACAAGATAATCGGCGGTGGGGCCGAGCGTTTCCTCGGTGACTGCTCCGAAAAGCCTCGAGAATGCCGATGCGAAAATGCATATCACCGCGGCTATCACTACCGACAGTACGGCGGCAGCGGTGAGTGAGGTGTAAAACACCTTTGAGACCTCGTCAAATCTGCTCTGACCTATCTTGCGGCCGATAATGACCTGCGAACCGCTGGAGAACAGAAGAGATATGCATTCCATAGCTTTTGTGTACGGATAGACTATGCCTATAGCCGCCAGCTCTGCCACACCAAGCCCCCTCGAGGCGATAACGCCGTCGCACAGCGACCCGACAGAGCCCGCAAGAAACAGCAGCAGCGCGATCAGATAGCCGCTGTTAAAGACCTTTATCAGTATAGGCTGCTTTTTTGTTTTCATTCTGTGACCCCCGGGCATGACCTATCCCGCTCCGCCTGTGCGCTGCTGCAAGCGACAGCTTGCTGTACTCTCTGCGGGAATTATTGGGGGAGACCCTTTTGAAAAAGGGTCATCCCCCAAACCCCCTCCCTAAAACTTTTAATTCTTTTTGGCGAGGGTACCTGTATTTCCGCTAAATTCATCAGACTTTAAAGCTTGTGCTTTTTTGGGGAACAGCAGGTACCCTCGCCAAAAAGAGTCAGAAGTCTTTGGAAAGGGGTCTGGGGAACAACCTTTCTTCAGAAAGGTTTTCCCCAGTAGCTCCCGCAGAGAGTACGGCAAATTGTCCTTTGCGGCAATGCACATCGTAATTGGGATAGGTGTGATGTTCAAAAATATTATAGCATACTGCGGGGGAAATGTCAAAAGGGGCTCTCCTGTGTGAAAACTGTGTCCGGGGGAGGGGCTGCTTAATTGCCAACTATCAACTGTCCATTATCACTATCAACTGTCCATTATCAACTATAGCCGCCTGTGCCGTTAAGGAGACATTATTTTCTCAAGGGGGATTGACTAAAGTAAAGCAATGTGATATAATCATATATGGTTAGTTAATGCTAACTATGCAGCTAAGCACATTATCCGGCAAAGGAAAGGGAGTACAGCAGCTATGGGATTATTCAAAAACTATGTAAGTCAGACAAGGCGACCCGAGGGCTTTCTCGGGAAGATGATGCTCAAGGGGATGAACAGCGGTCACGCCAAAATGGCGGACTGGGGCATGGGAGCGGTCAAGGAGCTTTCACCGAAAATGATAGCCGAGCTGGGGTGCGGCGGCGGACGCAATGCGGCGGCGCTGCTTGAACGTTACCCCGAGGCTCACGTTGATGCCGTGGATTATTCGCCGCTGTCGGTGGAGAAAGCGGCAGAGTACAACAGGGCTGCGGTCGAAAGCGGAAGATGCACCGTCTCGCAGGGAGATGTGCAGGAGCTGAAGCTCTGCGAAAGCACCTATGACCTTGCCACGGCGTTTGAAACGGTCTATTTCTGGCCGGGGTTGGAAAAATGCTTTTCACAGGTGGCTAAGATACTGAAGCCCGGCGGAACGTTTATGATCGTCAACGAAAGCGACGGCACCGACAAGGGCTCGCTTAGGTTTGAAAGGATCATCGACGGGATGAAATGCTACACCGCGCAGGATATCGGCGGGGCGCTGAAAAAGGCGGGCTTTTCAAGCGTCAGATCTGTCCACCACAAGACAAAGCCCTGGTTGATAGTTATTGCAGTGAAGTGAGGTCGAAAAGATGCCGAGTTTCAGATATCGTATGCTTGAAAAATTGTTCTCGCTTATCGGCGTGAACAAAATGCTTGACAAGCAGGGCGAGCAGTGGGAGAGGCTGCTGGCCGACTATTCAAAGAAGCAGAAAAAGCCCCTGAAGGTGCCGTATAAAAGGCTTAAAAAGGACGGCCTCGAGCTTATCAGAAAGGAGCTTGGGGGTGTGGCGGTCTATGCCGTGAGGGTCAAGGGGACGAGGCCGAAAAAGGCGGTGCTGTATCTCTTTGGCGGCGGGTATATCCTGCCCCCCGACCCCGGCGACCTTGTTCTCTGCGGACAGATAGCAAAAGCCTGTGATGCAGAGGTGTGGTTCCCGATATATCCCATGGCTCCCGACCACAGGCTGACCGAGACCCTCGAAAGCACATTGGCGGTCTATCGGCATATCCTCACAAGGCACGAGCCGGAAAATGTGCGGTTCTTCGGCACCTCCTCCGGCGGCGGACAGGCGATGTCGCTGTGCCTTTACATCAAGAACAAGTACCCGGAGATCCCCATGCCTGCGAAGCTGGTGCTTCAGTCGCCGGGGATGCAGGTGCCGCCGAGCGACAGTCAGAGGGCAAAAATGGAAAGGCTCAAAAAGCACGATGTGATGATACCCCCGGCCTTCTTCGACAGGATAGCCCCGGTGCTTGCCAAGGGGGGCGAGGCCTATCTGCTAAGCCCTCTGCTCTGTGACATTTCGGGCTTTCCGGAGATCGATGTTTTCTACGGCACTCACGAGGTCATGTATGCCTATCTTGACGATCTTAAGGCTCACTGCAGGGAATGCGGCGTAAGGCTGAACGTCCACATCGGCGAGGGCATGATGCACTGCTGGGGGGCAATGGAGTTCGTCCCGGAGGCAAGGGCGGTAAGGCAGGAGTATTTCAAGGCGCTGAACGCGGAGTTTTTAGTTGATAGTTGATAATGAACAGATAATGAAAGGAGCGCCTTTGGTGCGGGAGCGTATGGAACATTCGCGGGGGCGTATGGAACATTCGCCCCCGCGCCAAAGGCGCTCCTGTATTATCAGCTGTTCATTATCAATTATCAACTATATAGCTGCTGTCGGGACTGCTGCAGCCGCAGGGGCCGCAGCTTTTTTCATCATAATTCATAAGTGTATCTCATTTCCAAAAGCACAGAGCCCGATCGGCTCTTTTTTTTATATGCAGGCCTGCGGCGGTCTGCTGCATATGTGACGCGGTAAAACACGGTTCAGCGGATCATCTCTGATGTGAGTTTACATTCTGTTAATAACTATTTCTGAAAAGCCGTCCACTACTTATACAGAGGATAAGAAAAAGGGCGGCGCTCGCTGCGGGCCGCGTGCTGCTGCCTTATGTACATCGGAAAGGAGACAGCAATATGAAAAAGCACAGGATGATATTAGCGGTAATGGCGGCTGCTTTGCTTGCATCATGCTCTGACAGTCCGGCTGATACAAGCAATGCAAACGGTTCGGTAAACACATTAAGCGTGGCAAATGCAGAGTCACTTTTGGCTGAAAGCAGCAAGGCTTATTCTGATATTGATGCAGCGTATTCAGCCGAATACAAAAAGGTAGGTCTGCCCGATAAAGAAACATTAACGGCTGAAACACCCGAAGGCGTATTTGATCTTGAGCTTGAGATAATCAATAAGAACTGCGATGAAGAATGGAAAACCAAAAAGGGAACCGAGCTTGAGCCGATCTTCGGAAATACAGATGAGATAGTTTCAATGAAAATTAAAACCGCAAAACTATCAGCTGCATATATGATCAACAATTCTCTCAAGGCCGAAGCTGTCACTCCGTTGAATTCCGATCTGATAAAAAGTGATGAGATAATCACGCTTAACAAAAAGACGCTGACATCTCTTGATGAAAAGATGAAAAAGGCGATGAGCACTGCCGAAGAATACAATGAGAAGTCAAAAGAAATTCTCGGTGATGAGCTTGACAGCATTGTTTATGAAGCAAACAAATACAACGGAGAGGACAGCGAGGGCTACGGTGTACAAATAGAAAAGGCGTACAAAAATGTGGCTGTACTGCCATATACAGTTCAGCACCCTATAGAGTCATATCTGGATGAAAGCAACGAACTGTATCCTTTGCAGGGGTATTGCTATTTCAACAATGATGTAAAGGCTGTTCTCTATCATCCCGAAAACTCATATAAGGCAGTCAAAGCCGACCGGTTAGAGAAGATCATTTCGTTCAAGGGCGCCTGCGATCTGCTTGAAGAAAACCTTGGGGATGCTGCGCACTATAACTTTGAAAAAGTGGTATTGATGTACGAGCCGCGGGCGGATTGCTCCGGGGGCGTGGATTTCCCAAATATAAAATGCAGGCCGAAATGGTATTTCATCACTTTTTCGGAGGACTTTTTCGCAAACTGTATGAACTGTTTTACGGTCGATTGTATCGACGGGACGATCGATGCGGCGCTGTAGAAACAGGACAGATCAAATCTATACCGCCCCGCATTGTTAAATTGCACAACAATGCGGGGCTTGATTTGTGCATCTGTACAAAGTTGAAAATATGATATCACAAAAGGGTGCTTTTGATTGTTATTGCTGACAGAGAGATAGATCTCACGTTTTGCAAAAGGAGGATCATTATGAAAAAAGCGACAGCGCTGCTTGCGGCCGCGCTTTCGGCAGCGGTGATGCTCACCGCCTGCACATCATCTGATAACAGCGGCAATACGCAGGAGGGAAACGTTGACGACCTTGTCCCGGCTGCTGATATCTTTGAAGGCTGTGAGGAACTTCAGGGCAAGGACTTTGAATTGTTTCGGCTCCCGGATGTCATCGAAAAGCCGGAGTACGACGGGCTGTACCGCTTTCCTGACCGGAGGGGAGGCGCTGAGGTCCCGGAGGAAAAACAGAAGGCTCTTGAGCTGATGAAAGCCTGCTTCGGGGAAAGGTTCGACGAGTCCGCCGTGAGAGAGGAGAAGAACTGGGACAAAAGCGTTATCTATCAGATATCTTTGCCGGATGATGCCTTTGCCGCAGTCTTGCACGGGTTTCCGATGAATATTACCAAGTCCTGCACAAGCGGAGACATCACGCCGGATTCTACTGTTCTCGGACGGTTCCTTCCTTCGGAGCCGGAAAAGACAGTTGAGCTTCAAAGCGGCAGCTGTACCGTCGCGGAGCTTCTTGACGGTATGCAGAAACGCCTTGATGCTGAGATACTCCCGTTTATCGGAGGTTTTGAGATCGTTCCTCTGCGTATCGACGATCTGAAAAGCTCCAAGGGAGTGAGGTATGCGATGATAGAGTACGGGATAAAGTACAAGGGCATAATGCTTGAGGAAGATTCTCCCATGTGGATATCTCAGCAGAGGTCGGGCTATCAGGTCACGACCGGTTATTCCTTAAACAATCTTACCTTGACGGTCACGGACAAAAACGACTACCTTGTTTTCAGTTCGTCCTTTGCGGAACAGTATCCTCTCGCGGAGAAGATCAGCGAAGCGATACCGTTAAGCGGGGCTGTGGAGATCCTCAAAAATGATTTGGCAGAATATATGCGCTGCAATCTCACATCCGTTGAGCTGAAATACTGCTGCAAGATCACCGCCCCTGTTATCATCGGCACGGACAGCTTGGAAGATTCGCGTATTCTTGCCGATTACGGCAAGATAGAAACTGCATATTTCGAGCCGACATGGTGCTTTTACTATAAAGTCACGGACGAGAACGGAGAACACAGAGAAGCAGTCAAAGTTAATGCTTTGACTGGAGAGATAACCATAGATACGGCAAGGTGATGATTATATGAAAAAGCTGATGATATTGCTGTCGGTGCTTGTGATGCTCACCGCCTGTGCGGAGGACGAAAATACCTACAAGGACGATTCATTTTCGGCGGAGCAAAAGGAGATATCCAAGCTCTACGAAGGCTATGAGGAGCTTCAGGGCAAGGACTTCGGACTGTTTAAGATGCCCGAACACATCGAACCGCAGAGCTTTGAAAAAGCATATAAATTCAAAGCATCTGTAAAATACGGTTCAAAGGATAATCTTGAACAGGCAAAAAAGATATGCAAAGCCTTTTTCGGCGATCAATATGAAGAAAACAGCTTTACCGTAGATAATTCTGTATTTGAAAACATACACTACAGGGACTCAAAAGGTAATATCTGTGACTATTACGACGGCTTCACAGGAATGTGCTTTGCGGACAGAGTCAATCTTCACGAGGCTAATTTTGAAGGGATCTACAGAGTCAGCACAGACGGAGAAAAGGTCATTGATTTCGGCGCAGAAAAAAGCACGGTCGCCGAGGTAGCTGACAGTGCGAGAAGGTTTTTCAACGAGAACATTTCTGCTTATTCCGATTATCACGCGGAACCGCAGGATATCTATCTTTTCAGCTACGGAAGGAGAAAGATCGCAGAGATAATATACCGTGTCGAGTATGAAGGCATACCCTTTGAGGAATACCCCTCTCCGACCGGGAGAAGTATCGATCTTGGAAACGGAATGACATCAACGAGTTTTTACAGTTTTGTTCAGCCTAATCTGGACGTATTCGGAAAAGATGAATTTTCAAATTTCCATTCCGATCCACCGTATGTAATAAAGAGTAAGGAAGAAGTTAGTAAACTCTATTCTTTAAAAGATGCCTGCGAGATATTGAAAAACGGTCTGGCTGAGTATTCGCTTTATTCCTTTGACGATGTGAGGCTGATGTATGTAAATCTCTATACAAGTGAAACTCCCGAGAATATGATGAAGCTCACCAATGAGGAGCAAAGAGAATTCTTCGAGAAAACAGCAGCAGTTGAACGGGAATTCACCCCTACATGGGCATTTATTATGAATGACAACGGGAGCGGCTTTGAACGGAAGCTCATTAAGGTCAACGCGATAACGGGCGAAATAACAATTGATGTTTCAAACTGATGCAAGCTGGTGATAATATGAAATTCTTCCACACACTGAAACAGGACCTCAACAAAACAATAATCAACCTCGGCTTCGCGGGTGCGGCGCTGATGACCTGCATACTATGCTTCACGGCGTCGGCCTACCGGGACAACTCCAACGATAAGAGCTATTCGGTCTTTGAGGCGTTCTTCTCCTTTGACCGGAAGTTCATCGAGGCACACGATGAATTTGCATCACTGCGGCTTTTTCAAAGCGGGCTGACGGGCTACATCACTATGTTCATCCCGATCATCGTGGCGTTCCCGTTTATGGTCTCGTTCTGCGCCGAGCGCAACAACGGACTGATGCGGTTCACGATCACACGGAGCGGGAAGATAAAATACTATCTGTCCAAATTTTCAGCCTCGTTCCTGTCCGGCGGACTGGCGGTCATGATAGGCCTTGCCCTCTACGGGATCGTCATCAGCATAGCCTTTCCCTCGCTTGACAGCTATGCCCTCGACGCGGAGCAGCTGCAATGGATCATCCCCGACGGCGCATTTGCGGCGGTGATAAAGGCCATGCTGGCGGCGTTCATCTACGGCGCATTTTCAACGCTCCCGGCGTTTTTCCTTTCGTCCTTCTGCAAGAATCCCTATATCATCACCTGCCTGCCGTTCATGCTGATCTATATCTGGAACACGACGATGAACAAGATCATGTCCAAGTCCTTCGAGAGCGGCGACTTTGAGATCTACGACAGGCTCTCGCCCTTCATGCCCGATTCTCCGAGACAGATACCCTACATCACTTTTTCGGAGATCACGCCCGCGCAGACGAAAATGCTGATCTTCAACGGGGCGTATCTGCTGGTGCTGCTGATCGGTTTCATCGTGATAATGAACCTTAGGACAGATAAAGGCAATTAAGGGGGTGCGGATATGAAAAAATTAAACTTAGGTCAAGCCTTTTCCTGCGCTAAAACGGAGTACATAAAATGGGTCTGCGATGCACGGATGATAATCCTCGGAGTGCTGCTGATATTCATTTACAGCTTTGCGATCGAGCCTCTTTTGAAGAACGCGGAGGAAATGGGCGAGCCGCTGAATATCCTCGAACCGTTCATAGCTATCGCCAACAGCGGAGCGATACTGCTGATAATCCCGCTCGTTTTTCTGACGCTGATAGCTGACTTTCCGAAGATCGACACCAACACTGTGTTCTACATCATCCGGGTGGGACGGGTAAACTGGCTGCTCGGACAGATCATCAAGCTGGTGATGATGGCACTGTCATACCTCGGTTTCATATTTTTGGGAGCGGTAGTGCCGATGATCGGCCGGGGCTTCTGGTACAACGGCTGGAGCAACGTAGCCACGCAGTTTGCGGTGCGGTTCCCGGAAAAGTCGGGTAACTTCGGCGTGCAGCTGCTGCCGGAAAATCTTTACAATCAGCTGCCGGTATTCTCGGCGGCGATACAGAGCTATCTGCTCGTTTTCGCCTATCTTATGATAATCGGACTTCTGCTTTTGGCGTTCTCGCTTATCAAGAAAAAGACAATGGGCTTTGTCCTCTGCGGAGCGGTGATCTCCCTCGGGACGGCGTTCTGCTCGATAAAGACCATGCTGATGTGGAGTATGCCAATGGCAAACAGCATTATATGGCTGCACTTCACGAAATACTTCCGTCAGCCGGTGGTGAGCTTGACATTTTCTGTGATCTACCTCTGCACGTTCATCGCAGCGCTGATCGTTTTCTGCGTAGCGGCTATAAAGAAATTCAACTATGATAACGTGGCGGAGATAGCAGTTTGAACGGAGACGGAAATATGAAAATCAGAAAAGTGATAGCTTTGTTCTGCGCGGCGCTGCTGCTGGCGGGGTGCAGTGATGTCACCGATAACACCACCGATACAGGCTCGCTGAAATATGATACCTTTGAAAATGCAATGTCCGAGCTTGACGACATACCCTCTGTGCAGCTCAAAAACATCACCTTGGACGAGGGCATCACCGTCAACCGTCCGCAGCGGCTGGCGGCTCTGACCTTAGCCAACAGGCTGCCCGATGCCGGGACCGCCAAAAGGCTTGCGGATGCCTTTGTTCCCGGGAACAGCTTTAAGATAAATGATGCCGCGGCGCTGTCGGAATGTCTTGTCAGAGAGGACATCGGCCGAGGCGGGATGCTCTCGCTGGAGGGCTACGGCTTTTTCGGCTATGGCGCCTCCGGGCAGGACTTCCAGCCGCAGTATGACCCGGAGGGCAAGGTGTTTCTGAATGCCAAAAAAGAAAACACCGCGCTCACACTGAAAGACGGTGAGCTGACCCTTGACAGGGCGGTATCCCTTGCGCGGGAGACTGCTGCAAAATACACCGATGCTCTCGGCATGGAACCTCTTGTTCCCATGATCGCAAAGTATAACAGCAGCGGCTTTATGATACGCTTTTCACCCAGTCTTAACGGCTGGCTGCTGCCCTGTCAGCCTGTCGCAAAGGAAAGCTCCGTGAACCCGGAGATGCTGAAAAGCGCTGTACATCACGAATACCGCAGCTGCGTCGCCTCGGCGGCGCGGGCGGGAATGTTTGCCGGCGACGGCTGCATTTACATTCAGACTGAAAAGCCTGTTGACAAAATGGTGACGCTATCCTCGGCGCTGCGGTATCTTGATGACAGCCTTGCAGAAGGAATGCACTGCACTGTCCGGCAGATAAGCCTTGTACAGATAAGCACCTCCCGCATAGGTGAAGTGCTGGACGCATCAAAGCTCTCGGAGGCGGAGTTTCGTGCCGGGCTGGAGGGCGGCTATGAAACATCTCCGGCGTGGCAGTTCAGTCTGACAGACAGCAGCAGGGAATACATCGCATATATTGACTGTCAGAGCGGGGAATTTGCTTTCGGACAGCTTATGACAGGTGCTTGAACAGGAGGAGACATCATGAACATCATCGAAGTAAAAAACGTAGATCTCACCCTCGGCAAAACGCAGATACTCAAGGGCATAAACGTGAGCTTTGAGGAGGGCAAAATACACGGCCTTATCGGGCGCAACGGCTCGGGCAAGACTATGCTTATGAAGTGTATCTGCGGCTTTATCAAGCCCACGGCGGGGGAGATAACCGTGGACGGCAAGCGGGTCGGAAAGGATGTGGATTTCCCGAAGGATATGGGCATCATCATTGAAACACCGGGATTTATACCCTACTATTCGGGATATAAAAATCTGAAACTGCTTGCAGGGCTGAATCACAAGATCGGCAGGGAAGAGGTTAGAAACTCAATGAAGCAGGTCGGCCTCGATCCCGATCTGAGGCGGCACGTCCGCAAGTACAGCCTCGGTATGCGGCAGCGCCTCGGTTTGGCGCAGGCGATAATGGAAAATCCGAAGATACTTATCCTTGACGAGCCCTTCAACGGCCTTGACAAGGAGGGCGTTGCCGAGATGCGCGAATACCTGCTCTCCTACCGCGAACAGGGCAAGACCATTCTTATCTGCTCCCACTCGGCGGAGGACATCTCGGTGCTTTGCGAGACTGTCCACGAAATGGACAAGGGCGTTATCGAAAAGCTGCAATAGGAGGATATGAAAGTGAAAAGGACGGTTTTTGTGTTGGCGGCGGCGCTGCTGCTGGCAGGCTGCGCGGAGGTGCCGGAGGGCGTTCAGACCGAAAGCAGAGAGGTCTCGGACGAAAAGCCCACGGAGATAGAATACATCTCTCCCGGTGAGATGCGGAGCGATGCTGACATTGCGCTTGCAAGGAGCTACAAGCAGTTCATACTGAAGGACGGTCTGACCGTCAGCCTGCCGGAGAAATACAATGAAGTGGATTTCGTACAGGCCGAGGGCTATGAAACAAAGCTGGATAAATACGCCGCCCGGGTGTTTGACAAGGAGACCCTTGCCGGGACGACGGTTGACACCGGTGATTTTGTCGAGAACCCCGGAAAGGATACCGAGGACTCCGGCAGCGGTTTGATCTACACCTCGGCCTCGCGGCTTATCCGGGACGAGGAAAAGCAGATACACATAAATATGCACAGCAGCGGGTTTTTCTGCTTTATGCGGGGCGAGGGCTTCCTTGCGCCCGACCCCGGCAGGACTGTGGCGGTCTTTCTTCCGCAGCAGGGGGACGATCTTTCCAAGGCCTTTGAGCTGAAGGGCGAGAGCGTTTCCGTCGCGGATGCGGTGAAGTATGCGGAAAAGTGGATAGCCGACAACTATGCCGATCTTGAGCCGGACTATCAGCTGAGGGTAAGCTGCGTCACCGTCTGTCAGAACGACATGGGAGAATACTGCTACCGTCTCCTGTTTGAAAAGGTGTATAAGGGCGTGGAGCTCAACAGCGCGGTCAATCCCGATTATGTCGGCCCGGAGGGCGGAGCGGAGCATCTTGTGAACATCGCACAGACGGTAGATCTGCAGATGCGCAGCCGGGACGATATCTGCTTTCTCACCAACGGCAACGGCGTGCTGCTGCCGAAGGGGGAGCATAAGCTTGAAAAGGTCGCCTCGCTTTCGAGCGTTTTGGGGTGGTGCGAGAATAAGTTTTCCGATCTGAACACTCCCTACACGGTAACTGAGATCAGTCTTGCCTATTCCCTTTCTCCGAAATACGACAGCGTGAACCTTCAGAGCCCCTTTCACCCGGGCATAAGCTATGACAGCCGGCTGGTGTGGCAGATAGTTATGGACGCCCCCGACGAGGAGCGCTTCGGCACGAGCGGCTATGTCTTTGATAAGGAATACGACCCCTACGGCACTGCCGGCAGGCTTGCGAGATACATTCAGATAGATGCCGAAACAGGCGAAATGGAATTTGAGTTTGATCTTGATAAGGTGATGTGATGAAGCTTAGATATCTGATACCGGCGGCAATGCTCCTGCTGGCGGGCTGCTCGCAGACTGATGACAGCGTCAGCGTCCCGCAGACAGAGACCGCTGCTGTCACGACAGCTTCCGCACAGAACATCGCGGAAGATACTCCCGCGCAGAGCAGTGCGGAAGAGGCTACCGCTGCCAAGAGCATAGAGGTCACTGCGCTGTCCTATCACGGTGACCGCCTGAGCTTTATCTATGAGGGGCAGGAGTATTCCGCGGTGCTTACGGACGAGGCCTTTACCGAGGACTGCTTTCTGTCAAGGCTGGTCATCAACAACCGTTACGGCGAGACCGTGAAGGCAAAGCTGCGCATACGCGGTGATATGGGCTGGATATTCGCCTGCGACGTGCTGTCGCCCAACGGGCGGGTGTATGATATGGATGTGAAATTTGACAGCGACGGAAGGGTGATGACGGAGTATGACTTTACCATGCACCGGGGCGAGGGGTCGAAATGCACCTTTACCAATCCCGAGCATACCGTAGAGGCCGATCTCAACGATCTGCCAATGCATATGAAATACGATTATCCCGAGACTGTCACGCCGGTGCAGTTTAACGGCTATACCTTTTCCGACGGGACCTTCATGCTCGGCAGTGTCTATACAGACAGGGACAAGGACAACCCGGCGGGGTTCAATTACTCCGAGCCGGAGGAGCTTCCCCCGGCGTTTTTCGGAACGGTCAGCGCGGTCGGTGACGGCCGGGCGGCGGTCGTGCTTAACGACGGCAGGACAGTGATAGACATCCCGGCCTATTACAACGACGCCGAGCCGCAGACGGGCATGGAGGTAATGGTAAGGCTTCCGGCCAAGACCTCGCTTTTCGGCAGCGGAGGGACACACCGCTTTGACTATGCGGTCATCTACACCGACAGCACTGTTTTCAACACCTCCGGCCGTGAGTTTTCAAAGCTGGCCTATGCCGATGTGACCTCCTACTGGGATATGAAGCTGGACTATACCTTTATCAATTGACAGTTGACAGTTTATAATGGACAGCTGATAGTAAAAGGAGTACCCATTCGGACAGAAATGTTCAAATGCGGTTCATTATTTATACACATTCCGTTTGCGGATTTTCTCTCTGCTGTGTTGTATATATAGGTGAAAATGAATTTTGTAAGGGTGATACTGCAGCAGCAAAAAAATGCCCATTCGGGCGCGGCAGAGGATGTGTAAAAATGACACTGTGCATTATCACATTCTCCGCCGCGCCCGAAATGGGCTACGCAAATGTTCCGTTCGCTTCCGCGCCGAAGGCGCTCCTTTTTATTATCAGCTATCCATTATCAACTGTCCGCTGTCAGCTGTCAGCTTTGTTTTCGGACTGTGCCTTGACGGTCATCCTGTGTCCGGCGCTGCACATAACAAAGGGGATAGCTCCCACCAGCAGCAGGAACGGCATCACCACCACGAAGACGGCCAGCGAGCCTAAGCCGTGAGGGTGGAGCAGGACCGTGAGGTAATAGTAATACATCATCCAGCCCAAAAGGATATAGACCGTCCGATGAATGCGGTGGAACATATAGTTCCACGCCCACAGAGCAGTCAGCAGGGTGTCGGTCAGCATCGCGGCGATAACTATCGGCAGGCCGTCATTGCCGGTCTCTATCCTGTAGAGGTTTTCTGTCTGATCGGCAAAGGAGACTGCCAGCTTTATTACGAGGGCGGCGTTGAACAGCAGCCGCAGCATCACAGCCGCCTTGATGAGCCGCCTGCCGGAGCGGTACATTTTATCCATACGCTCTCACCCCTTTACCGGGCAGTAGCCCGCAAGCCGGATGATCTCCTGCCCCTCGTCAGTCAGAAGATAGTCCCGCACCTTGCGATAGACGCTGTCCTGCGGTTCGTCGGCGCGGATGACGGCGTAATAGGCGGTGGTGAAGGGATATTCCTTTGAGGCAAAGCTTTCATTGCCGGGGGCGACGCCCTCCACCCGCAGTACCTTGATATCCGGGCTTTTGTAGAGATTGTTTATGTAGTATTCGTAGGTGTAGCCGATAGCGGCGGTCTCGTTTTCGTACTCTGCGACCCTGTCGATAAGCTCGCCCATGCCCTGTGCAACAAAGACCTTCGGCGCATCGGTAAGAGGCTCGCCCTGCATCACCAGCTCCTCCATGGCGGTCTGGCTGCCGGAATTTTTCGTCCGCTGAAAGGGTCTGATCTTCTCGTCCCTGCCGCCGACCTCCTTCCAGTTGGTTATCCTGCCGCTGTAGATGTCCTTTATCTGCTGAACTGTCAGACTATCTACAGGGTTGTCCTTATGGGTGATGAACACAAAGCCGTCCAGTGCCACCGGCTCTGTTTCGAGGGTAACGCCGAGGCGCTGCGCTGTGTTGTTTTCGTCGGCAGAGGGGGGAGTGGCTATGACCAGTCCCACAGGCCTGCGGGTAACAATATCCGTTTCGCCGTTGAACCAGCATATCTCGTTGCCGCTTTTCTGTATAAGATTATCATAGGCCACATCGGTCTTGTTGTGATTAACAAAGGAGCCGACGTAATTCTTCCCGGGGTTTGCATTCGGGTCATCGGAGGCGCCGCAGAACTGCCTTGCCAGCTCTGCTGTAATGGGTACGGTGGCGGTGGAGCCGTCGATGCCGGCAAAATCCTCGTAGGTAAGGAGACTGCGGGTGGCTATCTGCTTCCAGCCCTCGGGGCGGGTGAGCATCACGTTCACGTCACGGCTGCTGTAGCCGGAAAGCTTGTCCTCCTCCTTGCCTATCATTGAACTGTCCGTTGAGAAAAAGCGGTACAGTGCGACCCCGCTGCCGGCAGCTATCACCGCTGTCAGCAGGGCGACGGCTGCCCCGAATAAGCTTATCCTTTTCATTTCTGCTGCTGTCCTTTCTTTGTATCTCTGTCTGCGGGGGCTTATGCTCCCAATGCTATTATACAACAGAAAGGCCGGGATTTGGCAGAACGTTCATCAAACTGTAACCATTATTGTAGGAACAAACAAATATGAAATGCGGAAAATGTAATCAATGCACAAGTGGTACGGAAAATCAAGCTGCTAAAAAGAAAGGAGAAACACTATGAAAAAAGCTATCGTTATTCTTGCAGCAGCGCTGCTGCTTGCTGCCTGCGCAGATGCTCCCGGGGATGTTGTCAGCCGCTCCGAAGGTTCAGAGCGTTCCGACAGCGCAGAGCGCACTGAAAGCGCTGAAGTCTCCGAGCCCGCTCCGGGCGGGGAGCAGGTAACGGAAAGAATAAGCCCGTCAGAGCTTAAGGCCGCCGATGCTGCCGCCGCCGAAAGGATAAAGGGCAGGAAGTACGACAATCTGAAATTTGCCGACACCTTTTCCGTCAACGCGGCGGATGCCCCGGAGCTGGGAGTGTATGCCGCCGCCAAAAGGACTGACCTTTCAGATAACGCAGAGGCAGTCGCAAGGGCGTATTTCGGCGAGGGGCTGGATGCATCCAAGCTTGCCCTGAGCAGTCAGCCGGACGACCCGGTGAAGGCCGTCTGCGAGCAGGACGGCGTCAAGCTGATCGTTGCGGAGAAATCACTGTTCATACAGGACCTCTCGGCGGAAAATGCCGGCAGGACATATTCAAACGATGACAGGGCAGAGCAGGTGTATGAAGTCACCGATGCCTTTGCAGACAGTCCCCTTGCCTTTGAGAGCGGCGAGGACACGGTGAAGAGCCTTGCGGATATGAACGCGGGGTTTATTGACGGCCTTGCGGCGCTGGGCTTTGAATACCGCCCGTTTGCGGCGGCTTCTCTTACCAGCGAGGCGAGAGGGACAAAAAACACGGTGGTGATGACCTACAGCTCCTGCTTTAAGGCAACACCGCACGACCCCTGTGCATCAGTATGCGCAACCTCAACTGGCGTTGAGGCACAGCTTTTCGTCAGATTGCCTAAATTCGACGCAGGCTTGCGAGCGAAGTGTGCTTCGCTTTGCGCAAAGTCAAGGAGAATTTGGGTAATATGACGGAAAGCTGGCAAGCAGATGATGTGCAGAGGCGTTAGCCGCGGGTCGTGCGGTGTTGCCTTAAGGGAATACCCGTATTCAACCTTGCTTACAACACAAAAAACGGCGAGGCGCCGGATCTCAGATACAGCCTTGTGGAGAGCAATGCGGCGGTCTTTGATGCGCCGGGGAGGCTGTGTTCGCTGCTGCTGACCTCTACCTATGAAGAAACGGAGAAGCTGTCGGCGGCGGAGAGCATCATCTCTCCCGACTATGCCGTTGAAGCTGCCGGCCGTGAGCTGGCGGAATATCTCGATCTCACTGCGCGGCGGCTTGATCTGACTTATCTGCCGGTGTTCCCGGAGGATGCCCCCAAGGGCGACAACAGCCGCGTGACCATGACCCCCTGCTGGCTGCTGTCCTTTGACCTGCAGCCCTTGAGAGAGCATTATGCGCTGATCGACGCGCAGACAGGCAGGGTGACATATTTCCAGCCCTAAGGCGGCCTGCCGGCTGAAATGATCGGAGGTGACAGAATGCTGTTTCACTATGCTGCTCTGAATATCCGCAGCTTGCTGAAAAACCGCTTGGGCATTTTCCTGCTGATCTTTATATCGGAGATCGCGGCTGCCTTGTGTATTCTGTTTTCATACGGTCTTGTTATGAAAATGCAGGATGACGGCAGAGAGCAGGAGAGAACGGCTTCCTTTTACAGCTATGAACTCCCCGGAACAGCCGGCCTTAGGGAGCGGTTTGGGGAGCTGAAAAACGTAATGATAAATGATATTTCAAGCTATGATGCAATGATCGAGGTAAAAGATGAAAACGGCGTTACGCATAAGGCTTGGATAATCCCGGATTCTCCCGGTCAGATGCTTGACCAGACAGGTATATATGTGCTTGATGAGTTAGGTCATCTTATCAAAAACGGCAGTGTCAAGCTTAACGGGAAAGATTGCAAGGTTATTGAGCTTTGTGATAATCATCATATCATCAGTGATTTTAAAATACCCGAGATACTGCTCACCGATGATATGCAGGGGCTGCGATTGGATATAAAGCTAAAGCCGGAGATAAGACCCACCGCCGAGACTGTTGACTATATCAATTCTGTTGCTGCCCGCATTTTCGGCGGAACTCCTTTATATAATCCAAAGCCCGCAGACCTTATGGAGAAGCAGCAGAACAACACCTTTTATGCTTACGCCTTTGTCATAGTGATGATCGCGGTGATGAACCTTGCAATGTATTTTCGCTACATAGTCGGACTGCGGAAAAAGCAGATACGGATACTCACTGCTTGCGGAGCAACGACGGACATGGTGAAAAATATCTTTCTGATCGAAAATCTGATCGAGCTTATCGCAGGATATCTGACAGCGTTCCTTGTGTTCAGACTGGGGCTTTTCCGGCTGCTGCTAAACTTTTATCCCGGCTTTGAGGACTACTATTCCGGCAAGGTGTATCTGATGACCTTTGCGATATTTGCAGTCGGCTCGGCGCTGATACTGATGCTGCTGATCTCGCCGGATATCCGCAGGGCGGTCTCGGCGGGGAAGGAGAAATGAAAAAAATCGGAGGTGAAGCTATGCTTGTGAAATATGTGGGGCTGAATATAAAGAGCCTCGTCAAAAACCACTTGGGCATTTTCCTGCTGATCTTTATATCGGAGATCGCGGCGGCGCTTTGCATTCTGTTTTCATACGGCCTTGTTATGAAAATGCAGGATGACAATGTTGACCGGGAAAGCGGTATGTTCTTTTACAAATATTCGCTCAACAATGTCACCGGTATCGCGGATAAATCGAAAGAGTTTATCGAGAGTATGCACGGCGATATCAAAAACATTGATTTCAAGCTGCAAGTTAAGGATAAATACGGCAGGGAACGGATATGTAACGCAAGTCCGATTTCGGGTGGAAGACCGCATTGCTGCGTTTTGAACGACGGTTCAATGGAACTCCTTGAAAACGGCAAAGTGATGATCTGCGGTGTGGAATTTGAAGTTGCGGAGATCAAAGAGGACGGAAGAGGGTTTAAGCTCCATGACGGAGGTATGGCTTACGATTTGGGGTTGAATCTGCCGGATGTGCCGGAGGCTGCTGTAGCAACTGAGATCAGAATGGATATCATCAGCAAACCGACATCAGAAAAGGTTGACTATATAAATCAAAAAGCAAAAGAGATCTTTAACGCGAATGTCGAATATTCCCCGAAACCGATCGACCTTATGGAGAAGCAGCAAAACAACACCTTCTACGCTTACGCCTTTGTCATAGTGATGATCGCGGTGATGAACCTTGCAATGTATTTTCGCTACATAGTCGGACTTCGTAAAAAGCAGATACGGATACTCACTTCTTGCGGAGCAACGACGGACATGGTGAAAAATATCTTTCTGATCGAAAATCTGATCGAGCTTATCGCAGGATATCTGACAGCGTTCCTTATGTTCAGACTGGGGCTTTTCCGGCTGCTGCTAAACTTTTATCCCGGCTTTGAGGACTACTATTCCGTTAAGGTATATCTGATGACCTTTGCGATATTTGCAGTCGGCTCGGCGCTGATACTGATGCTGCTGATCTCGCCGGATATCCGCAGGGCGATTTCGGCAGGAAAGGAGGGGGCAACATGAAAAACAAGCTGTATTACAGCCTTATGATATTCCTGTCAAAGCCGGGCATGAGCCTGTTTATAGCATTTGAGCTGTTCATTCTTATCTTTGCCGCGAATTTTGCCCTCGGACAGTATAACAGCAAAACGATGCTCTACGAGCCTGTGGCCGGATATATTGAAAGACAGGGCTTTGTTGTGCAGGAGGCGCCGATGCTGCCCCCGCCGGTTAATGACCCGGCCGAATACCGTTCCGAGGACGGAACAGTCATCATCACCGATGATGCTTCTGCTCCTGCAGAGCATCCGAAGATCAGTGATCTGCTGAAGGATGTTGACGTTATGACGCTCCGGCATTTCTTTATCGGAGAGTTCGATATCACCGTTCTGCCCGATGATGTTTTCGACAAGCTGCGGCTGCCTGTCTCAGAGGGGCGGCTTTTCAAAAGCAGCAGCACCGATGATGCTCTGCGGGTGATAATAACCCCGAACACCAAGGGTTATAAGGCGGGAGATACCGTGACCCTTCCGCAGCAGACCAGTGACAGCAGCGACGGGACGGTAAGCCTCGGAGCAGATCTGGACATCAAGATATCAGCCGTCCTCACCGACCCCACATACATTATGCATTTCAGCTACAGCTATGATATGAGCTATGAAAATATGTATATGAATTACGACAGCAGCTACTATCGGGATCAGTTTTTCTGCTATACCTGTCAGAGCGAGCTTGACCGCTGTCATGCCGCAGGTGAGCTGGTCAATGATGATATGACAAGCCTTGTGAGCTTCAGAAATGATGTCTCCGACGAGGAATACGATGCTGCAAAAGCAGCGCTCCAGAAGAACGGCTATACTGTGACCGATAACAGTCTGATACTTGAAAACAGCCGCAACAAGCTGGAGGACAATTTCAGAAAGCTGCTGCCGGCGGTGGCGGTTTTCGGGGTGATCGTGCTGATAGGCATTGTGAGCTGCTCGGTCATCGGCACGAAGACAATGCTGAAAAAGTTAAGCATTTTCTACTGCTGCGGAGCGACAAAGGGCAGCTGCATAGCGGTGTCCGTCGGGCAGACGGTCATCACCGGGATCATCGCAGTCATCGCATCGACAGCGGCAACGCTGGTGTTCACATACAGCCGGCTTTCAGACAAATTCGGCTTTGTGTTCAGAACGAACAACCTGCTGATGTCCGCCGGGATGATCCTCGGAGCAGTGCTGATAAGCGCAGCCGCACCGACGGTGCTTATATCCAAAGCAGACCCCCGCGAGCTGCTTACCGAAACGGCAGAGGAATAGGAGGATATGAAAATGGTAAAGCTGAAAAACATAGTCAAGATATACAACCCGGAGAAAGCCAACGAGTTCGAGGCTCTGCACGGCATCTCTGCCGAGATCAAGGACGGCGAAATGGTGGCGGTCATCGGAAAATCGGGAGCGGGGAAGTCAACGCTTCTGCACATCCTTGCCTGCATCGACAGCTACCAGGACGGTGAATACAGCATCGACGGTACTCTCGTAAAAGACCTTTCCGAACGTCAGTATGCGAAGATACGCAACGAGAAGATCGGCATGGTGATGCAGGATTTCGCCCTTGTGGAGGATTTCACCGCCCTTGAAAACGTGATGATACCGCTGAATTTCTCCCGCAGAAAGGTGCGCGGCAAAAAGGAAAAAGCCCTTGCCGCCCTGCGCTCCGTGGGCATCGAGGAGCTGGCGAAAAAGCCCTGCAATAAGCTCTCCGGCGGGCAGAAGCAGAGGGTGGCTATCGCCCGGGCTATCGTCAACGAGCCGGCGATGATACTCGCCGACGAGCCGACAGGTGCGCTGGACAGCAAGACCTCTGCGGAGATAATGGAGCTGTTCCGCTCCCTCAACGAGCAGGGGCGGACGGTGGTCATCGTCACCCACGACCCGAAGGTGGCGGAGCAGTGCGAAAGGGTCATCGAGATCAGCGACGGAAGGATAGTGGTCTGAAGCCTCCGGGACTGCGTTTTACAGTTGATGATCGACAGCTGATAATAGAAGGAGCGCCCGTGGGGCGCGGTATGTCCGTTCGGATGCGGCAGTCTGTTCTGACAATGCGTGATCGCGTATTCAGAAACTCTCTGCAGCGCCCGAACGGGCATGGCCGCGCCCTGCGGGCTGCTTATTTGTACGGATAAGGAAAAATGCACGATTGCGAAAACGTTATTTTGTGCAATATCCACAAACGATTTTGTATAAAATCACGGCAAAAAACTTCGGTGCTTTTGTAGATTTTTCCTCCCGGATATGGTATAATGTAATTGTATAGGCAACACCGCACGACCCCTGTGCATCAGTATGCGCAGCCTCAACTGGCGTTGAGGCACAGCTTTTCGTCAGATTGCCTAAATTAGACGCAGGCTTGCGAGCGAAGTGTGCTTCGCTTTGCGCAACGTCAAGGAGAATTGACGTCATCTTTGATGACGTTGGTGATCATGACGGATAAGCCGGTCGTCAAGCAGGCTTGACACGGCAGATGATGTGCAGAGGCGTT
>JAFSSS010000038.1 GCA_017450925.1 Ruminococcus sp. | reverse complement strand
GTCCAGCTTTTCGTCAGATTGCCTAAATTCGACGCAGGCTTGCTGACGCAAGTCAAGGAGAATTTGGGTAATATGACGGAAAGCTGGCAAGCAGATGATGTGCAGAGGCGTTAGCCGCGGGTCGTGCGGTGTTGCCTTAACGTTCAGTCGTTCCAGATCTCGTTTCCCATTCGGGAGATGTATGCGGTCAGCTCGCTGGCCATTTCGTACTGCTCCGGCAGACGGGGATGCCCCGGAGTGGCCTTGCCGCAGCGCTTGAATGTGAAGTGGGTCAGCTTGTCCTCGCCCTCGGCGGTCAGTTCGGACACGATCTCGTCCAGCGCTGCATCCCATGTGGGGTCGTGCATCAGCACCGTCAGCAGCAGTATGATACGCGCCTTGGGATAGTGCGAGCGCAGACTGCGGAGGATGTCCTTATAGCGGCTCTTCCACTTCAGACGGTAGGCGGGGTCGGTGATGTCCGGGTCGTCGGTAAGCTCGGCGTGCTGATCGTTCTGCCCCACGGCAAAGATCACAACGTGAGGGATGTAGGCAGAGAAATCCCAGTCGGTGTAGCCGCACTCCTCCGGGAAATAAACTGCCTTGTCATAGGCGGTCTCCATGCCGATAGTGTTGGGAGCGTGGTAGTAGCCGGTGTTGTCAAAGATCGCTATGCCGCCCTGCGCGATGTTGTTTATCTCCGCACCCAGGTTGCGGGCGGTTATCATGGAGTAGGAGTGATAGGCGTTGTCATAGACCCCGTCGGTGTTCTCCGGGTCAAGAGCGCCCACGTTCTCAACCGCCTCGCAGACCGCCCCCGCCGATACGGAGTCGCCGTAGCATTCTATGCGCCTGTCGGGGCGGGGCAGTGGAGGGAGCAGCTCGGTCTCGCTGTCGGTCTCAAAGCCGTAGAAGTCGAAGTAGTGAGTGGCGTCCTGCCGCTTGAAAAGGGTGACTTCATGCTCCGTGTCCTCAAGGCCGGAGACAAGCGGGAGAGTAAAGCGCTGACGGTCGGTGTCGAAGCAGACCTTTTCCTCCTTGCCGTCCACCAGCAGACCCAGCTCCATTTTGTTGTAGAACCTGTGGTTGCAGATCACTGCGGAAAGCTGTGTCCCTCTGAACCGCAGAGTGAGCATTGTCCCGGCATAGATGATCTTCGGCGCATCCGGCACGGTGCGGTCGATACGCCCCATATAGCGTATAGCCGGATCGGATGCAGGTATGAATTTTGCAGACATAAGTTTGACCTCCTGTTTGATTTGTAAAGTCTGTGGTTTGTATTTGCCTTAGAGTCCCCGCTCCTTCAGCGCGGAGACAAGCTGAACATATAACTCCCGGACATCAAAGCCGTCGATGTTCTCCCGGTTGAGGTCGATCATGTCCCCGTGGGAGATGCCACGGCTGCCGGCGGGCTTGTATTCCGTAAAGCTCTCGCCCCACTTCATGGACTCCACCGAAACAAGGCCGTCATTGTCCCCCTCAAAATGCCCCGCTATCAGATAGGTGAGGTTCAGCGGGAACTTGCCGGAGCCTGCCTTCACGCAGCGTGAGCCGATGCTTTGGTAAAGCACCCCCGGCATATCCGGGCATTCCTCGTTGATGCGCCCGCAGGCCTCAAAGGTCAGATCGGTCACGGCGGAGATGAAGTCCGGGGCGGGGTCGCCTAACTTCTTAGCGGCCGCGTTGTATGCCGCCGATACCCTCGCCCGCAGACCCTCCCCCGCCTTTGAAAGCAGGTAGTCCGCAAATTTGCAGCCCCGGTGGGGTGTGTTCACAGTGGTCAGCGAGGCAGTGTATCTGTCACACCCCAGCCGCGAGATCGCAAAGCGCGAGTCAAGCCCGCCCTTTGAGTGTGCGATGATGTTCACCTTTCCGCAGCCGGTCTCGCTGACGATCCGTTCTATCGTTTCGTTCAGCTCGGCGGCGCTGTCCGCCACCGAAAGTGCGGAGGACTGCCTGCCGTAATAGATCACGGCGCCGTTTTTCTCCAGCTCGGCAGGTATGCGCCCCCAGTAGTTTATCCGCTCAAAGTCGCGGAAGAAAACACCGTGTACGAGCAGCAGCGGATAGCGCGTGGCACAGATGCGCTCCTCCGAGCGGGAGGCGTTTAGCTGTACCTTCTCTGTTTCAAACCTGTACTCCCTCTCCGAGAGCCTTATCAGCTTTATCAGCACGATCAAGTTCACTATCGGTATCATGCCGCATACCGCCCCGATGACCCGCCACTTTATCCCAAGCTGTACCGAGGAGATGTATATGCGGATGATGCCGTCCCAGAACACCGCTGCAAGCACTGCGGCGGCGAGCCCCGCGTTCAGCAGTATGAGCGTGAGCCCGAAGTCCTGCACTGTCATCCCGATGATGACCCCGCAGGAAAGCACGCCTGCGATAAGGAACGCTGTCAGCAGCGTCACGCCGTTTTTTATCTGCTGATGCCGCCTCACAGGCAGCCGCCTGCCGGTGAAGGGGCTGACGAGAGAGCATATCAGTATTATCAGACAGGGAGCGAATATGACCGTGTATATCCCGCCCAGCACCAAAAAGCCGAACAGGGCATTTGCACAGACAAATGCACACAGCGCAGTTAAAAGCATACTCCCTCACCCCCTTATGATTTTATCAAATGCGTGAAATTATGTCAAGCGTGTTAAACGTTTTCGGTTAAAAGATTATTGCAGAAAGGTTAAAATGCGCGGTCAGCTCTTGCAAAATGGGATGCAATGGTGTATAATGTAACTGTGATTTAATGAAGATATCAATATCTGAAACCAATGCAATGAAAGGAAGATAATTATGAAGAGAATACTCGCACTTACACTGGCGCTGCTCGTTACCGGCGCACTGTTCGTCGGCTGCGGCAGCAGCGATTCCTCCTCCAAGTCCGAAAGCAAGGCTGATGCCTCGGCGGCTGAAAGCACCGCCGAAAGCAAGGCCGAGGAAAGCACCGCCGAGGAGAGCAAGGCAGAGGAAAGCACTGCCGAGGAAAGCGCCGCTCCCGCCGAGAACGACCCCACCGCAGCGGCAGCCTCGCCCTTTACTCCCGATTATGACAACATCACCGAGAATATGCTTGCCCGCTCCGTTCATATGGAGGGCAATACCGACAGGCTGGTGGCCAAGCTGAAGGCCGCCAAGGCCGGCACCGAGAAAAAGCTCTGCCAGATCGCCTTCCTCGGTGACTCGATCACCGCCGGCAGCGGCGCTACCAACTCCAAGTATCAGTATGTAAAGCAGTTCGAGAACTGGTTCAAGGAGGACGTAAGCGTGCTCTGCAAGGTTACTAACGCGGGCATCGGCGCTACCGACTCCTATCTCGGCGTTCACCGCGTTGACAAGGACGTGCTTGCGCTCGAGCCGGATATCATCTTCATCGAGTTCATCAACGACCGCGACGACGAGTTCTATCAGACCACTATGGACAGCCTTATCAGAAAGTGCCTTGCCGCACCCACAAATCCGGCGGTAGTGCTGGTCGAGATGAGCCTCAAGGGCGGCGGCAACTGTCAGAGCGCACATTCCAAGGCCGCCGAGACCTACGGTGTTCCCGTGCTTTCCTATCACGACGCTATAACTCCCGAAATCGACGCCGGCAACTTCACCTTTGACGACCTCTCCAAGGACGGCACTCACCCGAACAACATCGGCCATACATGGGTGGCTAAGATAATCGAGCATTTCTGCGAGCAGTGCCTTGCCTCTGACAAGGAGCCCGAGATCACTCCCTTTGATACATCTATCGCATCTCCCACCGGCGACAAGTTCGCGGGTGCCAAGATATCCGATCTCTCCACCGGCGATGTAAAGGTCACAGACCAGGGCAACTGGGTCGAGGCCTCTACCCCCTGGAATTTCCAGAACGGCTGGAGCGTAGGCGAGCCCGGCTCTATCACCTTTGAAATGGAGTTCAAGAACCTCGGTATGCTCTATTACAAGGATGTCAGCGGAAAGGCCGGCAAGGCCAAGGTCATTATTGACGGCGAAGAGGTAATGGAGGTCGACGGCGACTTCACCGGCGGCTGGGGCAGCTACGGCACAAACATCGAGTGCTATTCCTCCGACGAGGTCAAGAAGCACACCGTCACCGTTACTATCCCCGAAGGCGACAAGACCGAATTTGAAGTCCTCGGCTGGCTGATATCATAAGTCTGAACGAAGCACGGGTACTCTCTCCGAACGGGGGAGTACCCGTTTTTGCTGTCTGTATAAATGTAAATATTCTGTTAAAACAAAGTGCTTATGCTTGCATTTTGGTTTTCGCAGTGGTATAATAATAAAGCTGTATGATACAGCAGTGATATAGGGAAAGCATTGGGATATAGCCAAGTGGTAAGGCAGAGGGTTTTGATCCCTCCATTCCGCTGGTTCGAGTCCAGCTATCCCAGCCACTCACTTTCCCTATAATATTGGGGTATAGCCAAGCGGTAAGGCACCGGATTCTGATTCCGGCATTTCAAAGGTTCGAATCCTTTTACCCCAGCCAACAGCGCCCCATAGCATTAGCTATGGGGCTAAAATAATAAATAAGAAAGAATAAAGAATAATGAATAAATACAAGCTGACAGGGCGCTGTTGTATTATTATTTAGTATTTATTCTTTATTCTTTATTATTTCTTTTGGTATGAGGTCTGCAGAATGATAAAGGATAATCCGCTGTTAGATAAATCGCTGCTGTTTGCAGCTCGTATAGTAAAGCTAAACCGGTATCTGATCAAAGAAAAGCATGAAACAGTGATCTCAAAGCAGATAGTCCGCAGCGGGACCTCGATCGGTGCAAACGCAAATGAAGCAGTTTACGGTGTCAGCCCCGCCGATTTTATAGCTAAACTTCAGATCTCCCTCAAAGAGACTGCCGAGACAGAATACTGGCTCAGGCTGCTTATCCTTTCCGAATATATCGAGGAGGCTCACGGTGAGTCAATGCTTAATGACTGCCTTGAAATAAAGAAAATGCTTATTGCCTCTTTGAAAACTGCCAAAGAGAATAAAAAATAACGTTATCCTTTTCATCCCTTGTTTAACAGTGACCTCGCTGCCGAAGCGCGGTGGCGATAAAGAAGTATTTGACAATTACAGCTTTGTATGTGCCACCGCTAAAAGAATATAATAATATCCTAACTAAAGTTAGGCAGAAGAAAGAATAAAGAATAAACAAGGTGTCCGCTTTGCGGACAT
>JAFSSS010000037.1 GCA_017450925.1 Ruminococcus sp. | reverse complement strand
TGCACATCATCTGCTTGCCAGCTTTCCGTCATATTACCCAAATTCTCCTTGACGTTGCGTAAAGCGAAGTGAACTTCGCTTGCAAGCCTGCGTCGAATTTAGGCAATCTGACGAAAATCTGTGCCTCAACGCCAGTTGAGGTTGCGCATACTGATGCACAGGGGTCGTGCGGTGTTGCCTTAAAGCAGAGTTAGCAGCAAGCAACCTACGAGGTGTTTGCGTCGCCTGCCGCACTGCTGACAGCTGTGATATGGAGGAAAGGAAGAAATGAAAAAAACAGTAAAACGCTCGCTCGGAGTAAGCATTCTGATGTCTGCACTCGTGCTTATCCTGCCGTATCTTGCACCGCCAAAGCTGGTGTTGAGATTTCTGCCGAAGGACATATACGAGGCAGGAAAGGATCACCCCGCCCCCTCAAAGAAAAGGCAGCTGCTGGGGCATATCCTCACGCTGTTATTCTTGGGGTATTTTATCCGCTGCACCAAGAAAAATGCCGACGAGATCCGGCAGGAAGATCTCGGCTTTGCAGAGGCCTTCAAGCGGCTGGCGGCATTTCTGTATGTTGAGAAGCTCTTTGACATCATCCTGCTCGACCAGCTTCTCTGCATGACCAGCGGCTGGTATAAGCGCTTCTATCCCGAGACCAAGGACTGCGCCGGCTGGCATAACAGAGGCTGGAACAGCAGGCAGCAGGCGGCAAGGCTGCTGCTTTACCCGATAGTCTGTGCTGTGCAGGCGCATCTGCTGACGAAAGGCCGGACGAGTTAATCGCCGGAGGAAAAGCGTTGGCAGCATATCTTCCTCTTAGCAAGGGAATACATGAATATGAAGAAGATGAATGATACTAATTGTATCCTGCAATGAGAGCAATCATAATATTAAGGCAACACCGCACGACCCCTGTGCATCAGATGCGCAACCTCAACTGGCGTTGAGGCACAGATTTTCGTCAGATTGCCTAAATTCTACGCAGGCTTGCAAGCGAAGTTCACTTCGCTTTACGCAACGTCAAGGAGTATTTCTCTATGATCTCTGCCAGTTCCTCTGCACGGATAAATTTTTCTGACATAGTAGTCAACCCTTTCTTAAAATATTGTTCTGTGTGATATCGGGCGCATTTGCGTATCCGATCAGCAAAATTCTCTATCTAAACATTTTTGCTTAGTCTTATTATACTAAACATTTTTGCTTTTGTCAACCCCTAAATCGAAATTTTTCTAAATTTTTTTGTTTAGTATCTATTGACTATCCTAAACAAATATGTTATAATGCAGTAAAGCCATTATTCTTAGGCAGGTGATGTGTATGAATAAACGCAAGCGACAATCCGATGATTTCCATATTGAAACGATATATGATCCTTATCGTCGCTCAGATGATGATACGTTTAATGAGATATATCAGCGTTATCTTGAGGACGATAGCAGAATGATTGAGATAGACGGATTGATATATTACAGAGCTGCACAGATATCCAAGCTCACAATTCGTAATGAATACAGCTTAGAGGTAGTTTTACCGTGGAAGATCGAGCCTAAGAAAGACTGCATTATCGTTGATGAAAACGGCAACCAGTATGAATATAAAGGTTGTGAAATGATGAGCTTCAGGGGCGAAATACCCGAATGGTACTTCAAAATGGTATTTGCCATTCTTTCTTTTCCAGAGGGCGACATCGGAGATTATTTTGCCAAACAGAACATAAATAAGGAGTAAACCACCATGAGCATTATCGGAGATAAGATACACCGCATTCGTGATCTCAGAGGAATGACGCAGAAACAGCTCGGTATGGCAGTCGGCTTTGACGAGAAGTCTGCCGATGTCCGCATCGCACAGTATGAATCAGGCACACGCACACCCAAGCAGGCACTTGTGGAACTGCTTGCTGAGGCATTGGACGTGAATCCCCGTTTTCTCGCAGATGATGAGATACTCGGAGCGGAGGGCGTTATGATGATGCTATTTGAGCTTGACGAGCATTATCCGATCAGCATTGAGGACTGCGAGGACGAGGACGGCAACAGAAGAAAGGCCATTGTTTTTGGCTCTATCCTGATGACTGACCTCATTTCTGAGTGGCAGAGACGAAAAAAAGACCTTGCTGACGGTAAGATCAGCAAGGCCGAATATACAGAATGGAAGCTTAACTGGCCGAAAACGACCGATGACTGCGGAAAGCATGAACCTGCGAAAGAGTGGCGCAACTTATAAGCCACTTGAACCGCAGAATAATTCCGCTTAGCTCCCTGTTATCAAATTGTTATCACTGAGATTTTAAGGCTTCGGAAATGGCGTATCTACGCCGTTTCTGAGGTCTTGTTTATTATTCCCACTCAATAGTAGCCGGTGGCTTGGTCGTGATGTCGTAAACGACGCGGTTGACGTTCTTTACCTCGTTCACTATGCGGCGGGAGCAGACCTCCAGCACTTCGTAGGGGATGCGGCTGAATTCGGCGGTCATGAAATCCGTGGTCTCTACCGCTCGCAGGGCAAGGGTGTAATCATAGGTGCGGAAGTCGCCCATTACGCCGACGGAGCGGTTGTTGGTAAGCACTGCAAAATATTGGTTGATGCTCTTGTCAAGGCCGGCGGCGGCGATCTCGTCGCGGAAGATCTTGTCAGCGTCGCGGAGAGTCTCCAGCTTTTCATCTGTCAGCTCGCCCATGATGCGGACAGCCAGTCCTGGGCCGGGGAAGGGCTGGCGCCAAACCAGCGTATTGCTAAGGCCAAGCTCGGTGCCGAGGCGGCGGGTCTCGTCCTTGAAGAGCATACGCAGAGGCTCCAGTATCTCCTTGAAATCCACATGGTCGGGAAGTCCGCCAACGTTGTGGTGGCTCTTGATGACGGCCGCATCGCCGGAGCCGGACTCGATGACGTCGGGATAGATAGTCCCCTGTGCGAAGAAATCCACCCTGCCCAGCTTTTTGGCCTCGGCCTCGAAGACGCGGATGAACTCCTCGCCGATGATCTTCCGCTTCTGCTCCGGCTCGGTAACGCCCTTGAGGCGGCTCATGAACTGTTCCTTTGCGTTGACACGGATGAAATTGATATCCCAGTCAGCGAAGGCCTCCTCGACCTCGTCGCCCTCGTTTTTGCGCATAAAGCCGTGATCCACGAAGATGCAGGTGAGCTGCCGGCCTACCGCCTTTGAGAGCAGTGCCGCCAGCACCGAGCTGTCAACACCGCCGGAGAGCGCCAGCAGCACCTTTCCGCTGCCCACCTTCTCGCGGATGTCGCGGATAGCGGTGACGGCGTAGTTTTCCATAGTCCAGTCGCCGGAGCAGCCGCATACGCCCCGGACGAAGTTATATATCATAGACTGCCCCTGCTCGGTGTGGTTGACCTCCGGGTGGAACTGTACGGCATAGAGCCGGCGGCTCTCGTCATACATTGCGGCGACGGGGCAGTTCCAGGTCTGTGCGGCCTTTTTGAAGCCCTCGGGCATACGGGATATATAATCGGTATGGCTCATCCAGCTGACGGCCTTTTTCGGCAGCTCGGGAGAGGTGAAGAGCGGGCATTCCTTGTCGTATTCCGTCTCGGTCTTGCCGTATTCAGAGGTGATGCAGGTGGATACCTCACCGCCGAGGACGTGCGCCATAAGCTGCGAGCCGTAGCATATCCCCAGCACGGGGATGCCCATTTCAAACAGCTCCCTGGGAACGCTCGGAGCGCCCTCTGCATAGACGCTGTTGGGCCCGCCGGTGAAGATAATGCCGTCGGGGGCATCGGCGCGGATGTCGTCGAGAGTGACCTTGCGGTAGGGCTTGACCTCGCAATAGACATTGCACTCGCGCACGCGCCGTGCGATAAGCTGGTTATACTGTCCTCCGAAATCGAGGATAAGGATATGCTGACCGTTCATAATATCAGACCTTTCGTCAGCGGGCAGACCCGCCGGGATGAAAAAACATCAGCGCTGCTGCTTGCGGCGCTGATTTATTATAGCATATTTTTTGATTGTGTGCAAGGGGGGAGGATATAAAAAAGCTGAAAATACTATTGTTCTTTATCAACAGAAGCAGTAATTACTTTTATAATTCTATTAACTATGCAAATGTATATAGACCAAGAAGCGTATCCACCGAAAATTCCTGTAATAAGACGCCGTCTATTGTTAGATTCTTTTATCTTAACATACTGTATAAACCAATCACAAAACATGATTATCAGAAACACTGCACCGCGCTTAAGGGGATTCTTTTTTAACGGACGTATTAACGCTATTAATTCTCCAATCAATACGCCTGTGCATCTTGAACATACTGGGAATTGATATCCTTTAATAAAAAAACTTCTTTCTGCCATCTGGTGACAACCTGTATGTCTCCCCAACATCATTAGTTTTATCCAGATTTTATCCGATAATGATAATGAAATCATGGTTCAAATTTATTGCCGCAGTTTAAACAGCAGAATAGCACTTTTGTTTTAGTCTTTCTTGTATCGGTTATTTTTCCTTTTGATTTGCCCATTCCGCACAAACCGCAGAAAAAGCCGATTGGGCCAATTACCATTGTCCCTATACAAGCTTTACACCCTCCAAATCCCTTGGTTTTTCTATTATCATGAAATGATCCTGTTGTATATTGTTCAGCAACTGCTTGAACATTTTCGCTTCCGCACTTTGGACATATCATTTATTATTCCTTCTTTCTATATTATCATTAGATTATATTATACTACAAATCATGAATATAGTCAACATCTTTAATGCATTTTATTTTAAATTGTTTTATAATATATTAAATATTTTTTAGCTTTGAAATAATTGAGTTTTATATTATAATACTAAGGGAGAGAACTTTGATAAAAAAGAGCGTTCTAATAGGACGAGAAGAGTTGAATGAAAGGCGGCGAAAAAATGGGAAAAGGCAAGGTGATAATCACTCTTGATGAATACCGCATAAAACGCGGCATCAGCAGGTATAAGCTGATAAAAAACTGCAACCTCAGCCCGGCTCAGCTAAACTCCTACTGCCGTAATCAAGTCGCCCGCATCGATCTGCCGGTGCTTGCGCGGATATGCGATTACCTTGGCTGCGAGATCAGCGACATTTTGAAATATATCCCCTCAAACGAATAACAGCCCCTTGCCGATAAAGCAAAGGGCTGTGTTTTTTTATTTCACAAATCGTTTCAGATATCAGTAAACCGCCTCGATGTTCCAAAGCTGGTTGTTCGCGCCGGAGTATCTCCACTGGAGGACGTTTGCGTTGTCGGCGGTGGAGCGGCCGGATACGTCAAGTGCCTTACCGCTGTTCTTGTTGATGATAGCATAGCTGTTGCCCACGCGGCGCAGCTCCCACTTCTGGCAGGAATTGCCGTTGTAGCCGCACTGCTGTACGTTGGCGCCGTCATCCCGGCTGGCCCAGGCTACGTCAAGCACCTTATTGCTGTTGGCGCACTTGATGACATAGCTGCCGTCGCTCTGCCGCTCAAGATACCACTTTTGATTGTTGTAGCCGTGGTAGGTGTATTGCAGCACGTTTGCACCGTCGTCCTTGCTGCCCCAGGAAACATCGAGCGCCTTGCCGCTGTTCACCGACTTGATAGCATATTTCTGTCCCGCCTTGAAGCTGCCGGGATTGCTGTTACTGTTATTATTGTTGTAGTTGTTGTTATTATTGTTGTTGTAGCTGGTATTGCTATTGTTGTTATTGCTGCTCTGCTGCTGGCTGCTGCCGCTGCTGCCGGGAGCAGTGTAGGATATCCAGTCATACTGTGCGGTAAGGGGAGCCCTGCCGTTGTAGTGCTTGAGCCACTCGTCCACGCCCTTGCCGTTCCAGACGTTCATCATGATGCGCCCCGGAGTTGTGGGGATGTCCCGTGTGGCGGTATAGACCGGCTTTTTATCAACATACCAGGTGATGCTGTTCCTGTCCCAGTAGAAGCCGTACTGGTGGAAGGACTGGCTTGCATCGAAGCCGAGGTTATAGACGTATTCGTGATTGCCCTGACCTCTGGTGTAGTAATTGAACTGCACCTGGTTGGTGTTCTTGCCGAGGAACTCGATGTCGATCTCGTCCCATACCGTGCCGTCCGAGGGGCCGGTGTAGGTGAAGAAGGAGCTGACTACGCCGTCGTTTCTGATAGGCTTCATGCTCACGTCATACATACCAAAGCCGTAGGCCTGTGTGGTGCGGTACTCTGCGCCCTTGTAGCCCTGCCACTGGTTCCCGGTGATAGAGAGGTTCATCTTGCCGCCGGAGAACTGTACGTTGTCCTTGCTCCAGGTGCAGTCGAACATACCGCCGTTTGACCAGCCGTCCGAGGCCTCCATTTTGCCCCAGTCATAGCTGTCGAAGCCGGTGCCGAAATAGCTGCCGGAGAATGTGGATGCTGCGCTTGCTCCCGAGGGGATGATAAGCGCTGCCGCTGCGATAGCTGCCGCCGCCGCGATGCCGATCAATTTCTTCAGTTTCATTTTACATTACCTCCGTCCGTCATACTGTGATTTTTGACATAAGTTTTCCGAACATTACGAACTTTCTGTTCATTCTGACAGCTATATTATATACTCTATTTGTTCATAACTATATCACGAAAGTATTATAAATATCGCAAATCAAATCCAACTGAAGAACGGTCATCAAAAATGCGGCATAAAAAAGCCCCGCATTTGCGGGACTTTCCGGGAATTTAGGTTAAGGCAACACCGCACGACCCGCGGCTAACGCCTCTGCACATCATCTGCTTGCCAGCTTTCCGTCATATTACCCAAATTCTCCTTGACTTGCGTCAGCAAGCCTGCGTCGAATTTAGGCAATCTGACGAAAAGCTGGAC
>JAFSSS010000005.1 GCA_017450925.1 Ruminococcus sp. | reverse complement strand
CGACCCCTGTGCATCAGATGCGCCGTCCAGCTTTTCGTCAGATTGCCTAAATTCGACGCAGGCTTGCTGACGCAAGTCAAGGAGAATTTGGGTAATATGACGGAAAGCTGGCAAGCAGATGATGTGCAGAGGCGTTAGCCGTGGGTCGTGCGGTGTTGCCTTAACCTCGGTGTCAAATATCTCACCTGCGTATCTCGGTATAGTAAAATATCGCCAGCTGTGTGCGGTCACGGAGGGCAAGCTTTTCCAGCAGAGTGCTAAGATAATTCCGCACCGTTCCCTCGCTCAAAAACACCTCTGCCGCTATCTCCTTATTTGAACAGCCCTTTGCCACAAGCTCGATTATCTCCCGCTCCTTGTCACTGATGCCGAGGGCGGCGTAGTCGAACTCCTCTGTCTTAGGCTTTACCAGCTCGGGAAGCTTGTCCATGACCTTATCGCCGAAAACGCTCTGCCCGTTATAGACCGTTCTAAGGGCGGGGGCGATGCCCTCGAAATCCTGCTTGAGGATATAGCCCTTCGCGCCGATAGTCAGTGCCCGGACGATATACTCGTCGTCGGAAAAGGTGGTAAGGTAAAGTATCTTCGCCTCGGGGTGGCTGCGGAGTATCCTCTCTCCCGCCTCAAGGCCGCTCATCTCCTCCATGCGGATATCCATAAGCATGACATCCGGGCGGCAGTTCTCGTAAATATCCACGGCCTCCTGTCCGCTGGAGCCCATTGCCGTCACCTCAAGGTCAGCCTCGCTTTCGAGGATAGTTTTCAGCGACAGCGCCACCAGCCTGTCATCATCCACTACTGCTATATTCATATACTTCCTCCGTTGCTCTTAGTTCTGTTCTGCAGGTGCTGTCATGAAGATGCGGAAGCCGTTCTCCGAGGAGGTAAAGCTTATCATCCCGCCGAGGGCGGCGGCTCTGTCCCGCATATTCTGCAGGCCTATGCCTCCCGTGCGCTCGGGAACGGTATCGCTGCAGCGGCCGTTATCCTCCACCGTCAGCTGATAGAAGGCGGGGTGCTGCCGGACGGTGATGCTTATGCTGTCGCCGTTTGAATGCTTCACCGCATTGGAGAGCCCCTCCTTTATAACAGCCAAAAAGCAGAGCCGAAGCTTTGCGGGCAGCTCCCCCTCGGAATCGTTGTCATAACTCACCTTGAAGCGTCCGCCTATGCTGCGGATGCTTTCCCTTACCGCCGCGTCCAGATCCACCGACTCGTCATGCAGGTCGTGGACGCTCTCGCGGATGCTGGTCATAGCGGTGTTCAGCGTATCCTTTAGGTCGTTAAGCGGTGCCTTCAGCCTTTCGTCCTTGTTGATGACGGTGAGCGCCCCTGCCTGCAGCAGCGACCGGGTCAGCATATGCCCCACGTTGTCGTGTATCTCTCTGGCGATACGGTTTCGCTCCCGGAGAGTGGCAAGATATATCTCGTTGTCCTGCGCATCTGCAAGGCTTAGATTTTTCTCGTTGAGCAGAAGGTTCTTCTCCTCGACCTCGTCCCGGAGCAGGGAGAGGTTCTCAACGCTCTTTTCCAGCGAGCTTATCCGCTGACGGAGGATCACCGTCACCACCAGCGACACCATGATGATCACGATCTGCTGATAGCCAAGCTCCGAGATGCCACCCAGTCCCAGCAGCGCCGGAGCCGCCAGCCACGGCTTTTTTTCTCCCATAGCGTCAAACAGGAGCAGCGGCGAGGCACACAGTATCATCGGGAAAGGCACACAGCAGACCGCGCTCACGGCGATGACCGCCGCCGCTCTTACCGTTCCCTCGTTCAGCCACACCAGCGAGGTCATGATGACCGAGAGTATCAGCCCCGCCACCGGCACCACCGGCTTGTCCGAAAAGGCAAACCCCGCCGTACACAGCAGCAGCACCGAAAGCTTATCCGCCGCCTTATTCATGACCCACGCTCCTTTCCTGCATCAGTCTGCATTTATTCAAAGCGCCCGCACCCCGCTCGGAGGTGCAGGCGCTTGCTGCCGTTATATAAGTGCTTTATGCCATTCCGGCGGTGATGATCGCCATTTTATAGACCTCCTCGGCATTGCAGCCGCGGGAGAGGTCGTTGATAGGAGCATTCAGTCCTTGAAGGATAGGGCCATAGGCCTCAAAGCCGCCGAGACGCTGTGCGATCTTGTAGCCGATGTTTCCGGCCTCGATCAGTGGGAAGATGAAGGTGTTCGCCTGTCCTGCCACCTTGCTGTCGGGGCACTTGGTCTTTGCTACCTCGGGAGATACTGCCGCATCGAACTGGAACTCGCCGTCGATGACCAACTCGGGGTCGATATTCTTAGCCTCGATGACTGCATCGTGGCTAAGCTGTACCGTGCCGCCCTTGCCGGAGCCGTAGGTGGAGAAGCTAAGCACTGCCACCTTGGGGTCGATGCCGAAGAAGGCTGCTGTCCTTGCGGTCTCAACTGCCACCTCTGCCAGCTTTCTTGCAGCGGTAAGGGTAACATTGCCCTCCTTGTCAACGGTGTCGGTATAGCTAAGGTTGATAGCGCAGTCGCCCATAGCGATAGTCTCTTCCTTGCCGTCCTTTTCTCTGAACATGATAAAGGAGGAGCTTACCAGATTTGAGCCCTTTTTGGTCTTGATGATCTGCAGTGCGGGACGGACGGTGTCAGCGGTGGAGTAGGTAGCTCCGCCCAGCAGAGCGTCAGCCTTGCCCGCCTTTACGAGCATGGTGCCGAAGTAGTTGCTCTTCTTCAAGAAGCCGCGGCACTCCTCCTCGGTCATCTTGCCCTTGCGAAGCTCGAACATCTGCGCCACGAGAGCCTCCATTTCGGGATAGGTCTCGGGATCGAGTATCTCGGCGCCGTCGATCTCAAAGCCGCCCTTATCGGCAGCAGCCTTTACCTCCTCCGGCTTGCCGCAGAGGATAACGCCCATAAGCTCCTCCCGCAGCAGTCTGTCGGCCGCGGAAAGGATACGCTCGTCCGTACCCTCGGTAAACACGATAGTCTTCTTGCTCGCCTTAAGATTGGCGATCAGCTTGTCAAACATTCCCATTTTTAAAACCTCCAAATATATATATAATATTTTTACTCTTCATCGGCCGCCGGCTGTCAGCTGAATTTCGGTTCGCAGGTCAGATTAACGCCGAGGCGCTTGAATATGCGTTCATCCACCGCAGAGAGGATGACCGTTGAATGCACCTCGCAGCCGCGGAGCTTTTCAAGCTGCTCCATAGCTATGCGGGCGTTGCTGTCAGTTGCCGCACAGATCGACAGCGCGATAAGCGTCTCGTCAGTGTGTATGCGAGGATTGCGGTTGCCGAGATGCTTTATTTTCAAGCTCTGTATAGGCTCGATGACCTCCGGCGACATAAGCAGCACCTCGTCACCGATGCCCCCGAGAGCCTTCAGTGCGTTCAGCAGGACAGCCGAGGCCGCGCCCATAAGGTTCGAGGTCTTGCCGGTAATGATGCTGCCGTCGGGAAGCTCCATAGCCGCCGCAGGCCCGCTCGTTTCCTCCTCGCGCTTCAGAGCCGCTGCAACTACCCTTCTGTCATCAGAGGTCACTCCCGCCTGGTTCATCAGAAGCTCCAGCTTATAGACCTCGTCATCGGATACGATGCCCTTTTTCCTGCCGCAGAGGCCGATATAATACCGGCGGATGATCTCCTGCCTTGCAGCCTCGCTGACCGCCTCGTCGTCCGAGATGCAGTTGCCCGCCATGTTCACGCCCATGTCCGTGGGAGACTTATAGGGCGACTCACCCAGTATCCTCTCGAACATCGCGTTCAGCACCGGGAATATCTCAACATCCCGATTGTAGTTGACAGTGGTCTTGCCGTAGGCCTCAAGGTGATAGGGGTCGATCATATTCACATCGTTGAGGTCAGATGTGGCAGCCTCGTATGCCAGATTGACCGGATGCCTCAAGGGCAGGTTCCAGATCGGGAAGGTCTCGAATTTGGCATAGCCGGCAGCGATGCCCCGCTTGTTCTCGTGATAAAGCTGCGAAAGGCAGGTCGCCATTTTTCCGCTGCCCGGTCCCGGAGCGGTGATGACCACAAGCCTGCGGGAGGTCTCGATATAGTCGTTTCGTCCATAGCCCTCGTCGCTCATGATAAGGCCGAGGTTGGAAGGATAGCCGCTTATCTTGTAGTGGTGATAGACCTTGATGCCCAGCGATTCCAGCCTCTTCTGAAAGGCGTCCGCCTGACGCTGACCCTCATACTGTGTCAGCACCACCGAGCTTACATAGAGTCCTATGCCCGTAAACACGTTGTAGAGCCTTATAACATCCACATCATAGGTGATGCCGAGGTCGCCTCTGACCTTGTTCTTCTCGATATCTCCGGCATTTATAACGATGACGATCTCGGCCTCGTCCTTCAGCTGCAGCAGCATCTGCAGCTTGCTGTCCGGCTTGAACCCGGGCAGAACGCGGCTGGCGTGGTAATCGTCATAAAGCTTTCCGCCGAACTCAAGGTAAAGCTTCCCGCCGAACCCCGCTATCCTTTCGCGGATATGCTCCGACTGCATTTTAAGGTACTTTTCGTTATCGAACCCGATTTTTCTGCTGCTCATGGTAAATATCCTTCCCAATAAAAATTCCACATTTTATTATACTACACCCCGCCCAAAATTGCAAGTGTTTTTTACTTCACATAATAAACATTTACAGCTGACAGTGAAAGGGCAGCCGTAGGCGCGGTGTCACGGTCACATAACGAAACCGACCCCAAGCGTGAACAAAAAGAGAAAAGGCCGCTTCCTCCCGGAAACGGTCTTCTCAAAAAGTAAGGAAAGTAAAATGAATTGAAAAAGATTACTTGTAAGCGTTAGTTATTTAGCGGCCTCGACCGTCTGAACAACGGCCTTAAGGATATCCACCGCACCGTCGATGCCGGTCTTGGAGGAGTTTATGCAGAGGTCATAGTTGCGTGCCTCGCCCCACTTCATGTCGGTATAGTAGTTGTAGTAATTGGCGCGGCGCTTGTCGGTCTTACGGATGAAATCCTCCACCTTGCTCTTTTCGATATCGTATCTTTCAAGGATGCGGCGGCGCTTGTGAGCCATATTTGCCGTAATGAAGAAGTTCACCACATTCTCACGGTTCCTAAGAACATAGTCCGCGCACCGCCCCACGATAACGCAGGGTCCCTTTTCCGCTAAGGAACGGATAGTATCGAACTGCGCCAGAAAGATCTTTTGGTTAAGAGGCAGCTCGGGATTTATCCGCCCGTCGGGAGTTATGGGATAGCTTCCCATAACAAGGGAGTAAAGGAAGGAGTTGGTGTAGGTCTCATCATGCTTGACGAACAGCTCCTGGGTTATGCCGCTCTCCTTCGAGGCGATCTCAAGCAGCTCCTTATCATAAAAATCAATGCCGAGCTGTTCAGCCAGCTTTTTGCCGATCTCGCGCCCGCCGCTGCCGAATTCACGGCTTATGGTAATGATCGTTCTCATGATAAGGCACCCCCTATAATATGAATTGATTACGCTTCGGAAATTTAGACGTTCTGTTACTGTCCTTATCTATTATAACATATTAAACTTCATTTGTACACCCATTTTGAAAAAAATCATGCACAAATATATTTCAAAATCGTTGTAAGTTCTGCACAATTGCAGAGCCCTTGAGCCGCTGTTTATTGTTCAGATTAGTTATTATATATGACAAAAACTCCAAAATCCGCCGCCTGCAAAGCGGTAAAAAAGGTCAAAAACGGCGAACCTCACGGGGAATACTTGAAATAACAGCGGGAATGTGGTATAATAATAACCTATAGCAGTATATCTTATCTGAAAGGGAAACCGCAATGCTTATGAACACCTTTGCCGCCTTTTGCGCCGGCTTTGCACTTAATATAATACTGGGCTCGCCAAAGGGGATACTCAACATCGAAAACCTGGTGCCCAAATTCACGATCAAGACCGAGGGTCTGCTGAAGCGCCTCTACAAGGACTCGGCTGAGGCTCACAGAATGGCGGGGGTCATCCTGCTTGTGCTTACGCTGATCGTATTCGCCGCAATACCGGGAGTGCTGCTTTGGCTGCTCTATTCAGCCTCTCCCCTGCTGGCGCTGGTCATCGACAGCTTTTTCTGCTGGACCTGTTTCTCCGTGATGCACACCCGCAATGAACTCAACCGCATTTCAAGGGCGCTGGCATCCGGCCGCTCTGATCTTGCCGCAAAGGGGCTTTCGATGCTGACCGGCACCGATTGCTCCGATATGAACCCGGACGAGATGATAAAGCGCTCGGTGGAGATCGCCGCCGACTGCGGCGCAGACAACGCCGCCGGCACTTTGTTCTATGCCGCTATCTTCGGAGGCGTGGGGGCGCTGGTTTACAGAACGGTGTCCATAGTCCGCAGGACATACGCCGCAAGAAGCGAAAAAAGCGACAACTTCGGCAAGGCAGCCAATGACCTTTGGTGTCTGCTGGACTTTGTCCCCGCCCACATCTGCGCTCTGCTGGCAAGCTTCTCTGCATCGGTATTCGGCTTTGAAACCGATCAGTGCTTCGCTGTTTTCAAGCGCGACCGCAGGCAGCTCTCCGCTGCGAACCTTGCTCCCTGCCGCTGTGTATATGCAGGAGCCTTGGGCATCTCGCTCACTCCCCGCAGCACCATGAAGGACGGCTTTATCTCCTTCAATTCCATTGGCGACGAACATCGCATCAGTGACAGCGACGATATTGCCGCCGCCGGCGAGATCATGTACGCTTCGGCATTCTTCACAATGCTGCTGTTCGCAGCCGTCCGGCTGATCGTTACGCTTATCATCGTGCTGTAGGACGCACATTCATAATAGTATAGAGACCAGCAAACGGCAGGTTATAATCAATGCACAATGCATAATGCATTGTGCATTGTGCATTGTGCATTGAAAGCAGCGCACTAACTTGTCATTTGCAGCAATATATCATATTTATGATCAATATAAAGAGGTTGAGCTATGGAAAGAAAACATCTTACGGTCACCGCCGAGGGGCTGCGCTCGGGTGAGCTTACCGCAGCGGATGCCGCTGCTCCCGCTGCCGGGATAATTGATCTCACCGCGGGATATGTCAGCTATCTCGCTGATGCTTCGCTGCTGAACCCCGAGCAGCTGCTGACCTTTGCCGTGATTAATTATGTCAGTGAGGTCAGCGAGGGCGGGCACGAGAGGTTTCTCTATGACCCCGCCGGTATGCTCTGGCGCGAGGCTCTTACGGGTCTCGAGGAGATAGGCGCCGCCGACGCCGCCGACAACCTGCGGTCTCTCCGTGACCGCTTTGACCCCGAGCTGCCATTTGACCAGTCCGAAAGAGTTCGGCTCATCGAGGAGCAGGAGCTTTGGTTCGATAAGGAGGACGAGCTTTTCCGCACCCATGAAAGCGAGATCAGAGCCAGGCTGGAGGAATACGTCCGCCGCAACGCCGAGGCCTTTGAATTTGACGGCGAAATTTAAGTAAGACCCTTTCAGCGTTTTATTGTGGAAAGGGTCTTACATTTTCTTGACTTATTTTATGCGGCATGATATAATTATTCTGATAAAGGCATAAAAAAGGGGGGACAGGCTTGATCGAGACCTATTACGGCATCTGCTTTCTCGTATCGCTGATGCTGGGAATGTTCTATGTCTATATCTGGCATAAGCACTATGATATACATATCTCCTTGATCTTTGTTTTCGTGCCGATAAACAATCTGGGTATGCTGCTCCTGGCAAGATCTGAAAACATTAACGAGGCTGTCCTCGCACAGAAGCTGACCTATATCGGCGCCTGCTTCCTGCCGCTGATGCTCCTGCTGGCTATCCTCGATCTCTGCAATATCAGCCTGCGGCGGTGGGCAAGAGTGGGACTCTTCATTTTCAGCGGAGCGATATATGTCTCGATCCTCACTATAGGGAATACAAGCATTTTCTATAAGTCCTTTGACTTCAAGCGCGAGGACGGGATCGGCATCCTTTATAATAAGGAATACGGCATCCTGCACACCGTCTTCTATATCATGATAGTCGCTTATTTCGCCGTGGGTATAGGCGTAATGATCTACAGCTACTTCAAGAAGAACCGGGTGTCGAGGAAGATACTTTACCTTCTGCTTATGCCCGAGACCGTTTCGATCATCGCCTTCTTCGGCGGACGGAAGATCATCGGGAAGGTCGAGCTTGTCCCAGCTGCCTATTGCTTCGCTTTGGTGATCTATCTTGTCATCATCCACAGGATAGCTATCTATGATGTGGCCGATACCGCTATCGACACGCTGGTGGAAAAGGGCGATACGGGATTTGTCTCCTTCGATTTCAAAATGAACTACCTCGGCAGCAATCCCACCGCCAATCAGATAATCCCCGAGCTTAACGAGCTTACCGTGGATAAGCCGCTGAACCGCAGCATCTACCTTAAAAGCAATATGATGCGCTGGCTCACCAATTTCAAAAAGGACGAGACCAAGAACAAGACCTTTTACGTCAAAGACGATAAGACCTATCTTGTGATAATAAGCTACCTCTTCGACGGACGGCACAAGCGGGGCTATCAGCTCGTCATCTCCGACGACACCAAGAACCAGCAGTATATACGGCTGATAAATTCCTTCAATACCAAGCTTCAGTCCGAGGTGGCGGAAAAGACCGCCGGCATCGTCGAAATGCATAACAAGCTTATCCTCGGTATGGCGGCTATGGTCGAAAGCCGCGACAATTCCACCGGCGGTCATATCAAGCGCACCAGCGAGGGCGTAAGGATACTTATTGAGGAAATGAAAAAGGATCCAAGCTTCAGCCTTACTGAAAAGTTCTGCTCGGATATGATAAAGGCCGCGCCTATGCACGACCTCGGCAAGATCGCCGTAGATGACGCTATCCTTAGAAAGCCCGGGCGCTTCACCCCGGAGGAGTTTGAAATAATGAAGACCCACGCCGCCGAGGGCGCAAGGATCGTCCACGAGATCCTCAAGGGCACCCCCGATATCGAATTTCACATCCTTGCTGAAAACGTGGCTCACTATCATCACGAGCGCTGGGACGGCTCCGGCTATCCCGATAAGCTGGGCGGCGATGCTATCCCCTTTGAGGCAAGGATAATGGCGATCGCAGATGTCTATGATGCCCTTGTTAGCAAGCGGGTCTATAAGGAAAAAATGTCCTTCAAGGAGGCTGACGCGATCATCATGCAGGGTATGGGCTCGCAGTTCGACAAACGCCTTGAACCGATCTACGTCCGCGCAAGACCCAAGCTGGAGGAGTATTACAGCTCGATAGATGCTCAATAAATCAGTATTTGCAGGGGCGTGCCCCTGCACCCAACGCCCTCGCCCTCAGCCTTGTACAGAACTATTACTGTGACTGGCTCGGGGCTGACGATTGTTCAGCGCTATAAATCAGAATTTATCCCGACACTTCTGCTGTATCACGGCAGAAGTGTTTTTGCGTTTACTCAGTGAAACGCCTGCCAAAAGAATAAAGAAGAAAGAAGAAAGAATAAATAAGGAATAAAAATGAAGGTATTGCCTTCGTCAATAATACAAAAACTGTCCGCTTCGCGGACACCTTGTTTATTCTTTATTTTTTCTTCTTTATTATTTTAGCGCTTATCGCCGCCGCGCTCACCGCTGTTCCTCGCCGGTGAGGATATATTCCTTTCTTTCGTTCAGCATCTCCTTGCTGATCCCGTCGATATACAAAAGCTCACGCAGATTTCTATACCGCCCTATCCTGCCGCGCAGCTTCACTATCTCCTCCGCCAGCTCCGGGCTAAGCCTAAGCCCCGCAGCGATCTCGCCGGCTCCCGCTGTATTGATATCCACGGGCTTCATGCCCTCCTCTGCCTCCGGCTCCACGGACGACGTGACTTCAGTCGTCACAGTCACCTCCGGCAGCGTAACGACTGCCTCTGACGTCGTCGCTTTCGTCACGGCAGTGCCGGCAGCCTCCGTCTCTGCCGCATACGCGGTCTGCTGATCTTCAGAAATAAAAAAATGCTCTTTGATAACTTCGAGCGTCCTTTCGCCTATCCCGTATATCTCAAGCAATTCTTCAAAATTATGTATCGCTCCGCTGCGCCGGCGGTAGGCGATCAGCCCCTCTGCCGCGGTCTTGTTTATCCCGCTGACAGCCAAAAAGCACTCAAGCGGCGCTAAGTTTATGTCCTGCGGATATTCATATACCACAGCCGCAGCCGTCGCTTTGGTCTCCTTGACCGCAGAGCTGTCGGACTCACCTTCAGCAGCGGACGAGCCCTCATCCCTCTCGGCAGCAGACGAATCCTCTTCCCTTTCGACGGCCGAGGTCACTCTGCCAGTGGTACTCTTTGAGGGCGCACTGAACGGGCCGCTGTAGATGCGCACATTGTCTTCTTCCTTGAAGGCCTTGTCAGCAACGACCGCCGCACCGGCAGCAGCAGCCACCAGCAGCGCACATACCCCGGCAACGACGCGGGAGATCTTCGGCTTGCGCTCGGCTTTCTCCTCCGATGACTTATTTACCTCCGCCAAGACCTCGCCTCCCTCCAGCGGAACGAAAGCAAAAGCGCTCCGCACAGAATTCTATAAGCATATTGTACAATATTTTTCAACATTTGTCAAGCGCCGCAGCCACATGAAATTGAAAACGAGACAAAAAAGGAAAAAATTCAAGGATCGCAAAAAAAAGAGAAAAAAATTTCTCCAAACCCCTTGACTTTTGTCTGCGGATGTAGTATAATATTATAGCAATCGGGGTGTGGCGCAGATTGGTAGCGCGCTACCTTGGGGTGGTAGAGGCCGTGGGTTCAAGTCCCGTCACTCCGACCATCATCTGTTGACAAAATAGATGAAGAGGGCTCAAATGGCGTAGATGCGCCGTTTGAGCCCTTCGCGTTTCCGCCGATTTTTTTTGACAAACCATTGCTGATATTTCCCGTTTTTAAAAGAGTTACGGGACATGAACCTCGGCATTGCAGAACATTATCAAGCAAATATCCATTTTCTGAGAGCGGAAAGCTCCCAAAAACAAGATTTTTTCAAAAAAACATTCACAAACTTTCGAGCCTGGATTTGTTGGTATCTCACAAAAATGAGGTACCAAGAAATTCAGGCTTTTTTTATTGCCCGAAAAACCATATACCATATTAAAGGATTAAAGGAGGACGAAAACAATGGACAACTACAAACTGTATGCAAACCTTATCCGCAAGCCAGATTCGAGCGACTTCAACGCCCGGCCCTGTGTGGTGGAAAAATGGATCCCGCTCAGCCATTGGAGCTTTGAGCAGATCAAGCAGGATCCCCTGCACGACCTTGAAGCGGTCAAGGCTTACCGCGACATTATGTTCTGCGACAATGAAGCCAACCACTGCATTATGCTTCTCGATGACTT
>JAFSSS010000036.1 GCA_017450925.1 Ruminococcus sp. | reverse complement strand
CGCACGACCCGCGGCTAACGCCTCTGCACATCATCTGCTTGCCAGCTTTCCGTCATATTACCCAAATTCTCCTTGACTTGCGTCAGCAAGCCTGCGTCGAATTTAGGCAATCTGACGAAAAGCTGGACGGCGCATCTGATGTACAGGGGCCGTGCGGTGTTGCCTTAACTGACACAACACGACCTCAAACATAACCTCCAAACAAAGGCACCTGCAGAAAGCGCAGATGCCTTTGTTTTGTGCATTGCCGGGGCTTCAGAACTTCTGTCTGCTTTTTGCGAACAGCGCCGCAATGAACGAGAACAGCATCGCCGCAGTCAGTCCGGCAGCGCAGGCGGTAAGGCCGCCGGTGAATATGCCGAGAAAGCCCCTTTCGGCCACTGCCTCCTTCACTCCCTCCGCTAACAGATGACCGAAGCCCGTCAGCGGGACAGTCGCACCGGCTCCCGCATATTCGGCTATAGGGGCGTAAAGTCCCACCGCCGACAGTAGCACGCCCGTCACCACGAATGAAACAAGTATCCTTGCAGGGGTGAGCTTGGTCTTGTCGATAAGCAGCTGCCCTGCCGCACAGAATGCTCCGCCGATAACGAATGCTTTCAGAAACTCCATTCAGCTAAGCCTCCTCCCCTTAAATCTGATGTCCGGCACAGTGCCTGTTTCGTAGGAGAGCCACACCGCATGGGATATCGAGGGTATCGACTCGCCCTGCGCGTTCACCGTAGGCGACAGCAGCGCCCCGGTCGCCGCAAAGAGGATATTTTTGAACTCCCCGCTTCGCAGCTTAGGCACGAAAAAGCCGCAGAGCATACTTGCCGCACACCCTGCCCCCGATGCCCCGGCGTGAACGTCCTGCTCCTCGAAGGAGTAAAGCATCGTCCCGCAGTCGCGGTGCAGCGAGCGAATGTCGATGCCGTCCCGCTCAAACAGCTCGCACAGCAGCCTGCTGCCGACCTTGCCGAGGTCGCCGGTGACTATCGCATCAAAGAAATCCGGCCTGAGCCCCGTGTCGGCAAGGAAGCGCTTTATGCTGCTGTAGGCGGCGGGAGCCATAGCCGCGCCCATATTGGCGGCATCGGTAACGCCCATATCAACTACCTTTCCCACAGTTGCAGCCCGGACGTATGGGGGAAGTCTTTCGGCGGACACCACCAGCGCACCCGCTGCCGTGGCGGTGTACTGCGAGGTCGGCGTGCGCTGTCCTCCGTAGTTGAGGGGAAAACGGTACTGGCGCTCGGCGGCGCAGAAGTGGGAGGATGTGACTGCCAGCGCCCGCGAGGCATATCCTCCGTCCACAAAAAGAGAGGAAAGCAGCAGTCCCTCCGTGACGGTCGAGCAGGCTCCGTAGATGCCGAGATAGGGTATGTCCAGATCGCGGATGCCGTAGGTCGTCCCGACGCACTGATCCAGCAGGTCGCCGCCGAGGATGACATCGATCTGCTCCTTTTTAAGGCTGCCCTTGTCCAGCGCCCGCAGGACGGCCTCCCGCAGCAGACGGCTCTCGCCCTGCTCGAAGGTGTCGCAGGAGAAAAACGGGTCCTCGTTTATCTCGTCAAAACAGGCGGACATCGGCCCGTCGCCCTCCATTTTCCCGCCCACGGCAGCCGCCGACGCAACAGCAGGGGCGGAATTGAAAAACACAGTGTTTCCTTTCATGGTCATCATCCTTTGCTTGAATCTCCGGACAGACTTTCACCGTCCGGTTCGTTACAGTGATTATTCCCGCAGAGGACTGCTTTTATTCGTTCATTATTTATTTACAACAAAATTCATAAAAGCATCACATAATTATTGTATAATATAGTCATGCTATTATTGTCAACTATAAATCCAAATGAAAGGAAATGATGTATCATGGCAAACAGAATGATCCTTAACGAGACCTCGTATTTCGGAGCGGGCGCGATCAGCGAGATCGTTACCGAGGTGAACAAGAGGGGCTTCAAAAAGGCTCTTATCGTCACCGACCCCGACCTTGTGAAGTTCAATGTCACCGCTAACGTTACAAAGCTGCTCGATGAGGCAGGCTTCCCCTATGAGGTTTTTTCCGAGGTAAAGGCAAATCCTACCGTTAAGGTCGTAAAGGCCGGCATCGAGGCCTTCAAGGCCGCAGGCGCCGACTGCCTTATCGCCGTGGGCGGCGGCTCCTCAATGGATACCGCAAAGGCTATCGGCATCATCATCGCAAACCCCGAATATTCCGACGTTACCTCCCTCGAGGGCGTGGCTGACACCAAGAACCCCTGCGTGCCTCTTATCGCTGTTCCCACCACCGCCGGCACTGCCGCCGAGGTAACTATCAACTACGTTATCACCGATGAGGACAACAAGCGCAAGTTCGTCTGCGTTGACCCTCACGATATCCCGATAGTTGCAGTCGTTGACTCGCAGATGATGTCCTCGATGCCCAAGGGGCTTACCGCCGCCACCGGCATGGACGCCCTTACCCACGCTATCGAGGGCTATACCACCCTTGCCGCATGGGAGCTTACCGACATGATGCACCTGAAGGCTATCGAGATAATCGCCCGCTCGCTTAGAAAGGCCGTTGCCAACGACCCAGAGGGCAGAGAGGATATGGCTCTCGGACAGTATGTTGCAGGCATGGGCTTCTCGAATGTGGGACTCGGCGTCGTTCACGGCATGGCGCACCCTCTCGGTGCCTTCTATGATACTCCTCACGGCATCGCAAATGCTGTGCTGCTGCCCTACGTTATGGAGTATAACGCTCCCTGCACCGGCGAGAAGTTCAAGTATATCGCCGAGGCTATGGGCGTTGACACCGCAGGCATGAGCCCCGATGAGTACAGAGCCGCCGCGGTCGGCGCTGTAAGGCAGCTCTCAAAGGATATCGGCATTCCCGAGAAGCTTCACGAGATAGGCGTTAAGGAGGAGGATCTTCAAGCGCTTTCCGAGTCGGCCTTCGCAGACGTCTGCACCGGCGGAAATCCCCGTCCCTGCACAGTTGAAAGCATCCTTGAGATCTATAAGACCGCATTCTGACATTTAGGCAACACCGCACGACCCCTGTGCATCAGATGCGCCGTCCAGCTTTTCGTCAGATTGCCTAAATTCGACGCAGGCTTGCTGACGCAAGTCAAGGAGAATTTGGGTAATATGACGGAAAGCTGGCAAGCAGATGATG
>JAFSSS010000035.1 GCA_017450925.1 Ruminococcus sp. | reverse complement strand
TCTCCTTGACGTTGCGCAAAGCGAAGCACACTTCGCTCGCAAGCCTGCGTCGAATTTAGGCAATCTGACGAAAAGCTGTGCCTCAACGCCAGTTGAGGTTGCGCATACTGATGCACAGGGGTCGTGCGGTGTTGCCTTAATTATATTACAAATATCCGCTCCCGTCAATAATCAAACAAATGCTCCTTTGACAAAAACAGCCTGTTTGTTTTACAATTTTCATCCCCTGTGCAGTATAATCAACACCCGGGCTTCATCCTGTAGTATATGCTACATACTCCGCAAACATTGTCTATTGTATTTTCCGCTCACGAGTGGTATCATGTAATCACAGCAAGGGAAACAAACCCCCGACAAATCAAAATCACAAAGGAGGCTTTAAAAAGAAAACAACAAATAACAAAAACGGTAAGAAGATCGCAATTTTCGCAGCAATGGCATCCGCAGTTGCAATGACAGCAGCTGCAGGTATCGTAGCAGCCGCAGGGTCTGAAAAGATCGGCACTGCTCCGGTATCCGGTATGTCCGCTGCGGTGGCCGCAGCAGAAACAAAGGCTGCTCCCAAGGCCGTAGTCAAGACTGAAGAGACTAACGAAATGGGCAAGCATCCCGGTGAGAGCGGATATCAGTACAACAGCATCCAGCCTAACGAAAACGGCAAGTTCCCCGGCGAAGCAGGCTACTGCTGCCAGGGATAATATAAGCGGCCTGCAGAGCGGCCGCGATGTACAAAACAGCGTCCATGTCCGAAAGGGCAGGACGCTGTTTTTATTTTTCACACAGCTACCTTATTTGCTTAAAGTTAAATTAAGGTAGGGGTGGTATGATGTAATCAGAATAAAACACGGGAGGTAATCCATATGAAAAAAATAATGGCTATGACAGCAGCATTGATAATCGTGATCTCGACCGCATCCTGCGGCAGCACAGCCGACAGCTCGTCGGCTGCAGCGGCAGATACCGCTTCATCCGTCAGCGAGAGCGCGGCGGAGTCATCCTCCGCCGAGGCTTCAGAGGCGGAGTCCTCCGAGGCTGAAAGCAAGACTGAAAGCACAGAGCAGAAGTCCGATACCGACGACAGCGGCAAGCCCGGCGATCCCCCGGAGGGCGAGGGCGGCGGCGACAAGCCGGCGGGAGATCCTCCGGACGGAAAGGGCGGCCCCGGCGGAGAGGGCGGTCCCGGAGGCGGCGGCCCCGGCGGGAACAGCAGCAGCGTGGTCTATAGCGGAGCCACCGAGATCACCTCGGCCGACAGCCAGTCCGGCAAGACCTATGCGGCCTCCGAAGCCGACCAGAGCGCACTGATGATAAGCACCTCCGAGGACGTGACAGTAGCAGATGCCACCGTCACCAAGACCGGCGACTCCGACGGCGGTGACAACTGCAACTTCTACGGGCAGAACGCGGCAGTGCTGGTCAAGGGCGGCTCCACCACTACTATCACCGGCGCGACCATAACCTCTGATGCAAACGGTGCCAACGGCGTGTTCAGCTACGGCGGCAACGGCGGACAGAACGGTGCCTCCGGCGACGGCACCACCGTCATCATCAAGGACTCCACCATAACCACCACCGGCAGCGGCTCCGGCGGCATCATGACCACCGGCGGCGGCATTACCAAGGCCTACGACCTTACCGTCACCACCAGCGGACAGTCCTCTGCGGCGATACGCACCGACAGAGGCGGCGGAACAGTCACCGTTGACGGCGGCACCTACACCTCAAACGGCCTCGGCTCACCTGCTATCTACTCCACCGCGGATATAACCGTTGACAATGCAAAGCTGGTCTCCAACCTCTCCGAGGGCGTCTGCATCGAGGGCCTCAATTCCATAACCCTCAACAACTGCGACCTTACCGCCAACAACACCAAGTGCAACGGCAACGCCACCTTTATGGACACTATCATGATCTATCAGTCCATGTCCGGGGACGCTGACAGCGGCACCTCCTCCTTCAGCATGACAGGCGGCTCCCTCACCAGCAAAAACGGTCATGTGTTCCACGTCACCAACACAAGCGCTGTCATCACCCTTTCGGGCGTGAAGATCACCAACGAGGACAGCGAAAATGTGCTTATCTCCGTCTGTGACGACGGCTGGAGCGGCGGCTCAAACACTGCCGTACTCAACGCCTCCAAGCAGACACTCGAGGGCGCAGTGCTGGTGGGCAGCAACTCAAAGCTGACCCTTAGCCTCTCCGACGGCTCAACCCTCAAGGGCTATGTCAGCGGCAGCATCACCAACGCCAAGGGCGAAACCGTCTCCACAGATGCCGGCACTGTTTCGGTAACTCTTGACAGCTCCAGCACCTGGACTCTCACCGGCGACAGCTACATCACCGAATTCAACGGCGATGCCTCAAGCGTTATCTCCAACGGCTATACTCTCTATGTGAACGGCACCCCCCTGTCGGGAACAAAGTGAGAGCTTGACATATAAAATCGCCCGGCTCCCCGCTTTTGGGGTGCCGGGCGGCTTTGTGTTTTCATACAGCCGAGATGATACAATTCTTAATCTCTGCGGCTGTGTCCTGCCTTGCTTTCAAGCCCGGCGGACAGATAATACTTCCTCTTGTCCTCGTAAAGCATAGCATCAGCCCTGTGATAAAGCTCGTCGGAGGAAAGCCCGCTCTCGTTCATAGCGTAGCCGACGGATACGCTGTAGGGGGTCTTTTCCAGCTCCTGCCCGATGCGCTCTATCATATACCTTACCTCATCTTCATCCGCCCCGATGCAAAGGATTATGAACTCGTCCCCGCCGATACGGTAGATGTGGTGCTTTCTCCCGGCAGACGCGATGAAGCTGTTGGCAATGGTCTTGAGCGCCCTGTCACCCTCGGTATGTCCGAAGCTGTCGTTGGTGCGCTTGAGGCCGTTCATGTCGATAGCGACCATTGCCGTGACGCTGTCCTTGTACCTTTCCAGATCGTAGTAATAGCACTGGCGGTTCAGCAGGCCGGTAAGGGGATCGCAGGTGGTAAAGCCCTGCAGCAGGAAAACATAGTAAAGCAGCAGCTCTGCCGCTATGGTCAGCTCCAGCCACTGATCCGACTGTGTCTCAAAGGCCAGCGGCATGATGATGCAGGCCGCCGCCACCATAGTCATGAACACCGGCCGCACCAGCTCCCGCCGCTGCCAGCGCCGGCTCTTGAATACTCTGAAGCAGAGATATGCCAGATAAAGGGCGTTGATGACAAAGGGCAGATAGCCCAAAGGCCCCCTTTTGAAGTTGTTGGTATCAGTGAAGGAAAATACCAGTCCCGTGGGTATCGAAACAAAGACCATGACCGTATTCACGGCGCAGGGGATGAAAAGGAACCTCTTATGCCCCGGATAAACTATCATGGTAACGCTGACGAGAATGACCGTCAGCAGGCTGTAATTGACGGCACTTAGCCACGAGCGCCACATACTGAACGTCTCACGGTTGCCGAGGGCGCTTTCGATCTGCGATGTGACCGAATAGAAAAGCAGAAGCCCGTTGGTTATAGCGATCTGCCGCACCATTCTGCGTTCAAGGTGAATGTCCGACGCGATAAGAATGGTCAGCCCTGTCAGAATGACCAAAAGGCCCCAGTTGTTTGCAAGATATTGCTGAAATGACAATACGTTTCATCCTTTCCCGAATGCTCACGCTACAGCAGGACATTGTCTTGATAGAACTTCAGCAGTGTGCAGTTCTTTATATAGTCCAGCAAAAGCATATACCGTTTTTTTAGTACATCGCCCTCGTCAAAGGGGCTCCAGATGTCCGTCGCCGTTTCGGCCAGGCTGCCAAGATCGTCCTTTTCTCCGATATATACCGAATAGCTCCTGTCAAGCCGGCGGTTAAGGAAGGCTCTGATAAGACCGGCGTTGTCTGTTACCAGCAGCACAGCGCCGCTTCTGACCCGGTCAATCCCGACAGAGCCGCTGATCAGACTGCCGTTCACCCCCGCAGGGAAATCACGGAATGACAGTGAGGGCAGAAAATAGTCCCTCGAAACAGATACGATCACAGAGATCTCAACGCTTCTCAATCATAACACCTCCGAACACCGACATTTGACAATTATTCTGTAGTAAAAGCTTTCATATATTTTATTATACCATACCCCGGTAACAAAACTATCACAGAGGGCTCCGCAAATGGGACACCAATTGTTAAATTTCTGTTAATTCCGGCAATATACCGGCATTCTTTCCGCTCTTCTGCCCGCTTTGGCGGCAGAGGGGGACTTGTTTATCACGGGCTTTTGTGTTATAATACAGTCATCAGTAAGCTGCAGAGGTGAAATATGAACGGATTTACAGAGCGCATCGGGCTGCCGGTGCTGATACAGATAATCGTTGAGGGCTGGAACGAGGTCTTCCTGCTGCTCCTGATCTCTGTAATGATCTTCGGTATCAGACGGGACAGGTCGGACGAGCTGCTCAAGCAGGTGGATATCCCCTTTACCAAGGAGCTGATCGTTTTCTTTTCGGCGGTGCTGATCTATAATATCGCCGACATTCCCACCCTTGTCATCAGCGGGCTGCCCTCCCGCGCCGCATATTATACTATGCGCATAGGCATTTTTATATACTATCTGACAGGTGCGTTCCTAACGCTGTTCCTGCTCCATGTCACCAAGATACATATCGCCCGCAAAAACAGTTCGGAAGCGCTTGAAAAGCTGATAACCGGCTTTCAGCTTCTGGAGATACCGAATGTGATCCTTCTGCTGCTGACGCCCTTTATCAATGCGATCTACAGCTTTGACAGCAACAACAGCTATGTCAGAGAATGGGGCTATTATATCTGGCAGTCCGTTACGCTGTTCACATTCCTGTTCATCGGCATCACCGTGGCAAGGTACTGGAAAAGGATCGACCGCTTTACCAAGCAGATAGTCACGGTCGCCGCGATCGTACCTACCTTCGGCTTTATCATCGGCATGATCTTCAACACGTCCGTAAACATAAATAACGCAATGGTGTCGCTGTCGGCTATAGTGATGTTCATGCTCTACGAAAAGAACAAGACCGAGGTCACGCTTAGATACGGCTATGCTCTTGAAACGGCCAAGACCGAGCTGGCAGAGGCAAGGCTCCGGCTGATGCAGGCTCAAATAAAGCCTCACTTTATCAACAACGCGATGATAGCCGTTCAGGAGGTCTGCTATACCGACCCGGAAAGGGCGGCCGAGCTGCTGGATCACTTTGCCAGATACCTTAGGAACAACATCATTGCCGTCGGCAGCACCGAGCCGGTGGCCTTTGCGGACGAGGTGCAGGCGATAAAGGAATATCTTGCTCTGGAGCACGCCGACACGGGAAAAAGGTTCCAATTCGCCTTTGACCTGCAATACACGGATTTCAAGGTGCCTGCCCTAAGCATCGAGCCGCTGGCGGAAAACGCCGTGAAGCACGGCATCGACCGCTATTCCGCAGACGGCAGGGTCATCCTTTCCTCTTATCGGGAGAAGGACAGCATCCATGTGGTGATAAAGGATAACGGCGAGGGCTTTGACATGAACGACGAAACGCTGGGCAAGGGCGGCATCGGTCTGAAAAACGCGGAACAGAGGCTAAGGCAGATGTGCGGAGGCACTCTTGAGATAAGACACGAAAACGGCTGGACAGAGGCCGAGATAATCATCCCCGCTTCACAGGAGGTAAGGCTATGAAAACAGTGACCTTTGACGATGAACAGCTTGCAGTAAATGCTCTTATCAGAAAGCTCAGGCAGATAGACCCCGACGGCATACACGAGGGCTTTGTCCGGCTGGCGGACTTCATGGACTATGCCGACAACAATAACATCGACATCGCCTTTATAGACATCGACCTCGGCGGGTCGATAAACGGGCTGGAGCTTGTGAAGCATCTCCATGAAAAGTTCGGGGACATGAATATCATTATCTATACCGGCCACTCCGACCCGGATTACAAGGCCGCCGCTCTTGACCTGTTCGTCAGCGGCTATATCGTCAAGCCGGTATCCAAGGAGGAGCTTATCAATGCGATAGCTCACACCCGCCGCCCGATAAACGAGCTAAGGGCGCAGTGCTTCGGGTATTTCGAGGTCTTCTGGGGAGCCCAGCCCGTCAAGTTCGAGCGCCGCGACAGTAAGGAGATACTGGCTTATCTTATTGACAAGCGGGGCGCCGAGGTCTCGGAGGAGGAGCTTAGATATCTGGTATTCAAGGAGGGCGACGACGGCGAGGAAAAGCGCAACTACGTCCGCAATATAATCTATGACATCCGCAAGACCCTCGGCAGATACGGTGTGCCGAAGGAGCTGATACTGAACTCCAAGGGCTCCTACTGCATCAACAAGGCCCTGATACACTGTGACCTCTTTGATTTCCTCGAGGGCAAAAATGTCAGAACAGCCCGGCTGAAGCAGTATATGGAGCAGTACCCTTGGGCAGAGGCTGTCAGAAGTCACCTTTTTGACCAGTGATTACAGTTTTCAATGCACAATGCCAAATCGAGTTACAATTATTGCCAAGGGGGCTTGAATACCTGCGGGATATGTGGTATAATAGGTGAACAAGCTACAGACCGTATGTTTTCACAAAGGAGATTATTATGATGAAAAAGCTATTATCACTTCTGATGCCCGCTGCCCTGCTGCTGGCAGGCTGCGGCAGCTCCGACAGCTCCTCACAGCAGGCTGCCTCCTCCGGGAGCGGTGAGACCTCCTCCGCTGCCGCCGAAAGCACGGCTGCACCCGCGCCTTCCCTTTCCAGCGTAAAGGGCTTCAGCGTTGACGGCACAAAGCTACTGGATGCCAACGGCAACGAGTTCGTCATGCGCGGAGTGAACCATGCCCACAGCTGGTTCAAAAACGACGACGCCGCAGCCCTCGAGGCTATCGACAAGACCGGCGCGAACTGCGTCCGGCTCGTTCTGGCCGACGGCGTTCAGTGGGAAAAGGATTCCGTCGAGAGCATCAACGCCCTTACGGACAAGTGCAAGGAATATCAAATGGTGGCTGTACTTGAGGTGCATGATGCCACCGGCAGGAATGACATCGACGATATCCAAAAGGCCGCGGATTTCTGGATAGAAATGAAGGACGCCCTTATCGGCAGAGAGGATTACGTCATTCTCAACATCGCCAACGAATGGATAGGCGACTGGAAGAGCAAGACCTGGGCGCAGGGCTATACCACCGTTATCCCGCAGCTTAGAGAGGCGGGCATAAAGAACACAATAATGGTGGACTCCGCCGGCTGGGGACAGTACGGCAAATCCATTAAGGAAAAGGGCATGGAGGTCTTTGAGTCCGACCCCGACAGGAACACCATGTTCTCGGTGCATATGTACGGCTCGGCAGGCAAGAACGAAAAGACCATTGAGGAAAACCTCACCGGCGCAACCGATCAGGGGCTGTGCGTCTGCGTGGGCGAATTCGGCTACAACCACTCGGACGGCGATGTTGACGAGGAGTATATCATGGAATACTGCGATGCCAACAGCATCGGCTGGATGGGCTGGAGCTGGAAGGGCAACGGCGGCGGTGTAGAGTACCTTGACCTCTCCTATGACTGGGAGGGCACACAGCTCTCACCAGACTGGGGCGAGAAGGTCGTCAACGGCCCCAAGGGCATAAAGGCTACCTCAAAGACCTGTTCGGTATTTGCCTGAGACTAAGCAGGAAAGGACTGTGATCGTATGTCAGTCATAAAGCTAACGGATCAGAATTTCAAGGAGATCGCTATCGACAGCGGAAAGCTTGTGGCAGTGGATATATATACCGACACCTGCCCAGCCTGCGCTATGCTCGAGCCGGTATTCGAGCGGGCCTCTGATGAAACGGACGAGGCCGTTTTTGCTTCGGTCAATGCCGGAAGATGCCCCGAGATCGTGTCGGAATTCAAGATCATGTCAGTGCCGACCCTGCTTCTGTTCAAAAAGGGCGAGCTGGTGAAAAAGACTGTGGGTGCGCTCTCTCCCGTGGAGCTGGATCAGTTCATCTTCGGAGAGTGAAAGGTAAATAACGGAAAACCTCCCGGGGCATATATAAAAGTATATGTGACAAGCTAAAGCGAATATAAATCCCGACGAAAGCACTGTTGATGCCGCCCGCCGGAGAGCGCGGAAATGCGCCCTTCGGCGGGCTTGCTTATTTTGCGCCGTGAGATTGACAAAAAATTAACCTATTCTTAGTATAATATCGACAAAAACACTTTCCATATTTAAAATGTTTGTTAAAACGCTTGCAAAAACGTATAAAAAGGTATATAATTAACTATATAACGGTATGTTCTGTCATGCCGTGGTATTTGTTTTTTTAGAGGCGCGGGAGCGTGTCAGCCTGCGGCTCTGACGGCGTGTGCCGTACAATATTTGTAGGAGGTTTTGTTATGAGTGAAAAATCCCTGATCCCGTTCAAGGGCACTCCCGAGCAGGAAGCAGAGCTTATGAAAGTCATCGAAGCTCACCGCACCCAGCCGGGCGGTCTTATGCCGACGCTGCAGGAGGCACAGGGTATCTACGGCTATCTGCCCGTAGAGGTTCAGAAAATGATCGCAGACGGCCTCGGCCTTTCTCTTTCGGAGGTCTTCGGCGTTGCGACATTCTATTCCCAGTTCTCGCTGACACCCAAGGGCGAGCATCGCATCAGTGTCTGTCTCGGTACAGCCTGCTATGTTAAGGGCTCGGATAAGATCCTTGAGGCTGTTGAGCAGAAGCTGGGTATCAAGTCCGGCGAATGCACTGCCGACGGAAAATTCTCTATCGACGCCTGCCGCTGCGTAGGTGCCTGCGGTCTTGCTCCCGTAATGACTATCGACGAGGACGTTTACGGAAAAATTACTCCCGATCAGGTCAGCAAGATCCTTGAGTCCTATTCCAAAGGAGGTGCCGATAAGTAATGACAGTTGCAGATCTCAATAAGATAAAGACCGAGTACGAGGACCTCGTCAAGGTCAGAAAGGTAGTCGAGGAGGAGGGCAAAAAGCTCGCTGAAAAGACCGGCTACCGCAAGCAGATCCTGGTGTGCGGCGGTACAGGCTGTACCTCTTCGGGAAGCAGAAAGGTCATCGCTGCTCTCGAGGACGAGCTGAAGGCACAGAACGTAAATGACGTGCTTGTTGTAAAGACAGGCTGCTTCGGCCTCTGCGCTCTCGGCCCTATCATGATCGTTTACCCCGAGGGCTGCTTCTATTCTCAGGTAAAGCCCGAGAACATGAAGAGGATCGTTGATGAGCATATCGTCGGCGGCAATATCTGCAAGGATCTCCTTTACAAGGAGACCGTTCATGAGGACGGCACTATCCTTTCACTTTCCGAGACCAACTTCTATAAGAAGCAGATGAGAATCGCTCTGGAAAACTGCGGCGTTATCGACCCCGAGAACGTTAAGGAGTATATCGCTACCGAGGGCTATCAAGCACTGTATAAGGTGCTGTTTGAGATGACCCCCGATGACGTTATCCAGACTATGCTGGATTCCGGCCTGCGCGGACGCGGCGGCGGCGGCTTCCCCACCGGCAGAAAGTGGGCATTTGCCAAGGCCTCCAAGGGCGACGTTAAGTATGTATGCTGCAACGCCGACGAGGGCGACCCGGGCGCATTCATGGACAGATCTATCCTTGAGGGCGACCCCCACGCTGTTCTTGAGGCTATGACTATCGCCGGCTATGCTATCGGCGCTCATCAGGGCTATATATATGTAAGAGCTGAATATCCTATCGCTGTTGAAAGACTGAAGATCGCTATTGCTCAGGCAAGAGAATACGGCTTCCTCGGAAAGAATATCTTCGGCAGCGGCTTTGATTTCGATATCGAGATCCGTCTCGGTGCCGGCGCCTTCGTGTGCGGCGAGGAGACTGCTCTTATGAATTCTATCGAGGGCCACAGAGGCGAGCCCAAGCCCCGTCCTCCGTTCCCCGCTGTAAAGGGTCTGTTCGGTGTTCCGACTATCCTCAATAACGTTGAGACCTGGTCGAATATCCCCAAGATAATCCGCAGGGGCGCTGACTGGTATGCCTCTATGGGAACCGAAACCTCCAAGGGAACCAAGGTGTTCGCTCTCGGCGGAAAGATCACAAACGTCGGCCTCGTTGAGGTACCGATGGGTACTACTCTGCGCGAGATCATCGAGGAGATCGGCGGCGGTATCCCCAACGGCAAGAAGTTCAAGGCCGCTCAGACAGGCGGACCCTCCGGCGGCTGCATCCCCGCACAGCATATAGATACTCCTATCGACTACGAGAACCTTATGAAGCTGGGCTCGATGATGGGCTCAGGCGGACTTATCGTAATGGACGAGGACACCTGTATGGTGGATATCTCCAAGTTCTACCTCAACTTCACCGTTGACGAGAGCTGCGGTAAGTGTACTCCCTGCCGCGTAGGTACAAGAAGACTGCTCCAGTATCTGGAGAAGATCACCGAGGGCAAGGGCGAGATGAAGGATCTTGAGAATATCGAGGATCTGGCACAGCACATGAAGAGCTCTTCGCTCTGCGCACTGGGTCAGTCTGCTCCTAACCCCATTCTTTCCACTATCCAGTACTTTAGGGATGAATATGTTGACCACATCGAGAACAAGCACTGCACAGCCGGTGTCTGCAAGAGCCTTGTAAGCTTTGAGATCATCAAGGACAAGTGCATAGGCTGCGGCCTCTGCGCAAGAAACTGCCCTGTTTCTGCGATCTCAAAGACCGATTACATTGCTCCCGGCAAGAAGCTGCCTGCAATGGAGATCGACAAGGCAAAGTGCATCAAGTGCGGCGTCTGCGAGTCGAACTGCAAGTTCTCGGCTATCATCAAGAAGTAAGTGTAAGGAGGTTAGGTTAAATGGAAAACACAATGGTTCATCTTAAAGTGAACGGTATAGATGTTGAAGTTCCTGCCGGCTCTACAATACTTCAGGCTGCTAAGGCCGCAAACATTGACATCCCTTCGCTTTGCTATTTAAAGGACGTTAACTGCATCGGTGCCTGCCGCATCTGTGTGGTTGAGATCAAAAACAGAAGAGGTCTGGCTGCTGCCTGCGTTTATCCCGTTGAGGAGGGCATGGAGGTAGAGACCAATACACCCGCTGTAAGAAAGTCCAGAAAGACAACTCTTGAGCTGCTGCTCTCTACCCACAACAAAAAGTGCCTCTCCTGCGAGAGAAGCGAGAACTGCGAGCTGCAGAGACTTTCCAGAGACTACGGCGTTGATGAGGACCGCTTCATCAACGAGGGTACCAGATATGAGATCGACGACAGCTCGGCTTATATTGTAAGAGACAATAACAAGTGCATCAACTGCCAGCGCTGCGTTGCTGCCTGCCAGAAGGTACAGAGCATCGGCTGCATCGGCGAGATCAGAAGAGGCTTCAACACCCATATCGGCTGCGCTTTCGATACCAAGCTGGCTGACGCTGCCTGCGTAGGCTGCGGCCAGTGCATCGTTGCCTGCCCCGTGGGCGCTCTGACCGAAAAGGACAACACCAAGGAGGTCTGGGACGCTATAGCCGATCCCGAGAAGGAGGTAGTGTTCTTCACAGCTCCTTCTATCCGTGCTACTCTCGGTGAGGCCTTCGGCAATCCCGTAGGCACCAACGTTGAGGGCAAAATGGTCGCCGGCATAAGAAGGCTCGGTGCTGACAAGGTGTTCAACATGGACGTTACCGCCGACCTTACCATTATGGAAGAGGCCAATGAGCTGATCGAAAGGATCCAGCAGGGCGGCACACTGCCTATGTTCACCTCCTGCTGCCCCGGCTGGGTGAAGTTCTGCGAGCATTACTATCCCGATTTTCTGCCGCATCTTTCCAGCTGCAAGAGCCCGCAGCAGATGTTCGGTGCTGTTCTCAAGAGCTATTACTGCCAGAAGAACAACATCGACCCCAACAAGCTCTTCGTTGTCAGCGTGATCCCCTGCACCTCAAAGAAATTCGAGGTAACAAGAGAGGAGCAGAGATCGGCTGATTATGACGATGTTGATGTTGCACTCACCACAAGAGAGCTTGCAAGAATGATAAAGCGTGCAGGCCTTGATTTCAATGCTCTGCCCGACGAGGACTGGGATAATCCGTTCGAGGTCGCTTCCGGCGCAGGCGCTATCTTCGGCGCTACCGGCGGTGTTATGGAGGCCGCTCTCAGGACCGCTGCCTTCAAGCTGGACGGCAAGTCTGACGCTCTCGTATTCAACGAGGTAAGAGGCACCAAGGGCATCAAGGAGGCTGAATATACAGTTGGCGGCGTTACCGTCAAGGTAGCAGTTGCTTCCGGTCTTGCAAATGCAAGAGCTGTCATCGAGGCTATCCAAAAGGGCGAAAAGGACTATCAGTTCGTTGAAGTCATGGCTTGCCCCGGCGGATGCATCAACGGCGGCGGTCAGCCCTATCAGCCCGATACCGTCCGCAATAACGTGGATCTCAAGGCTATCAGAGCAAAGGCTCTGTATGACCTTGACGAGAAGCTGGAGCTTAGAAAGTCCCACGAGAGCCCCGTTATGGATCTGCTCTATAACGACTTCTTCAAAACAGCCGGCTCGCACGAGGCTCACAAGTACCTCCACACGACCTATGTCAAGAGAGGCCACTAAGCCGATAACCCCGCATAAAAACTGCAGCGCACGGATATCCGTGCGCTGTTTTTTTGTATTTGACTTTTTTTGCTTATTATGCTATACTGTATGCGATAAATACTATATTAAATGTATATCGGAGGAACTGAAATGGAAAACAACGTTATCATCCTTGCCGGAGGGCAGGGCAAAAGAATGAAGTCGGACGGCCCCAAGGTGCTTTGTGAGGTGCAGGGTAGGGCTATGCTGGACTGGGTCATTACCGCCTGCGAGGATGCCGGCTGTCAGCAGATCTGCGTCGTCAAGGGACATAAGGCGGAAATGATCGACGGGTTCCTCGCCGGCAGAAAAAGCCGCGCCGAGATAGTCACCGTTCTCCAGTCGGAAAGGCTCGGCACAGGCCACGCCGTTCAAATGGCAAAGGAGTTCCTTGAAGCCCACAGAGAGGGCAATACCCTTATCCTCTGCGGCGACGCACCCTTCATCGACCCGCCTACCATAAAGGGCGCGCTTGAGCTGCATACAAAAGAGGGCAACTCCGTTACCGTTGTCACCTCCGAGAAGGACGACCCCACCGGCTACGGGCGCATCATCCGTACCGCCGACGGCATCTCCGGCATCGTGGAACAGAAGGACTGCACCCCCGAGCAGACGCTGATAAAGGAGATCAACTCCGGCTGTTACTGGTTCAACACTGCCGATCTGCTAAGCGTCCTCTTTGAGCTGACCCCCAACAACGCACAGGGCGAGTATTACCTCACCGACTGCCTGGGTCTGCTGATCGGCAAGGGCAGGCGTGCCAACGCATATATCTCGGAAAACCCCAACGTTTCTCTCGGGGCGAACGACCCGGCAGGACTGGCTTATCTCAATCAGCTTGCAGAGCAAATGAAGTGATCCGCCTGCAGCTGCGGCCAGCGACAACAGGAGCCGGACAGTGCTGATTTAAGCAAGGAGGGTGAAGGGAAATGAAGCTTGCTCACGATGACTTTCTTATCGCTCCCGACGAGGAGCTGCGGGAATGCTATAAGAGCGCAAAGCGTATGCAGAGGCTGCTGGCTCTGCCGCTGCTGCTTGCAGGCGTTCTCTTTGCCATGTCCGTCATCGACCTGATAACCGATATTTTAAGAATGGGACATTTTTCCAGCAGCGTAGCTGACGGCGTTTTCGCATTCGCTATGGGCGCTGCCTTTGTTTCAATGACCTCGGTGTTCTCGGAGGAGCCGCGCCGTCAGACTGTGCTTGCTCTTGTTCCGCTGACAGTGCAGGTGCTGCTTTACCCCGCCCTGCTGATACTGGGCAGTAAGGAGGGCACCCACGACAAGGTGCTGGGGGATCTCCAGCATGCAGGGATCCCCGTAGGCGCAGGACAGATGACGCTGCAGCTGGTGATGATACTTCTGTCGATCATTGTGTTCCTGCTCGGCAGGCCGGTGATCCGCGATATCAGAGAGCTGAAGAAGCATCCCCGCTTTCCCTTCAACAACGTCCTCAAGGACGAGAGCCTTATCCACCGTGCCGACGCAAAGGGCGTGCTGAAGATAATAGACAGCTCCCTCAACGGCAGCCGGGTCACGCAGGTGGAGGGCGAGGAGTATCTGGAGGGGGAAGCCAAGACCTATGAAAAGCCCGCTCCCGACCCGTCAGAGAATTTCCAGCAGCACAAAAAGATCTACCGTCCCCGGGAGAAGTCCGAGACCGCCTACACTATGGATAATCTCAAGAATATGTATTTCGACGACGGCCTCGAAAACGGCGAGCTTACAGGTGCCGAGCTGGAAAAGCTGCTTTGGTCGGAGACCCGCCCCAAGAAGCCAAAGGAGCCCGAGCCGGAGGATTTCTTTCAGCAGGCTCCTATCATCTATCGGCCGAACAAGGACGGCTCCGTTACCATAGATCACCGCACCCCCGGCGACGAACCGTGACCTATCAGCTGACAGCCGATAACGGACAGTTGATAATGGACAGTTGATAATGAAGGAGCGCCAGAATGGGCATTCGTGCGCCAAGGGCGCACTCCTTCATTATCCATTATCAACTATCAACTGTCAATTGCTCCGAAGCGGGATTTTTTTAAAAAACTGTTGTAAAATCACAGCCGGTATGATATACTGTAATAAGGTACACTGTCCCCCGTTGTCATAGGAGGGTAATCTATGCTCAAAAGAATATTCACCTTTATCACTGCCGCCGTTATCGCGGCGATATCATCCGCCGCCGTATCTGCGGAAAGCAGCACGGTAAAGGAGATCGCCCTCCGCGAGGTGAGCATACCCGTGCCCCATTCAATGGTGGTAATGGGCGACTCTATCGCCAGCGGCTACGGCCTTGAGGGCTATGCTGCCGGCAGCGGCAGCCCGCTGTCATATTCAAATCTTCTTAAAGCGGAGTATTCCCCCCAGCTGCCAAGCGACTGCACCTTTGAGCTTACCAATCTTGCCGTGGACGGCTATACCTCTGACGATCTGCTGAAGCTGCTTGACTCCGGCAAGGCGGACGATGCGCTTTCAAAGGCCGACTGCATCGTGATCTCTATCGGCGGCAACGACCTGCTCCATGCCCTGTGGGACACGCTGAAGGATGCGGGCATCTCTTTCGAGAGCGGCGGGAAGCTCGGCGCCTCGGAGCTGCTGAAGCTGATATCCTCCTTCAGCAAGCTCCGTGAAAAGCTGGATGCAAATCTGACGGTATTTGACGAGAACCTGCCGAAGATCGCTGCCTATATCAGAAAAAAGACAGCCTCGGAGTTTTTTATCCAAACGCTTTACGATCCCCTTGAAAGCTTCAGCCTCGTTCCGGGCATCAGCAAGATCGCCGCGGAAAAGATCGGCCGCCTCAACGAGATCATCAAGGCTCACGCCGGAAGCTATACCGTCTGTGACGTTGCCCCCGCCTTTGCCGGAAAAGCCAAGGAGCTTACCAACATCGCAAGGGTCGATATCCACCCCAACGCCGAGGGCCACAAGCTTATCTCCGAAACGCTGGACAAGTCGATAAAGGCCGGAAGCTACAGCTATCAGCAGGAATATGTTATCGAGAGAACGATAGCCGATGACGCGGCCGACACCGACAGCGCCGGCTCGCTGCAGGGTAATTCCACGGTCATGATAATCGTGATATGCTCCGTATGCGCACTGGCGGCAGGAGCAGGGATCGTGTACCTTATCATCAAAAAACGCCCGTGAACGGGCACGAAAGGAAATTGTAAATGAAGGCATATCTTATCGACTTTGAAAACGTGAAATCCAAGGGGCTGACAGGCATCGAGCAGCTTTCGCCCGATGACAAGGTCATCATCTTCTACAGCGAAAACTCCGACACCTTGAATTTTGAGATGCACCGCAAGATCATGACCTCAAGCGCGGATATCGAATATCTCAAGGTCAGGGTCGGCGGCAAGAATGCGCTGGATTTCCAGCTCTCGACCCTGCTGGGCTATCTGCTCGCCAAGGAGATATACACTCACATCTTCATCATAAGCGGCGATAAGGGCTTCGATAAGCTCCACGATTTCTGGAACGTAAGCTTTGCGGACAGAAATAACATCACTGTTTTCAGAACACCTACCCTTGCCGGTGCCGTGACCTTCGCCAAGGATACCAAGGCCAGCCGCAGCATACCCGCCGCTCCCGAGCCGGAGGAGCCTGCCGCGGAGGAGGAGATCACTGCTGCTGCAGAGGCTCCCGCCGCAGAGGAGCCTGCCCCGGAGGTGACCGCAGAGGCCGCAGAGCCGGCAGAGGATCTCGAAAAGGTGACCGTCTCCAAGGGCGCCCGCAAGCGCGGCAGAAAGCCCCAGTCGGCAGCCGAGCTTATACATAACTCTCTGCTGGGCATAGTCGATCTTTCCGATAAGGAGGCCGGGGATATCCTCGCCTGTGCCGCCGAATCCGACGACAAGGAGGATTTTCATAACCGCCTTGCGAAGATCTTCAAGGGTCACGCCACCGATATCTATAAGGTGCTTAGGCCGAAATATCTCAAAATCAAGGAGGCTCTTGAGGACAGCGCCCCCGTTCAGCCTGTGACTGTCCCGGAAAAGGCTCCCGAGGCCGAAGCCGAGACAAAGCCCGCCGAGCAGGCGCCTGCTAAGGAGACAAAGCCCGTTAAGGAAACAAAGCCCTCCAGGAAGACCGAAGCTCCGCAAAAGCAGCACCTCAACGATTCGGAGCTGTTCGATCAGTTCCTCAAGGAGTGTGAGGAGGCCAGCAAGCGCTCTGATGCTTATGAATACAAGCCACAGGAGCAGCTTGTGCCGGAAGCAGCTGCAGCAGCCCCGGAGCCTGCAGAGATAGCTTCAGAGCCTGCAGAAGCAGTCCCGGAGGCGGCAGAGGTCTCTGAAAAGGAGAAGCCTGCCGAGGAGCCTGCAAAGACAGCTCCGGCGGCAAAGCCCCGCAAGCGCACCACCCGCAGAAAGACCTCCAAGGCCAAGACCTCACGGCTGGCCGAGGAGCTGGGCGATCTGCTGAAGGACGACTGCTCTCCCGAGGAGATAGCCGCCGTTACCAAGCTGTTCGAGGAGACCGATACCAAGCAGAGGTTCTATCTCGGCATCGTCAAGAAGTACCGCAAGGATCGCGGCTGCGAGATCTACAAGCTGATAAAATCGGAGTACAGCACTCTGGCATCCTATAAGGAAAACTGACAGACCATTCCCCCGCCTGTCCGGGCAAAACCGGGCAGGCGGCTTTTTGTTTTTGCCCCGATCCTGCCCGACAGTTTGCAGCCAATGCACAATGAAGGAGTGCGCCTCTTCGGGCACTCCTTTCATCATCAATTATCAACTATAATTTGCGGCTGTGAATAGAAATATTCGTTTCGTTCATATAATATCCTTGAATGGGAGACGGTCTTATGCTATAATATTAGACGAGGCTAACTTTTTTGTGAAACAGAGGTAATGCAAATGACGCTCCGTGAGCTTGAAACAGGAAAAAGCGGCAGGATAACCGCCGTCGGCGGCGAGGGTGCCCTGCGGCAGCATTTTCTTGATATGGGAATGATACCGGGAACAGAGGTAACGCTGGTGAAATTCGCCCCTATGGGCGACCCTATGGAGCTGCGTCTTCACGGCTACGAGCTTACTCTCCGGCTGGACGATGCCGCTAAGATAGATATCGTCCCGGTGGAGGCAGCTCCCGAAAGCAAGCCGGATAAGACGCATAGGAAGAAGGTGGCTCACCCGGGTCTGGGCGAGAGCGGTGTCTTTCACACCAAGGGCAGCGGCGACCCTCTGCCGGAGGACACAGTGCTGCGGTTCGCTCTTGTGGGAAATCAGAACAGCGGCAAGACCACCCTCTTTAACCGTCTTACAGGCGCTAACCGCCACGTCGGCAATTTCCCCGGCGTGACCGTTGACCGCAAGGACGGCGAGATCAGAGGCCGCAAAAACACCCTTGTCACCGACCTGCCGGGCATCTACTCCATGTCACCATATACCAGCGAGGAGGTGGTCTCCCGAAGCTTCGTGCTTGAGGAGAAGCCCCACGCGATCATTAACATCGTAGATGCTACCAACATCGACCGCAACCTTTACCTTACGATGCAGCTGCTGGAAATGAACATCCCCATGGTGGTGGCGCTGAACATGATGGACGAGTTTTCCGCCAACGGCGGCAGCGTGGATATCAACGCTATGGAGCTGATGCTGGGAGTGCCGGTGGTGCCTATCTCCGCCGGAAAGAACGAGGGCATCGAGGAGCTTATCGAACACGCCGTACATATCGCCCACTATCAAGAGCGGCCGCTAAGGCAGGATTTCTGCTCCAAGGATCACAACGGCGGAGCCGTCCACCGCTGTCTCCACGCGATAGCGCATCTTATCGAGGATCATGCCGAAGCAGCCGGACTGCCCATTCGCTTTGCCGCAAGCAAGACCGCCGAGGGTGATCCCCTCGTGCTGGAAAAGCTTGCCCTCGACGAGAACGAGACTGCTACTATAGACCATATCGTCGCCCAGCTGGAAAAGGAGCGGGGGCTCGACCGCGCCGCAGCGATAGCCGATATGCGCTACAGATATATAACTTCGGTCAGCAGCGAGACGGTAAAAAAGCCCCGCGAGAGCCGCGAGCATATCCGCAGCCGTCAGATCGACAGACTGCTGACAGGGCGGTTCACGGCTATACCCCTGTTTGTGGCAATAATGGCGCTGGTGTTTTTCCTTACCTTCAACGTTATCGGTTCAGGGCTGCAAAGCCTGCTGGAGACCGGCGTGGAAAAGCTCACCGAGACCGTTGACCGTATGCTGACGGATGCTCACATCCACGATGCCCTCCACAGCCTTATCATCGACGGCATATTTTCCGGAGTGGGCAGCGTGTTGAGCTTTCTGCCGATCATCGTCACCCTGTTCTTCTTTCTTTCCATACTGGAGGACAGCGGATATATCGCCCGTGTGGCGTTTTTCATGGATAAGCTGCTGCGAAGGCTGGGGCTTTCCGGGCGAAGCATCGTGCCGATGCTTATCGGCTTCGGCTGCACCGTCCCCGCCGTTATGGCGACCCGCACCCTTCCCAGTGAGCGTGACCGCAAAATGACTATCCTGCTGACCCCCTTCATGAGCTGCACCGCCAAGCTGCCGATCTACGCCTTTTTCGTAAACGCCTTCTTCCCCGGAAAGAAAGCGCTTATCATGACAGCGCTCTATCTTTTGGGGATACTTACGGGGATACTGGCAGCCTTTATCTACAAGGGGACGATCTTCAAGGGCGAGCCCGTGCCCTTTGTTATGGAGCTGCCGAACTACCGGCTGCCGGCAGCGAAGAACGTGGCAAGGCTGCTTTGGGAAAAGGCAAAGGACTTCCTTACCCGGGCTTTCTCGGTCATACTTATCGCAACGGTGCTGGTATGGTTCCTAAAAAGCTTCGACTTCTCCTTTAACATGGTCACAAGCTCACAGGACAGCATCCTTGCGGTCATCGCGGGATTTTTAGCGCCTGTGCTTATCCCTCTCGGGCTGGGAGACTGGCGCATCACCACGGCGCTTATCACCGGCTTTATCGCAAAGGAGAATGTGGTGAGCATACTGCAGGTGCTGTATCCCGGAGATGTAACAGCATCAATTACGGTGCTGGGAGCAGCCTCGCTGCTGGTGTTCTCGCTGCTCTATACGCCCTGCGTGGCAGCGATAGCCTCGGTAAGAAGAGAGCTTGGTAAAAAATGGGCGCTGGCAACAGTGCTTTGGCAGTGCGGCATAGCCTGGATAATGGCGCTGCTGGTAAGACTTATAGGACTGGCATTGGGGGCGGCATGATATGGGTATAGGTGACATTTTTCTGATAATACTGCTGGCAGCTGTGCTGGCGGCGGCGCTGCATTCGGCAATAAAGCGCCGCAAAAAAGGCGGCTGCGGATGCGGCTGTGAGGGCTGCAGTGCAAAGTGCGGAAAAAGACGGGACAACGTCTGATATTCGTCATTTGTCTCCCCGTTTCGGCGCGGAGACAAAATTTTTGTCCGGCGCATAAAAAATATATAAAAAACGCTTGATTATTAAACTGCAATATGTTATAATTGATTATATAAAACGTTTGCGTTGAACGATTTAATGTGGTAAAGTCACCAAAAGGAGAGAATGAAATTGAAATGCTTCGCCGATACCGCCTTTGTGTGTAAAGGGATCGAATGCATCAAGCTTACAGCCGGACGGTATTTCGCCGTCATCTCACCGCTGACAGGCAGCAGCGTGCTTCGGTTCTTTGATACCGAAAACAATATCGAGGTGTTCCGCTACAGCGAAAAGTGCAGCCTTAAACAGTATAACAGCGCCAGAGAGATCTGGGGGCTGCCTACGCTCTATCTCCCCAACCGCTTTGACGGGGGCTTGGTAAAGACCTCTGACGGGGAGTATCACCTGCCTGTGAATGAGACCCTTTTCGGGAACCATATCCACGGCTGGGTGCATAAAAGAGCCCATAAGGTGGAATCCGCCTCTGCCGAAAACGGCAGGGCTGTCTGCGTTACATCATATACCTTTACCGAGGAGGACGAGATGTTCGCCTGCTTTCCCCTAAGCTTTAAGCTGACCTATACCTTTGAGCTTTCGGAGGAGGAGGGGCTGAAACAGACCCTTAGGCTCGAAAACCTTTCGGACAAGCATCTGCCGGTCTCCCTTTGTACGCATACCTGCATAAATGCGCCTATCGTTACAGGAGGTCAGCTGAACAGCCTTAGACTTACCGTCCCCGTAGGCGAAAGGTGCGAGCTTGACGAAAGATGCCTCCCCACAGAAAAGCTTCTGCCGCTCACCTCAAAGGATCTCAGATATAAAAACGGCTCAATGAAGCCGGTGCTGCATACCATAAGCAACGAGATGTACACCGCCGCCGAGGGCGAGCTGGACGGCAAGCCGTTCTACGGCGCGATAATCACCGACAAGCACAGCGGCAAGCGCATCTGCAACGAGGTCAGCCGGGAATACAGGTTCTGGAATATGTGGAACGACCGGGGCGGCAACGGCTATTTCTGCCCCGAGCCCATGACCGCTATGATAAACGCCGTAAACCTTAAGCTCAAGGGCGATGTCAGCGGACACTGCGAGCTTGCCAAGGGCGAAAGCTATCAGTGCTGGCAGAGATTCTTCACGTTAGGATGATAAGCCTATGGGCATTATCGGTGAACTGGGACGGCATATCGGAACGGATATAGTCTCCGATATTGCGATATCCAAGGAGGAACGCGAGGAAAAGCATAAATGGGGCGCCTTCTTTGCCCTATGTGCCCTTGCGGCAATGGCCGCCTTTACGATACAGAAGAACTCCATGAAGGGCGCCGACCTGCTGGGAGGAAGAAAAACTATCGAGCGGTTCATGCACTCGAATATCACCGCTATGGTCATTTTGTTAGCATCGGCAGTGGGCTTTATCGTGGTCTGCTTCAAGACCTGGAAGGGGCGCAGGGGCTCGATATATCAGCTTATATATACCGTGGCCGCAGGGATAATCATCTTTTATTCGGGAGCGACGATCTTCAAGGCGATACATAATATCCAAAAGGATCTTGATGCGCCTGTTACCGTCTCGGCGGAGAGCTATGTGCTTTGCAGAGAGGGCGGCAATTATCTGCTGGTGTTTGACGAGCCGGGAACTATCGACAGCATCCTTTTGGTGATACCGCCGGAGAAATATGCCGCACTGAAAAAAGCTCCCCAGTCAAAGCAGTCGTACCTCTCAAGGAGCTGGCGGCTGGTGACCGAGGAGGAATACCGCGACTTTACCGAGCCCGTTCTCTGCAGTGCGGAGATCGAGGTCTCGTATTTCAAGTATTCCGTCATCTATGATGACTGCAAATTCAAAGAGGTTAATTAAGCAATTAATTAAGATATAAAATATGAAAGGTGGAATTTCAATGAAATTCGGATTCTTCGATGACGCTAATAAGGAATACGTCATCACCAACCCGAGAACTCCCTACCCTTGGATCAACTACCTCGGAACTCAGGAGTTCTTCTCGCTCATCTCCAATACCGCAGGCGGCTACAGCTTCTTCAAGGACGCAAGGCTCAGGAGAATTACCCGTTACCGCTACAACAATGTTCCTGTTGATATGGGCGGAAGATATTTCTACATCAATGACGGCGAATGCGTATGGTCTCCCGGCTGGAGCCCCGTAAAGACCGAGCTGGACAGCTATTCCTGCCGCCACGGTATCGGCTATACCGTTATCAAGGGCGAAAAGAACGGTCTTTCTGCCGAGGTGACCTTCTTCGTTCCCCAGAACTTCAACGGCGAGGTCCAGAAAATGGTGCTGAAGAACAGCTCCGATAAGCCTAAGACCTTCAAGCTGTTCTCCTTCCTTGAATGGTGCCTTTGGAACGCCTCTGACGACGGCGAGAACTTCCAGAGAAACTTCAATACCGGCGAGGTGGAGATCGAGGGCTCGACTATCTTCCATAAGACCGAGTATAAGGAGCGCCGCGACCACTTTGCATTCTATACCGTAAATGCCGACATCTGCGGCTTCGATACCGACAGAGAGACCTTTATGGGCAGCATTTACAACGGCTTTGCCAATCCCGGCACCGTGTTCGAGGGCAAGCCTGCAAATTCCGTGGCAGACGGCTGGAGCCCTGTGGCTTCTCACTGCCTTGAGATCACTCTCGCTCCCGGCGAGGAGAAGAGCCTTGTGTTCCTGCTGGGCTATGTCGAGAACGGCGAAAACAAGTGGAATGCCGACGGCAGCATGAACAAGTCCAAGGCCTACGAGATGATCGAGGCTATGAACACCGCAGAAAAGGCCGATAAGGCTCTTGCAGAGCTGAAGGCCTACTGGGACGGCCTGCTCTCGCAGTACCATGTTGAGACCGCTGACGATAAGCTCAACAGAATGGTAAATATCTGGAACCAGTATCAGTGCATGGTCACCTTCAATATGTCCAGATCCGCCTCCTACTTCGAGAGCGGCATCGGCAGAGGAATGGGCTTCCGTGACTCCAACCAGGATCTGCTGGGCTTCGTTCATCAGATCCCCGACAGAGCAAGAGAGCGTATCCTCGATCTGGCAGCTACCCAGTTTGAGGACGGCGGCTGCTATCACCAGTATCAGCCCCTTACCAAAAAGGGCAACGACTCTATCGGCGGTGACTTCTCCGATGACCCGCTGTGGATGATCCTTTCCACCGCCCAGTATATCAAGGAGACCGGCGACTACAGCATCCTTGACGAGCAGGTGCCCTACGATAACGATGCCTCAAAGGCTCAAAGCATGATGCATCACCTCAAGATGAGCTTCTGGCACGTTGCCAAGTCCGTAGGCCCTCACGGCCTGCCGCTGGCAATGAGAGCCGACTGGAACGACTGCCTCAACCTCTCCTGCCACTCCGATACTCCCGGCGAGAGCTTCCAGACCTATACCTCACCCAAGTACGGCAAGGAGAAATTCAGCCGCGTTGCCGAGTCGGTAATGGTAGCCGCTATGATGAGCTTCATCGGACCCGAGTATGTGGCGCTGTGCAAGTATAAGGGTCTTGACGACGAGGCGGCCGCAGCTCAAACAGAGATCGACAAGATGAACAAGGCTACCCTTGACTACGGCTGGGACGGCGAGTGGTTCATCCGCGCTTACGACGACTTCGGCAAGAAGGTCGGCTCAAAGGAGTGCGAGGAGGGCAAGATCTTCATCGAGCCCCAGGGCTTCGCAGTATTGGGCGGCCTCGGCAAGGAGAGCGGCAAGGACATCGTTACTCTCAACTCCGTAAAGAAGTATCTCGACACCAAGTACGGTCTGGTGCTGAACAATCCCGCATTCACCAGATACTACAAGGAATACGGCGAGATCTCTACATATCCCGGCGGCTACAAGGAGAACGCCGGTATCTTCTGCCACAACAACGCATGGATAATCTGTGCGGAGGCATTTGCCGGCAGAGGCGATCAAGCCTTTGAGTACTACTCCAAGATAGCACCCGCATATTTGGAGGACATATCCGACCTGCACCGCACCGAGCCTTATGTATATGCGCAGATGATCGCAGGCAAGGACGCAAAGCGTCACGGCGAGGCCAAGAACAGCTGGCTGACAGGTACGGCTTCATGGAACTTTGTAGCGATCTCCCAGTACATTTTGGGAATCATCCCCGACTATGACGGACTGAAGGTCGATCCTTCTATCCCGGAGGCGTGGGACGGCTTCAAGCTGACGAGAAAGTTCCGCGGCAACACCTACAACATCACCTTCAAGAATCCCGACCACATCAGCAAGGGAGTAAAGAGCGTGGTAGTTGACGGAGTAAAAATCAACGGCAATATCCTGCCTGTATTTGAGGAAGGCAGTGTACATGAAGTCGAGGTAGTTCTCGGCTGATAACGGCAGCAAACGACGGAGGCACGCAGGTGCCTCCGTTTTTGCTGTGAAACGGGAAAAACAGGCAGGGTGCAGGGGCGTGCCCCTGCACCCAACTCCGCCGAGCCGAAGCGAGTGCAGGAAACGGGAAAGATGTCGGCGGGGCTGATGAAGCTATAAACTCTAACGCGAAGCGCATTAAAAAGCGCGCGGTCAAGCCAGTCGCGCAGCCTGTCGTTCCGACAGGCCGAGGCTTGCGGGGTCAAGGGGCAGCGCCCCTTGCAGGGCGTGGGACAGCGTCCCACTCGGCGCGAAGCGACGACCCGGCGCTGCACAAAGAAACAAAAGGGCATAAAAGTGAAATCCGACATCAACAGCAATGAGGACACACCAAATTGCAGCGCCGGAAAAGCTGCCCACCCGCACTCGCAGGAAACAGCAAGGGAGCGCAGCGACCGCGCGCCTTTCCGTCCGGTGGCGCACCAAAGCATAGCGCAGGCAGCTATGAGCAGCGCCTCCGAGCCGGACAAAGTGCTTAACTCGCGTGTTTTCACACCCGTTTTATGCGAAACAAAACTTTGTTCGCTCCCCGTTCCAGGAGCTTTCCGGTCGCCCCCAACCCCCTTCGGAATGCAAACTATTTTCAAAGTGCGGGAACGGCTCAAACCAACGTGAGAGAGCATCTAACGCATCTCCGTCTAAAGAATGCGAGCGTCCCACGTCACATCACGCCAAGCCGTCCGCGACGCGGCACAATGGCCACATCACGAAACCGACCCGAGCGCCCCAGAGGGGCGCGCAGCGTGAATTAAAAAACGATCAGCGTGAACAAAAAATAAAAAAGTAAAAATTTCTTAAAAGGGGTTTATTTTTTCAAACAAATGTACTATAATATAATTAAGTATGCGGGAACGGCTTGCCGTGACCGAAAATAATTGACTAAAGTGAGTTGAATCGAATGATATCCGCAGAAATACTCAAAAGCTCCAAGCATATCCACTTTATAGGCATAGGCGGGTCGGGAATGTATCCGCTGGTGCAGATACTCCATGAAAAAGGCTTCTATATCACCGGCTCGGATAATAACGAGACCGAGACCCTCGAGGCTGTAAGAAAAATGGGCATAACCGTCTTTCTCGGACAGAGAGCCGAGAATATCAAGGGCGCTGACCTTATCGTCTATACCGCCGCTATCATGGACGATAACCCCGAGCTTGTGGCCGCCCGCGCCAGCAGTGCAGCCGTCGCCGAAAGAGCCGAGATGCTCGGCCTGCTGACAGGCCAGTACAGCAACGCCGTCTGCGTCTGCGGTACCCACGGCAAGACCACCGCCACCTCTATGCTGACACAGATACTCCTCGAAAGCGGTAAGGATATATCCTGCTTCATCGGCGGAAAACTCCCGCTGATCGGCGGCTCGGGACGCTCCGGAAGCTCTGATACTATGGTCTGTGAGGCCTGTGAGTTCAGAGACCATTTTCTCCAGCTCTATCCCGATGTGGCAGTCATCCTAAATGTGGATGCCGACCATTTGGAATACTTCGGAAATATCGAGAATATTATCAAGTCGTTCCGCAAATTCGCGGAAATGACCTCCAAGACCGTTATCTATAACGGCGACGATGCCAATACCGTCAAGGCTCTGCAGGGCATTGACAAGGAGCTTATCAGCTTCGGCTTCGGAAGGGATAATAACTACAGCGCCGTTATCACCGGCAAAAAAGGCCTGCGCACCGATTTCACCCTCTATGTCAGAGGTGAGAAAAAAGCGGAGCTGGCTATCCACGTCCCCGGTGACCATAACGTGCTGAACGCTTTGGCCGCTATCGCGGCAGCAGAGCTTTGCGGCGCGGATATGGAGGGCATACGCAAAGGACTCGAGGGCTTTACGGGCGCTCTGCGCCGCTTCCAGAAAATAGACGAGGTAAGGGGCGTTACTATCGTGGACGATTACGCCCACCACCCCGCTGAGCTTGCCTGCACCCTCAATGCCGCAAAGGGTCTCGACTTCAAGAGAGTGTGGGCTGTGTTCCAGCCCTTTACCTACTCGCGCACAAAGGTGCTGCTCGACGATTTCGTCAAGGCGCTGTCTATCCCCGATATAGCCGTTATCACCGATATCATGGGCGGCAGAGAGAAGAATGACGTCGGCATCTATACCGAAGACTTGGCCTCTAAGATAGAGGGGGCTGTCTGGTTCGAGACCGACCACGAGACCGCCGATAAGCAGACCGCACAGCAGAAGGAGCATAACTTCCGCCAGTGCGTGGATTATATCGCTGAAAATTGTCAAGAAGGAGATCTGGTCATTACCCTCGGCTGCGGCGATGCCTACAAGGCAGCCAAAATGCTGGCGGAAAGACTAAGGAACGAAAAGTGAAAGGAGCGAACCTATGAAGCTGTCCGAAAACGAAAAGAAGGTCTATGAATACGTCAAGAACCGCATAGAAGAGGGCTATGCGCCCTCGATCAGAGAGATCTGCGCCGAGTTCGGGTTCAAATCAACATCAACGGCGCACAGATATATCGGCTCGCTGAGAGATAAGGGTCTCCTTGAAAAGGGGGATAATCTGAACCGTGCTATAAGACTCACCGGCGCAAGACAGACGCTTGTGCCCATTCTCGGCACCGTCACGGCAGGACAGCCTATCACGGCAGTCGAGGACATAACAGGCTATATCAGCTTTGTGCCCAACAAGAACTACAGCTATCCGCTCTTTGCCCTAAAGGTGCGGGGAGAGTCGATGATAAACGCGGCGATACTGGACGGCGACGTTGTTATAGCCGAACAGGTGCCGGTAGTCAGCAACGGCGAGATCGCCGTCTGCCTTGTTGACGGCGAGAGCGCAACGGTAAAACGCTTTTACAAGGAGGACGGCAGATACCGCCTCCAGCCGGAGAACGACAGCATGGAGCCTATCTACACAGACACAGCGGCAATACTGGGAAAGGTGGTTGCTGTGGTGAGATATATCGTCTGACTGAACACACAGCTGCGCAGCAGAATGTAAGGAGACAAGGATATAATGACAAGAAAATGCAGTTCGTGTAATGCCGTGGTGGATGAGGGCATGAGGATCTGCCCCAATTGCGGCAGACTGCTTTCAAGCATCGGCGATAAGCACGAGTATCAGCCGGAAAGACCGCGCAGGACAAGACCTGCCTCGGCTAAGCTGCAGCAGCCGGATAAGGGACGCAGCCGCAAAAGGTCGGCTGCGGAGCATAAGCGCCCCGCAGCAGCAAGGCCGTCGGCGGTAAGGCCTGCAGCGAAAAAGAAAAAAGCTCCGCCCCCGCAGGAGACCAGAGAGCTTCCCATATGGACAAGGATCATCAAGCGTGCAGCAACAGCCGCCCTTATCCTTGCAGCCGTGTATTTTGCCCTGTTCGGGCTTCAAGTGCTTAGGATAAAGCACAGCAGCTATCAGTTCGATACGCAGATGAAGCTTTCAGCCTCAAATTACGGCGAGGCCTTTGCAAATTCAGTCACTGACGGGAGCTGGTCATATAATCCCTTTGCTTTCAAAATGACCTACAGCGGCGTTCACGACGGACAGGAGATCGAGATACGTTTCTCTGCCGCCTTCAGCCTCGATGTGAAAAGCATTCTCGTCGGTAAGGAAGAAAAGACCGAAAGGGAACAGATACATAACTATCTTATGGGGCTCTTTATCTGACTAAAAACAGAAAGGACGATCTCAATGAAAAAGAGTACCTTCTGGAAAAAGCTGGCAAGGATACTTTTTTCACAGAAAACAACGATCATTATCCTGCTTCTGCTGCAGATCTTTTTCATTATGAGCATGATACTCGGTGCGCTCGATTACTCACAGTTCACCTATTACCTGCTTTCTGCACTCGGACTTGCTCTGGCAGCCTATATCTGCAATCAAGACGTCAATCCGGGGTATAAGCTGGCATGGGTCATTCCGCTGCTGGCGATACCGCTTTTTTCCACAGTGGCATATTTCATCCTTTCCAATCAGTACAGCACCAAGGCCGTCAGAAAAAAACATATCGAGAACTGCAAAAAGACCGCCCCCTACCTTAGACAGGATCCCCGTGTCCTAAGCGACCTTATCATTGAGAACAGCAGCGTCTCAAAGCTTTCTGAATATCTGGATAAATATGCCGGCTATCCCACCTGCCGCGGAAGCAGCATCGAATATTTCTCCTGCGGAATGGACAAGTTCAGAGCAATGGTCAGAGAGCTAAAAAAAGCCCGGCGGTTCATCTTTATGGAGTATTTCATCATCGGGCAGGGGGAAATGTGGAGCGAGATCAGGGATATACTTATAGAAAAGGCCGCTCAGGGCGTTGATGTAAGGCTTATGTATGACGGCATGGGCTCGCTCGACCTGCTGCCGTTCAGATATGATAAAAAGCTGCGTGAGGCCGGCATAAAGTGTCATGTGTTCAACCCCTTCCGGCCGCTGCTTTCAACCATACAGAACAACCGCGATCACCGGAAGATCTGCGTTATCGACGGCAATGTCGCCTTTACCGGCGGCGTGAACATAGCGGATGAATACATCGGCCGCCTCGACCGCTTCGGGGTTTGGAAGGATTCGGCTGTCATGATAAGGGGCAGCGCCGTCTGGAATTTTACGGTCATGTTTTTGCAGATGTGGGAGATAGTTGACAGTGAGCCCAACGACTACAACAGCCTGCGCCCCTCACTCACACTGCCGGAGGAGGAGACAAGAGGCTTTGTCATCCCCTACGGCGACTCCCCTCTTGACCGGGAAAATGTGGGCGAAATGGTCTATCTCGATATGATAAACCACGCCCGGAAATACGTCTATATCACCACCCCCTATCTGATCCCCAACAACGAGCTGGTCACTGCTTTGGAATATGCCGCCAAGAGCGGCCTCGATGTCCGCATCATAACCCCGGGGCATCCCGACAAGTGGTACTGCCGCTCGATCGCCTGGTCTTATTACCGCGACCTGCTGGAGCTGGGCGTGAGGATATACGAATTCGACGGCTTCATCCACGCCAAAAACTGCGTCACCGACGATAAATGCGCCGTGGTGGGAACCATAAACCTCGACTACCGAAGCCTCTATCTTCATTTTGAATGCGCCGCCTTCATGTACGGCACCGGCACGGAGCTGCAGATCAGACAGGATTTTGAAGATACCCTCCGTCACTCCCGGGAAATAACCGTAGCCGACTGCGATAAGCGTTCAATGTTCAGCTGCGCTGTCTCGGCAGTCCTGCGGATGTTTGCCCCGCTGCTCTGAACGGACAGACATATAATAATTGCGTAACTTTATATCAATAGTTTGTCAAAAATATCGGCAGCAGCAAAATTTGTATCATTTTCTTAAGGCAACACCGCACGACCCCTGTGCATCAGATGCGCCGTCCAGCTTTTCGTCAGATTGCCTAAATTCGACGCAGGCTTGCTGACGCAAGTCAAGGAGAATTTGGGTAATATGACGGAAAGCTGGCAAGCAGATGATG
>JAFSSS010000034.1 GCA_017450925.1 Ruminococcus sp. | reverse complement strand
GCCTAAATTCGACGCAGGCTTGCGAGCGAAGTGTGCTTCGCTTTGCGCAACGTCAAGGAGAATTGACGTCATCTTTGATGACGTTGGTGATCATGACGGATAAGCCGGTCGTCAAGCAGGCTTGACACGGCAGATGATGTGTAGAGGCGTTAGCCGCGGGTCGTGCGGTGTTGCCTTAACAACTGCCCAGCTTGTTTCTTCTTCATGGGGGGTTCCCAAGCTTAAGGGCTCGGAATATTCACTGCCGTCCTGTGTGAGGATAACAGCGAGGTTCTTGATATTGTTCATTGTACATATCATTAATATATTTTATTCAGTCTGAAAAGGGCATCCCCACCATAGGGCATAAAACCCTATGGTGTGAATGAAAAGTGGAGTTAATATGGCATATGATGTAACTGCAAACAAGTGTACCCGATTTTATTTAGAACATAGGCATCGCTTCCTAATAAGTATTAAGAATTAATCCACAATAACCCCCTCGCGCACTTCATGCGCGTTTCCTGACCACGTGCGCAGTACGTGAGTATTTAGTAAATTGGTACAAACAGAACCACAGAGGTCGATCGGAAAAAGCATATCAGACAGGCTGTATAACGACAAAAAGGACGTTCAGACGAAGAAGCTGAACGTCCTTTTTGCTGCGCAGCAGCTTTTTTGCGGGCATATCATCAATAGCAGCACATCTCGGGTCGGCAAGGCGAAAAAAATCAGCAAGTCCGCAGGAAAGGAGAAATTGTCCGCTGAATAGTAATGATAGTGGCGGGCGGAATAATCCCTGTTATTCCTGCCAATGCTAAGGGTGGCCTCTTAGAAGCTCTGCCGCATCTTCATAGCACAGGCTTTTGAAGGCTACCTAATGACAAGACCTCTGCACGGGGGTTGATCCCGAAAGGAGCATTGAGATATGAACGAAAAGGGCATCGGTCTTGAAAGGCTTACAGGATCCGCGAAGGAGGCGGTCAGACTGGCGGCGGCAGCGGCAGAAAAGCTGGGAGCTGTCAGCATCGGCTCGGAGCATCTGCTTTGCGGAATACTTGACGAGGGGCGCTGCACGGCCTGTGCGATACTGGCAGACAATGCCGTTACCGCGGGGCAGGTGAGGAGCGTGATCCTTCAGACCGGCGGACGCAGCGGAGCGCGGAGCGGAGGCTGTGAGTTTTCGGAGGAGAGCCGGAAGATAATGCGGTCGGCTGCCGTACTGGCAGGAGAGGGCGGCAGCCTCCTTGTGGGCTCGGAGTTCATACTTGCAGCTATGCTTAGGGAGACCGGCTGCAGGGCGGTCAGAGTATTGAGGGCGCTGGGGTGCAGTCTGACGAGGATATACGCGCAATGCACCGAGGGTGCAGCGGGCATTGACGAGCAGGTGCGTCCGCGGCTGCGGCAGCTGGAAAAATACGGCCGTGAGCTGACGGTCAGATCGGTCTGCGAGGGCTTTGACCCGGTCATCGGGCGTGAGGCGGAGATAGCGGACGTCATCGGCATCCTGTGCAGGAGAAACAAGAGCAACCCCTGTCTGACCGGCGAGGCGGGCGTGGGAAAAACGGCAGTAGTCGAGGGGCTGGCGGCGAGGATAGTTTCGGGCGACGTTCCCGGCGGCCTGCAGGATAAGCGCATCTTCGCCCTTGATCTGACCCAGCTTTTGGCGGGGGCAAAATACCGGGGAGATTTCGAGGAGCGTTTAAAGGCCTGCATCGACGAGGCGATATCGGCCGGGAATGTGATACTGTTCATCGACGAGATACACAACATAATGGGCACCGGTGCGGCAGAGGGAGCGATAGACGCGGCCAACATCCTCAAGCCGCAGCTTGCGCGGGGCGAGCTGCAGGTCATCGGAGCCACCACCTTTGAGGAATACCGCCGCACCATAGAAAAGGACAGTGCAATGGACCGCCGCTTCCGGCGGGTGACGATAAACGAGCCGGACAGGGAGCGGACGCTGGAGATATTAAAAGGCATACGGCCGCGTTACGAGCAGTTCCACGGGATGCGGGTCAGCGACGAGGTGCTGGGGCAGATCGTCAGTCTGGCACAGAGGTATATCCCGGAGCGGAGGTTCCCGGACAAGGCTATAGATATTCTTGACGAGGCCTGTGCCTGTGAGCAGCTGAAGCTTGACGGAGGCAGCCGCCGCCGGGAGCTGTCGGCGGCCTTTGAGGACTATGTGGCAGGCAGGATGAACAGGGAGGAATACCTTGGGGCGGTGGCGGCGCCGGCCGTACAGAAGCCGGAGCTGACCGCTGCTGCCTGCTGCGAGGTAGTCTCAAGGCTGACGGGGATCGCCTGCGGAGAGCTGACCCGGACGGAGGCTGACGAGCTTGAGGCGCTTCCGGAGCGGCTGAAGGCCGATGTAATCGGGCAGGACGAGGCGATCGACCGTCTGTGCGACGCAGTTATAAGGTGCCGCTCGGGGCTTCACGACGACAGGAGGCCTATCGGCAGCTTTGTTTTTGTCGGCACCAGCGGCGTAGGCAAGAGCCGTCTTGCCGGTGCGCTGGCAGAGGCCTTGTTCCACCGCAGGGACGCGCTTATTCGATTTGATATGTCGGAATACTCGGAAAGACACAGCGTTTCAAAGCTGATAGGCGCGCCTCCGGGATATGTGGGCTATGACAGCGGCGGACTGCTGACGGAGCAGGTAAGGCGGAGACCCTACAGCGTGGTGCTGCTGGACGAGATCGAAAAGGCTGACCGCAGCATTTTTGAGCTTTTGCTGCAGATCACGGAGGAGGGCGCACTGACGGATTCCTCGGGACGGAGGGTGTCCTTCTCGGAAACGCTGCTGATAATGACCTCAAACGCGGGAATGGAAGAGGTCGAGCGCAGGTCGCAGCTGGGCTTCGGCGGACACGGGGACGGCGGCAGCGAGCTTGAAGCGGCGGCTGACAAAGCTCTGAAAAGGCTGTTTTCGCCAGAGCTTATGGGAAGGCTGGACGGAGTCATCGTCTTTCGCAGGCACGGCCGGGAGCAGCTGGAGCAGATCGCGCGGCTGCAGCTGGATGAGCTTGTCGCCCGTGCGGGAGCGCTGGGCTGCAGGCTGGAATACACCGGGGCAGCGGCAGCCCTGCTGGCAGAGAGGAGCATGGGCAGCAAGGCCGGAGCCCGTGAGATACGCCGCACCGTGACCGCAGAGATCGAGACACTTCTAAGCCGCAGGCTTATCGGCGGAGGGGATAAGGGCTTTCGCGTTGATGTGAGCGGCGGAGAATTTACGGTGGCAGATCTTGACGAAATTCACACATTGTTTACAAAATAATTGTGTAAATATGAATAAAACAGGTTGTGCAGATGCGTCGGAATGTGATATAATATTCTGTGTATAATATTCATTCCGAGGAGGATGCACGATGTCCGATAACAAAAGGAAATATATTCTGATGTCCGATTCGACCTGCGATCTGCCGCCGGAGCTTTACAGCCAGCTGGGAGTTACGATACTCAAGCTGTCCTTTGAGATCGACGGCCAGTCACACAGCGACGGCGATATGGACTATCACGAGTTCTATGATAAGATGAGAAACGGCTCGCTGACCAAGACCTCGCAGATATCCCCTGCGCAGGCAGAGGCCGCCTTTGAAAAGCAGATAAAAAACGGTTTGGATATTCTTTATCTTAGCTTTTCCTCCGGACTTAGCGGGACCTTTAACAGCACCAGCATGGCAAGGGACAATCTGTTGGAGAAGTATCCCGATGCAAGGATCGTCTGCATCGACAGCCTTTGCGCCTCAACGGGCGAGGGTCTGCTGCTTTACAAGGCGTGGGAGAAGATGTGTGAGGGATATGACATCGACGAGCTGGCAAGGTGGATAGAGGAAAACAAGCTGCACGTCTGTCACCTGTTTACGGTGGATGATCTGGTCTATCTCCAGCGGGGCGGACGTATCTCAAAGGTCACTGCGGTGGCGGGGGCTATCCTCGGCATCAAGCCGATCCTGCACGTTGACGATGAGGGCAGGCTGGTGGCTATCGGAAAGGTCAGAGGCAGAAAGCAGAGCCTTAACAAGATCATCGACCTTATGTGTGAGAGGATCGAGGGCTATGAGAATCCCATTATCGGCATTTCCCACGGCGACTGCTGGGGCGATGCGGATTATATCGCAGAGCTTGCCCGCAGAAAGCTGGGACAGGAAACAAAGGTCATCACCTCGTATGTAGGAACTGTTATCGGTGCCCATTCGGGACCGGGAACGCTGGCGTTCTTCTTTATGGGCGACAAGAGATAAGCGGTGACCCTTGACAGCAAAGGGCGCTAAGCTGTAATTGCAGTATGCGGAGGGTGTCCGCATTAGGAAAGGAAGGAAATGGTATGGCGATCAATCAAAGAAGAAGTTCGTTTTCAAACCCGGCTATAAACCGTGTGATGAATTTTGAGGATTCATACGGCGCTGTGGAAAGCTGCACCTATAAGGGCGTGTTTGCAAAGGTAGGATATTTCCTCGTTATCATGCTTTTGGGTGTGGGTGCATTCTTCTATATGCACAGCTATTTTGCAGGACAGGGCTATACTGTCAGCAGTGTTATTGCTGAAAATTATGTGATCTATTCCAACGAGGCCACGATCATGGTGGGCGCTTGGATAATCACGCTTATTGCGGGCCTTGTGGCAGCATTCGTGCCGAGGACGATCCCGTTGACGGGAACTATCTACTGCGCCGGCATGGGCTATGCGGTGGCGATAACCTCTTACATTTATGCGGCACAGTACAGCGGCATCGTTGTTGAGGCGCTGGTGCTGACCGTTCTTATCATCGGCGTAATGGCCTTCCTTTACACCTCGGGCATCGTTAAGGTGGGCGAGAAGTTCAGAATGGTGGTTATGACCGCGCTGATCGTTTCAGTTCTCGGAGGACTGATCTTTGCTATGCTTAGGTGGCTGGCTCCCAACAGCACGATAGTTTACTCGATCATGAAGGTGCAGAACGGCCCTCTCGGGATACTGTTCGCTGTACTTGGCGTACTGCTGGCGGCGGCTCTGCTGCTTATAGACTTTGAGACTATCGCTCAAGCGGTGACCGGCGGAGTGAACAAGAAGTACGAATGGTATTGCAGCTACAGTCTGATGCTTAGCGTTATCCTGCTGTATCTGAAGGTGCTTCAGCTTCTGGCAAGGATACAGAACAACAGATCATAAAGGCAACACCGCACGACCCCTGTGCATCAGATGCGCCGTCCAGCTTTTCGTCAGATTGCCTAAATTCGACGCAGGCTTGCTGACGCAAGTCAAGGAGAATTTGGGTAATATGACGGAAAGCTGGCAAGCAGATGATG
>JAFSSS010000033.1 GCA_017450925.1 Ruminococcus sp. | reverse complement strand
GCAAGGGGCGCTGCCCCTTGACCCCGCAAGCCTCTGGCGCGAGGCTTGACCGCGCGCTTTTTAATGCGCTTCGCGTTTGGGTTTACAGCTTTGTTCGTCTCCGCCGACAGTCTATCTTTGCCGCCCGCACATACTTCCGGTCGGCGGCATTGCGCCGTCCGCGCGAGGACACTTAGTGGTGGAAAAGTCTGATGCCGGTGAAGGCCATTGCCATACCGTATTTGTTGCAGGTCATGATAACATGATCGTCACGGATAGATCCGCCCGGCTCGGCTATGTACATTACTCCCGATTTCTTCGCCCTCTCAATGTTGTCGCCGAACGGGAAGAATGCATCAGAACCAAGCGCTACATCTGTGTTCTTGTCCAGCCAAGCCCTCTGCTCCTCCTTGGTGAATACCTCCGGCTTTACCTTGAATATGTTCTCCCATGCGCCGTCAGCAAGCACGTCCATGTATTCGTCGGAAATGTAAACGTCGATCGCATTGTCGCGGTCGGGACGGCGGATATTGTCAACGAATTGCAGCCCCAGTACCTTTGGATGCTGTCTGAGCCACCAGATGTCGGCCTTGTTGCCTGCAAGACGTGTGCAGTGTATTCTCGACTGCTGCCCTGCGCCGATGCCGATAGCCTGTCCGTCCTTGACGTAGCATACGGAGTTGGACTGTGTGTATTTCAGCGTGATGAGCGAGATCATCAGATCCTCGAGCTTGTCATCGGGGATAGTCTTGTTATCGGTCACGATATTCGAGAGCAGCTCCTTATTGATATCCAGCTCGTTTCTGCCCTGCTCGAAGGTCACGCCGAAGACCTGCTTGGTCTCGACAGGGGCGGGGGTGTAGCTCTCGTCGATCTTTACGATATTGTATGTGCCCTTGCGCTTGGACTTGAGTATCTCAAGAGCCTCGTCGGTATAGCCGGGGGCGATGATGCCGTCGGACACCTCGCGCTGGATCATCTTGGCGGTAGGAACGTCGCAGACATCGGAGAGGGCGATAAAATCGCCGTAGGAGCTCATTCTGTCGGCGCCTCTTGCTCTTGCATAGGCGCAGGCAAGGGGAGAAAGCTCGCCGAGATCGTCAACGAAATAGATCTTTTTCAGAGTATCGGAAAGCGGTCTGCCGACAGCGGCACCGGCGGGTGAAACGTGCTTGAAGGACGTTGCGGCGGGAAGGCCGGTAGCCTTTTTCAGCTCACGCACCAGCTGCCAGCCGTTGAAGGCATCCAGCAGGTTGATATATCCGGGCTTACCGTTAAGCACCTCGATAGGGAGTTCAGAGCCGTCCGCCATAAACACGCGGGAGGGCTTCTGATTGGGGTTGCAGCCGTATTTGAGCAGCATTTCGTTTGACATGGTTATTCCTCCTTATGATTTCTGATACTTATTGATAACAGTGGTTGTGGCCTTGCCGGTAGCGATGTCGATAAATCTTACGAACAGCGACACCTTATTATCCTCATTGAGGGCATTCCAGATGCCGTTGGCGAACTCGTTGATATCGTTGGGGATGCTGATCTTTTCGGGCTCGCCCTCGAAGCTGGGGAGGGGAGAGCCGTCGCCCATATAGGTGTGAATGAAATGTCCCACGCCGCAGAGCGGATCGGTATAGGAATAGGTGAACCGCTCTACGCAGGCGGGGTCGCCATCTGCGGATTTGATTATATTCATAGCGTAGTTATACTTCCCCTCGCCGACGTGCATGATGCCGGAGATACGGGGGGTATAGTTAGGTGCATCGTCCTCATATACGCGGGTACGGAGGGACTGCTCAAAGGTCTGCTGCTTGTCCATAAGCTCATAGATCGTATCTGTTTGGTCGCCGTTGGTGACGATAGTTTTATTTCCCAGCACGCGGACGGGGGAATAGATTATAAGGTGGGGATCGGAGAGCTTTGAGGGATCGGCGGCCTCGGTTCTGATGCCGTCCTCGGTCTCGGTAAAGACGCGGTTGCGGCTGTTTACGCTTCTTCCCATGATGAAGTATGCGGTCACTGCGGACTTCCCGTCGGCGCTTTTGCCGATGATGATGCCTCTTCCGGGGTAGCTGTTGGCTTTGAGTGCCTCATAGATGTCGATAGTTTTCATGAACATTCAACCTCCGTTTATTTGATTTTGATTTATTGATCTGATTATTATGCGACGGCTGTACGATTTTGGGACTGCTGTTCTGTGCTTGCTTACTTGTGCTGTAATGCGGTTTGCTAAGGGACGGAAAATTGCTGACGCTGTTTCTTGCGAGTGCTTACTTGTGCTATAACGCGGATTGCTAATTGTCCTACGGGACGGAAAATCGCTATCGCTCTTTCCTGCGAGTGCGGGAGGACTACTTTTTCCGGCGCTGCAATTTGGTTTTTCCGCGTTACTTGGGAGGTGTGTCCCTGCTTGGTTGCCCTACTGGTTACTTTGTGCAGCGCCGGTCGTCGCTACGCGCCGAATGGGGCTCTGCCCCAAACCCCGCAAGGGCGCTGCCCTTGACCCGCTGGGGCTCTGCCCCCGTCCCCGCAAGGGCTCTGCCCTTGACCCGCCAAGGGCTACCGCGCCCTTGGATGGGCGGAATGCGCTCCGCGGTCTTTCCACCAACTTTGTTCGTGCCGCTGACTATTATTCTTCCACGAACGCCTTGCCGTCTCTTATGCTTATCCTGTCCTCGCAGAACAGTGATACTGCCCTTGGCAGCAGCTTCCACTCCACATTCTCCATTATCCTGCGCTGCAGTGTCTCCGGTGTGTCGTCGTTAAGGACATCTACCGCCCCCTGCAGGATGATCGCTCCCGCATCTGCCTTCTCGTTGACAAAATGCACCGTCGCACCCGATATCTTAACTCCGTACTCCAGCGCTCTTTCATGAACCTTCAGTCCGTAGAACCCCTCGCCGCAGAAGCTGGGTATCAGCGCCGGATGCACGTTTATTATCTTGTAGCTGTAGGCCTTTGTTACGCATTCGTCAAGTATGGTCATAAAGCCCGCCAGCACCACAAGGTCGGCCTTCTGTCTGTTCAGCTCTTCCAGTATCGCCTCGCTGTAGCTCTTGCTGTCAGAGTATTCCTTGCGGGAGAGGACGACTGTCGGGATGCCTGCCTTCTTCGCTCTTTCCAACGCAAAGGCGTCCGGCTTCGAGCTGATAACGCAGGTTATGCGTCCGCCCTTGATATCTCCGCGCTGCTGTGAGTCGATAAGCGCCTGCAGGTTTGTCCCGCCGCCGGAGACCAGCACGATTATGTTTTTCATGTCTTTCTCACCTCGTCATATCAAGCGGTCTTGTCCGCCGCGGAGGATGCAGCAGGGGTGTTGTAGTCGTTGACCACGGCCTTTACCACGCCGTCGATGTCATCAAGCGCACGGAATATGCCGGTTATAGCCTTGCCGTCCGTGGCATTTCCCAAGTCAAGCACCACGCGGAGTGTCTTCTCTCCGGTCTTTTCGACCCAGTATTCGCCGTAGTTGTTATCCTCGGAATACACGCCGCACTTTTTGACGATCTGCTCCTCGAGCTGACTGACGGTATCATCGGTGACGGTGCGGTCAAGCTCCACGTTATATACGAACATCTCGCCGTCCAGTGCCACGATATGTGCATCGTAGCGCAGACCCAGCTCCTTGATGCCGTAATAGCCGTCCCATGTGTTATTATCATGCTCGGCAAGGTAGCTGTCAACCTTTTCCAGCACCTTTTCCTGAACCTTTTTGGTGGAGATATAATCCTCTCCGATAGTGATATTCACATTAGCGCCCAATATCATCAGACCGATGAAAGCGGCGGCCATGACCCCGCCTGCCAAATAATTTCCCTTGCGCCGCAGGAAAGCCTGCAGCTTGGTTTCATTCTTCTGCATCGCTGTCCTCCTGTTTTAAAACAAGGAGGGCGAAGACAGTTCACCCTCCCGGTAATTTATCAGCAGATGATAACGCCCTCGTCGCTGTCGCAAAGCTCACCGAGGACATAGGCCTCCTCGCCGGACTCGTTGATCGCAGCGACTGCCTTGTCTGCATCGTTCTTATCAACGCACACGATCATGCCGACGCCCATATTAAAGGTGTTGAACATATCCCTTTCGGGGATATTTCCTGTCTGCATGATAAGGTCGAAGATCGGCAGGACCTGAACGGCCTTTCTTTCGATCTTGGCGGAGATGCCCTGTGGCAGTGAACGCGGGATATTCTCGTAGAAGCCGCCGCCCGTGATATGGGAGATCGACTTGACGTTCACCTTATCCAGCAGGTTCATTATCGCCTTGACATAGATCTTTGTGGGGGTCAGCAGGACGCTTCCGAGGGTAGTTCCCAGCTCGGAGTAATGTCTTGCAAGGTTCTGCTCGCTGACGGTGAACACCTTTCTTACCAGCGAGAAGCCGTTGGAATGTACGCCGCTTGATTTGATAGCGATAAGCACATCGCCGGCCTTTTGGGTATCGGGCTTGAGGATCTTATCCTTATCCACGATGCCGACTGCAAAGCCTGCCAGATCATACTCATCTACGGGATAGAAGCCGGGCATTTCGGCAGTTTCGCCGCCGATAAGTGCGGCGCCGGACTGAACGCAGCCCTCGGCCACTCCGGAAACGATCTGTGCGATCTTTTCGGGGATATTCTTGCCGCAGGCCACATAGTCAAGGAAGAACTGCGGCTTTGCTCCGCAGCAGATTATATCGTTGACGCACATAGCCACGCAGTCGATGCCCACGGTGTCATGCTTGTCCATAAGGAAAGCGATCTTCAGCTTAGTGCCGACGCCGTCGGTGCCGGAAACGAGAACGGGCTTTTTAATGCCCTCAAGGTCCAGCTCAAACAGCCCGCCGAAGCCGCCGATGCCGCTTAGCACACCGCTTGTCATAGTTCTTGCAACGTGCTGCTTCATCAGTTCTACAGCCTTATAGCCGGCGGTAACGTCAACGCCCGCGGCCTTATAGCTTTCGGAATAACTTTTCATACAATACGATTCCCCTTTATTTACTTATAGATCAGAGGCCGATGCGCTTCATCATTTCCTGATAAGCCTCTTCCACGCCGCCCATATCTCTGCGGAAGCGGTCCTTATCCAGCTTTTCGTGGGTCTTGCTGTCCCAGAAGCGGCAGGTGTCGGGGCTGATCTCGTCAGCGAGGATGATCTTGCCGTCAGAGGTCTTGCCGAACTCGATCTTGAAGTCGATAAGGTCAACGCCGATGCCCTTGAAGAATTTTACCATGAACTCGTTTACCTTGAAGGCATACTTTGCAATAGTGTCAAGCTCCTCCTTGGTGCAGAGGCCGAGAGCCAGAGCGTAGTAATCGTTGATGAAGGGGTCGCCCAGATCGTCGTTCTTATAGCTGTACTCAAGGATAGGGCAGAGCAGAGCCTTACCCTCTTCAACGCCCATTCTCTTGGAGAAGCTGCCGGCGGCAACATTTCTGATGATGACCTCAAGGGGAACGATAGAGACCTTCTTCACCAGAGTTTCCCTGTCGGAAAGCTCTTCAACGAGGTGAGTGGGAACGCCCTCCTTCTCCAGCATTTTGAACATATAGTTTGTCATCTTGTTATTGATAACGCCCTTGCCGGTGATAGTGCCCTTCTTCACGCCGTTGAAGGCGGTAGCATCGTCCTTGTAGTCAACGATAACGAGATCGGGGTCATTGGTAGCGAATACCTTCTTAGCCTTGCCCTCATAAAGCTGTGCGCCCTTTGTGATGTTTTCCATTTTCATTTCCTCCTAATTATGTATATTCAACCAATTTATGCGAATATTATAACATCTCCAGCTTTTCCTGGAGAGCCTTGTCCTTGGCAAAGACGCTTTGTGCCATTTTCTGCTTTTCGTCAGCCAGCTTTTTGGCCAGCCCCTCATCCGAAACGGCGAGGATCTGTATCGCCAGCAGAGCGGCGTTCTTTGCGCCGTCGATGCCGACTGTGGCCACGGGAACTCCCGGCGGCATCATGACTGTAGCGAGAAGAGCATCCATTCCGTCCAGCGCGGCGGATTTCATCGGTATGCCGATGACGGGAAGTGTGGTATGTCCTGCAAAGACACCTGCTAAATGTGCTGCCATGCCGGCGGCGCAGATTATCACGCCGAAGCCCTCGTCCTTGGCCGAGGATGCGAAATCGCAGGCGGCAGAGGGAGTTCTGTGTGCGCTCATGACACGGCACTCATAAGGCACGCCGTAGGCCTTCAGCTCGGCGACTGCCTTTGAGACAATGGGGAAATCGCTGTCAGAGCCCATAATGACTGCGACCTTTTTCATAGACATTCCTCCATATCAAAAAAATAAACCGCTGCAAAAGCGCGGTCGTCAGTGTACAGCTACACCGTGGGCGGAAAAACAGGTCAGCCTTAAACAAGCCCTGCCGAAGCGCAGATGTCCTATCTTCATCAGAGCCGGTCTGAAAGACATAGTGTTTCCCCCCGTCCAGTTTATTACATTATAATTGTACTATATTTCCTATGAAAAATCAACACGAAATAATATAAAATTTGTATTAACGCAAAGGCACCTATCAATGCATAATGCACAATCCACAGTGCTACAGCAGGCTTGTATTCTGTTCGCCGGCGAGGATGTCGGAGAAGAGGAAGTTATCGGTCAAAGCGATATACTCGTCTATCTGTGACCGTGAGGACATACCGGCGCAGGCACCCGTGACTGTCTGCTGTGCGGAGTCGCTTAGAGCCGAAAAGGCTGCGGCTGCGGTCTCGTCCGCCAAAAGGCTGTCCCGCATCAGCGGCGGAAGGTCGTCCCCTCTGGAATATCTTGTATGCATAAATATCATCTCCCGAAGCAGTTACTGTATCCCGGCTTTGCTGTGCGGCAAAGGACAGTTGATAGTTGATAATGGACAGTTGATAATGAAGGAGCGCCCATTGGGCGCGGGAGCGAATGTTTCATTCGCTTTGTCCATATCGGACACCGCAGATTGCTTTGACAAAGCTTTGTGCATTGACGTTTCCGCACAGCAGACCCAGTGTATTTCTGATAACAGTATTCCACGGAAGAGGGGAAAAATTCACTGCGCGGGGATTTAATGAAGATTTAATAATTTCCGTGCTATACTTTAGACACAGAAAGAAAAGTGACAGGGAGGTAAAATGATATGTTCTTTCACATTTTGAAGAAAGACCTAAAACGCAAAAAGACCATGAACATCATCGTGCTGCTGTTTATCGTGCTGTCGGCGATGTTCGCATCCTCAAGCGTGAACAACATCGTCACGGTAATGGGGGGCATCGACCACTATATGGAGATCTCCGGCATCGGTGATGTGGATATGTTCTATCTCACTATGGAGAAGAACCACGGCGACACCCTTACGCCGATACTCGATGAAGAGCCCTCGGTAACGGAGTTCATGAAGGAGGAGGTCTGCTTCCTTCATGCATCGGAAATACTCCGCGACGGCAAAAAGGCAATGGACTTCACAAACATCGGAATGATAATGCGGGTCGGGACGACTGATGTAAAATACTTCGGCCCCGATAACGAGCTGATCGAGGAGGTGCCGGAGGACGGTGTTTATATAACCGGCTCCACAGTCTCGAAATCAGATCTGAAGGAGGGGGATATGCTGGATGTCACCCTCGGGGAAAAGACCGTCAGGCTGAAATTCCTCGGCAGAGGAAAGGACGCGATGTTCGGCTCGAATTTTCTCTCCAACCCCCGTCTGCTGGTGAGTGACAAGGTCTATGAAGAGCTGACGTCGGACGAAAGCACAAGGAACCTGCGGGGCGGAGTTTACTATGTAAAGTCTGATGACACAAAGGCGCTGGCAGAGGCCGTGGCAAACGATACCTCTATCGCCTTTGACGGATCTGCCTCGGTCGTTCGCACCACCTATATAATGGAGGTGCTGGTAGCAGCGATAGTGCTTGTTGTTTCGGTGGTGCTTATCCTTGTGGCGTTCATAGTGCTGCGGTTCACTATCGGCTTTACCATAGCCGAGGAGTTCCGCGAGATCGGAGTTATGAAGGCGATAGGGCTGAAAAGCGGCTCGGTAAGGCGGCTATACCTTGTGAAATATCTAGGTATGGCGGTCATCGGCTCGGTCGTCGGATATTTCCTCGGCATACCCTTCGGAAGGCTGCTTATCGGCTCTGCCGAGCAGTCGATGGTGCTGGGCAACGACAGCCAGGTGCTGATCGGTGCGCTGGCAGCTATAGCGGTAGTCTTTATCATCCTGCTTTTCTGCTACCGCTGCACAGGCAGGATCAAGAAGCTCTCGCCCATAGATGCTGTCCGCAGCGGTCAGACAGGTGAACGCTTCCGCAGGCGCAGCTTTATGAAGCTGGGCAAAAGCAGGCTCGGCACCTCCGGCTTCCTGTCAGCGAATGACGTCATCTCCCAGCCTAAGCAGTTTGGCATAATGACTGCGATATTCACCCTTAGTATGCTGCTGGTGATGATACTCGCCAACACAGCCAACACGCTTACCAGCGGCAAGCTGGTGGTGACCTTGAGCGGTACCGAAAGCGACCTCTACTACAGCCGCACGGACATCAGTATGAAGATAACAGGCAGCGAGGATTACAATGCCTACATCGAGGAAAGTGAAAGCAAGCTGGCAGAGGCAGGCATCCCCGGAAGGATAAGAGCAGAATACACCTTCAAGGTCGCCGGCGAGACCGAAAAGCTGAAGCGCAACATCTCGGCTATGTGGTGCGCGATGACCGACACCTCTGACTATGTCTATGAAGCCGGCACTCCCCCGAAGAACACCTCGGAGATCGCTGCCACCCAGCAGATCTGCGACCTGTTCGGCATCGACATCGGCGATAAGATCGCTCTTACCATAAACGGCGAGACCGCTGACTATTTGCTGACCGCAAAGTTCCAGTCAATGAACCAGCTGGGCGAGGTCATCCGTCTGCATCAGGATATGGATATGGACTACTCCCAGTCCGCAAATTCCTTCGCCTTCCAGATCGACTTCGACGACCACCCGGACAAGGAAACGATAGAGTCCCGCAAGGACACGGTCAAGAAGGTCTTGCTGGCAGACAAGGTGCTGAACGTGGGCGAGTTCGTTGACGACTGCACCAACTCCTCCTCTGCGATCGCCGCTGTGAAGAATATGATACTTATCATAAGCATCATAATGATCGTTATGATAACCGTGCTTATGGAGCGCTCCTTTATCACCCGTGAAAAGGCAGAGATCGCTCTGATGAAGGCTCTCGGCTTCCGCGACAGGAGCGTGATGCTGCAGCACACTCTGCGGTTCGTGATAATAGGCGTTTTGGCGGGGCTTGTTTCCGCAGCCCTCTGCCTGCCGTTGACAAAGCTGGCTATCGACCCGATCTTCAGCGTAATGGGAGCCAAAAAGGGTATCGAATACGAGATACGTCCCCTTGAGGTATTTGGCATCTATCCCATAGTTATCATCGCAGTCATCGCAGCTTCAGCGCTGCTCACATCACTGTTCACCAAGCGGGTAAGCTCATCCGATACGGCTGATATAGAATAACATCACAGGAGGAAATCATCATGAAAAAAATACTCGAAGTCAAGGATCTCTGCAAGACCTATGTAGTAAACAAGCATCAGAACAACGTGCTGAAAAATGTGAACTTAGCTGTAGCGGAGGGGGAGCTTATCGCGGTAATGGGACCTTCGGGCTCGGGGAAATCCACCCTGCTCTATACCGTCTCCGGCATGGACGGCATGACCTCCGGCGAGGTGAGGTTCAAGGGTCAGAGCATCGCCGCCCTCAAGGGCGACCAGCTGGCTGATCTCCGCCTTGACGAAATGGGCTTTATCTTCCAGCAGATGTATATGCTGAAAAATCTGACGATACTTGACAACATCATCCTGCCGGCGGTCAGCTCCAAAAAGAACACCGCCTCACGCAAGGAAAAGCAGGAGCGGGGGCTTGCGCTGATGAAGAAGCTGGGCATCGGCGAGCTGGCGGACAACGACATCAACGAGGTCTCCGGCGGACAGCTCCAGCGGGCCTGCATCGCCCGCAGCATGGTGAACTCTCCCTCGATGATCTTCGCAGACGAGCCCACCGGCGCACTCAACCGCACCTCCTCCGAGGAGGTGACGGACGAGCTTATCCGTCTGAATTCCGAGGGGACGACTATCCTGCTGGTAACTCACGACTCTCACGTTGCTGCCAAATGCGACCGTGTTCTCTACATCGTGGACGGCTGCATCAAGGACGAGATCACCCTCGGCAAGTACCCCGGTCCCTCTGCCCTCCGTGACAGAGAGAGGACGCTGAACAACTGGCTTATGGATCTCGGCTGGTAATCCCTTTCAATTGACAGTTGATAATGGATGATTCAGGGGGCTGCTTCAGGAACAGCTCCCGATGCAAAAAGGGTATTCCCCCCGGCGGGGAATACCCTTTTTGTGCGTCTTTATCACTGTCAATTATAAAAGCTGGTTTGAGAAGTCTATGAACTGCTCCATAGTAAGCTGCTCCGGGCGGATGTTCTCCGGCAGACCGGCGGCGGCGATCGCCTCGGTGACCCTGCTCTTCGGCAGGCCGAGGCCGGCGGCGGCAGAGTTGCAAAGGGTCTTGCGGCGCTGGGAAAAGGCGGCGCGGACTGTACGGAAGAAAAAGGCCTCGTCCCTTACTCCGGCAGGGGTCTTCTCACGCAGGGTGAAACGCACCACGCAGCTGTCCACGTTGGGGGGCGGCATGAAGCTCCCCCGTGAGACGCTGAAAAGCAGCTCCGGCTCGGAAAAATATCTCACTGACACCGTGACAGCCCCCGCCTCGCGGCTGCCGAGAGGCGCACAGAGCCGCTGGGCGGCCTCCTTCTGCACCATGACCGTCACCGTTCTGACAGGCAGGCGCTGCTCCAGCAGCATCATGATTATGGGCGAGGTGATGTAGTAGGGCAGATTGGCGCACACCGCCACCTCCAGCCCTTGAAACTCCTCCTCGATAAGACGGCGCAGATCGACCTTCATCACATCCTCGTTGATGATCTTCACATTGTCATGCTCGGAAAGCGTTTCCGCCAGCACAGGCATCAGCCGGCTGTCGATCTCCACCGCCACCACCTTGTCCGCACGCTTTGCCAGTTCATTCGTCAGCACGCCGATGCCGGTGCCGATCTCGATGACACCGAAGCCCTCCCGGGCGTTTCCCATTTCGGCTATTCGCGGACAGACAGAGGGGTTGACAAGAAAGTTCTGTCCCAGATTTTTTGAAAAGGTAAACCCGTGGCGGGAAAGTATATCCTTTATAGTTCCGATGTTTGACAGGCCGTCCATGCTCCTCACTCCATTCGGTACTATTATACCACGGAGGAGCGCCCTGTGTCAACCGTGATATTCGCGGCGGCTCTTTCGGCGGCGCCCTTGAGCTTGGCACCGTAGCGGGCGAAGATCGCAGCCGCCATGCTCTGCTGCAGAGGCGGGCGCTCGGCGAGGCGGTAGGTGCTTTTGCCGGTGGCCTCGTCCGGCAGCGAGACCAGACTTCCTATCTTGGTGGGATAGTTCCTTTCGTTTATCTCCTGCACCTTTTTATAGAGCGAGTTCAGATGTGTGACATACAGTCCCGACACCCCCGATGCGGCAAGGATCTCAAGGTGGATAGCTGCGATCTCGATGCACTCCTCCGGGGTGGTGCTTTGGAGGGACTCGTTCATTATCACGGCAGACCGGGGAGTGATGCAGTCGCAGATCTCCGCCAGCTGGCGGACCTCCTCGGTAAAGCGGGAGGTGTTTATCCCGGCGGTCTCCTCCTGCGGGAAGTGGGTGTAGATATGGTCACAGACCGAAAGCTCGGCGCTTGAGGCGTGGACGTACAATCCGCATTGAGCCAGCAGGCGGCACATTCCGAAGGCGCGGGCAAAGGTGGTCTTGCCGCCGGCGTTTACGCCTGTTACCAGCTTGAAGCGGGCGGTGCCGTCAAGGGTCAGACTGTTGGTTACGACCAGCTTTTCCCCGGAGGCGGTGTAGTCGGCGTTTGCGGTCTGACGGAAGAGCAGCGGGTCGAAGAGGCCGGTGATCTCCGCCTTTCGGAAATCGGCGGGGAGCAGCTTGGGGCGGCACATTTGAAGTCCCCGGGAGCGGACGTACTTCACCATACGGGCAGCGCCCTCGTAGAGATCGAGCTGATGCTCAAGCATGGTGATATCCTCAAGGAACAGCTTTCTTCGAGCGCTTAGGGCATCGGAGATCCTTTGGGCGAACTCGCGGGTATATTTGCTTAGTGACTTAAAGAGGGCGGTATCCATATCGGGCGGCAGGTCATGCAGTGCGGAGTTGGTATGCTCCTCGCCGATGAACTGTTCTTTGCCCTCGAAGGTGCGGAAGATAAGCTTATCGAGGATACCGCTGCGGGGGTATATCTTATCATCCGACACCTCTATCAGTCCGCAGGATTCGGGGATCATCCCGTGGGCGAAATTGATGCCTATCCTAACGCTTCTGACGGTATGAGAAAAGATCTCGGAGAGGGCTGAAAGCTCCTGTTTCATTTCTTGATAATCCTTATCCTCGTTGAGGGAGAGGAAGGCAGCGAAGAGGCCTTTGACGGCATCGGACTTGATACGTTTTTCGATCTTCGTCCAAAGCTTACCGATATCCTCGACGCAGCTGACGAACTCGGTGAGCTGCTGCATTCTAAGATTGATCTCCATGAACGAATCTACTTTTCCGCGGAGCTGGGCGGTGGCGGTATTATTATCTGACAGGCGGCGCATAATGGGTCTTAGCTGATCGGAGAGGCGGGGCTCGTTGAGATGATCCTCGAGGCAATCGAGGCGGTAATTGAGGGTAGGGATATGGTCAGAGAACTCACGCATCAAGTTCATGACGGTATCGGGCTGACTTGGGAGAAGCTGAACGGCGGTGCGATAGGCTTCGAGGTCATTGAGGAAGCTTTGGGGGAGGGAGGCGTTTTCGCGGCGGCGTTTTTCGCCGTACTCTTTGGCCTTGGCATCGGGGTAGAGCAGGTCTGCTTTATCAGTGATCTTCATAGTGATAACTCCTTATGTTTTGTTGTTCGCAGCATAGTTTTCTTTATATATGCTTTCGTGGGGGAGCAAACGCGAAGCGCGTTCCGCTCTTTCTTGTATCTTCTTATTTTGCTTGCCCTATCTCCTGTCTATCAGATAATCTATCAGCGCTTTGTTCGTCATCAGCATTGCCAGCGATCCAAGCAATGCCGCTGTCGCCCCTAAATACAGGATGCACGGCGTTACCCCCGGCTCCGCTCTCCCCGACGAGAATATCTGCATCAGCAGCCCGCCATTCTCTAAATCCCCTAATGACCTTCCAAAGCCTATCCCGTCCGCTATCGCTCCCGTTATGCACATCAGTCTGTAAAAGCCCAGATAGTCCGACCCCAGCCCTATCGCCGCTAAAGCCGCTATCGCAAACAGCAGTATCCCGATAAGATTCGTAAGCGCCATAACAGAGCCGAACAGCAGCGCCGCCGTGACTATCAGCCCCGCTCTCGCCCCACGGCGCTGGTGCTGCTCCCGCTTGAAGGAGCGCTCCTCAAATGCCCGCAGATCGTCCGAGTATTCTTCGCTGTCGTTGAACCGCGAAAAATCCGGCGGCGCTGGCTCTGCCCTCGTTGCCGCCTCGATGACCTTCGCCAGTCCGGCCGCGTCCCTTGTGTCTGTCCAGTCAGCACGGCTAAGAGCATCCAGCAGCTTTTGCTTCCGCTCGACCTCGCTGCCCAGATCCCGCAGAAAGCCCTCCATGACCCGCGCCGCTCCGCCGCTGTCGGCTGATCTGATCTCCTCCACCGACAGCCCTATGTGCCGCAGAGTGCTTACGTTCCGAAGTGCCTCGGCATCCTCCTCGCTGTACTCACGGAAGGTCCTGCCGCGCTGGGTATATTCCTCCGGCGTGACCAGTCCGCTCTCGACATAGTATCTCACGGCCTTTTCGGTAAGGCCTGTTTTCCTGCATACTTCTTTTATCTTCATTCTGTCACCGGCTTTTATGTGATCTCTGTGTAGGATAATAACATCTGCCCCGGGGGAAGTGTCAATACCTGCCGGGGATTTTCGGCATATCCTACAACAGCTATGACAAATATTTGTGTATTATACCGAAGCATCAAACAAAAAGGGCGGAGAACCTTCCCCGCCCTGTAATATTCTGTTTCGTCTTAACGGTAATCGAGATCGAGATTTTCAAACTCGGCCTTGCACTTCCCGAGGGCATAGAGACCCAGCATAACGCCGGTGAAGCCGCCGGAGACCTCGCTGGTGAGGTATTTGGCGTAGCCGTAGCCCAAGGGCTTGGCGATGTTTTCATTCTCGTCCTTGAAGGAGAAGTTATAGCTGAAATTATCCGCCTGCACGATCAGCTTTACCTTACTGCCCTTAACGGGAACGGCCTTCTGGATATGCTTGATGCCGCCGATATTCAGCTTCAGCACGCACTCCCAGCCACTTTCGTCCTCGGTTTTTCTAAGGGCAATATCATAATGCTCGTTCTCGCACATATAGACGGTTATGCCTGCCTCGCCGCGGCGCTTTATATTCTCAAGATCGCTGACCTTCAAATCTATTGACATATTGAAGATAAAATCTCTCTGTCTTACTGCGAGGAAGGTAGGGGAATCGGCGTCCTCGAGGTTTATCTCCGAGCCGTAGAGGGTTGCCTTGTTCCAGGTAAGCTCATACTTTTTGGGGTCGGGCTTGCGCATATAGCACCAGTCGATCTTCCAGCTCGTATTCTCAAAGGTATAGTGTTTCTTTTCCTCCTGCTGGAAGTCGCCCTTGATCTCGAAGGTCTCCTCGGTGGTGCCGTCTGCGCCGGCGGTGAACCAGCCGTCCTCGCCGAAGCGGACGGGAGTAAGGAAGACCTCTCTTCCCAAATTATGGAAGGGCATCCAGAGGTGTATCTGTCTGAAGCCAAGGCTTACGATGAACCAGTCGCCGTTGGGATCCTGTATCAGGTCGCCGTGGCCTATGCCCTGGATGATATAGGGTGCTTTATTGCGGTTGGTGAGCACAGGGTTATTGGGGTTGCGGGAATAACGTCCCCACAGTGAGCGCGAGCGTGCGCAGGTTATCATGTGGCCGTATTCTGTGCCGCCCTCGGCCGCCATAAGGTAATACCAGCGTCCGATCTTATAGAGGTGGGGGCTTTCGAGAAAGCGTCCGCCCGTGCCCTGCCAGATGCATTTTGCCTCGGAGAGCTTCTTTCCTGTTTTGATATCTATCTCCACCTGCACCACGCCGCTGATGCCGTTATCGTCCTCGCCGTTGGACATGAAGTAGCACTTATTCTTTTCAAAGTAGAGAGAGGGGTCGATGCCGCCTTGATCGACATAGATCGGGTCAGACCACTCGCCGTGTATATCGTCGGTATAGACATAGAAATTCTGATTGGTGGTATCGTTGGTGGTCACCATATAGAACCGCCCGTTATGGTATCGGATAGTCGGCGCGAACACGCCGCCGGAGGAATTGATCTTATCCAGCATCACCTGACTTGTGCGGGTGAGCACATAGCCTATCTGTTTCCAGTTGACGAGGTTCTCGCTTTCAAAAAGCGGCACTCCCGGAAAATACTGGAACGAGCTGCACACCATATAATACTTCCCGTCCGCAAAGCACACGCTTGGATCCGGGTAAAAGCCTTTCACTACCGGGTTCTTATAGATCATATTATGATTCCTCCTTTTTATTTCATGCTGCTTGGGTCTGCTTTGTGCTGTTGCTTTGTCACCGCGCCGCGGACGGCGTGGCGTTATGTGACTGTTGGTACCCGCATTCTTTAGGGCGAGGCGCGATATATCTTATCTTGCAGGTGCGTATGCAGGGTGGATGCTTGCGCTCCGGCTTTTGTGTCCTGCGGACGGATGATCGCTGGCGCTTTTTCCTGCTTTTGCGGTTGTACGGTGGATGTTTGCGCTCCGGCTTTGTGTTCCTGCGGACGGAAAATCGCTAACGCTCTTTCCTGCGAGTGCGGGAGGACTACTTTTTTCCGGCGCTGCATTTTGTTTGTCCCCCTTACCGGGGATGTGATTTCCTGCTTTTGCACCCTACTGGTTACTTGTGCAGCGCCGGTCGTCGCTGGCGCGCCGAGTGGGACGCTGTCCCACACCCTGCTGGGGCTCTGCCCCCGTCCCCGCAAGGGCTCTGCCCTTGACCCGCCAGGGCTACCGCGCCCTGGACTGCGGAATGCGCTTCGCGGTCTTTCTCCACCAGCTTTGTTCGTTTCGCCTACTGTCTATTTCTGCTGCTTTTGCGAGGACTGTCCATAGTATGCGTTTTTGCCGTGCTTCCTAAGATAGTGCTTGTCCAAAAGTACCTGCTCTATCCTCCCGGCTGTAGGCTCCAGCATCAGCGCATGGAAATTCATGAACGCCGCTTCCTCCAGTACCACCGCGTTATGTACCGATTCATACGGATCCTTCCCCCATGTGAACGGCCCGTGGTTCCTTACAAGCACCGCCGGTATCGTCATTGGGTCTGTCCCCTCAAATGCCTCGATGATGACAGTCCCTGTCTCTTTTTCGTATTCGCCCTTGATCTCCTCTGCCGTCATAGCCCTCGTGCAGGGGATCTCTCCGTAAAAATAGTCCGCGTGGGTCGTCCCCATAGGTAATATCCCGCGCCCCGCCTGTGCAAAGGTTACCGCCCAGCGGCTGTGTGTGTGGCATATGCCCCCCAGCCCCGGAAATTTCCTGTAAAGCTCTAAATGCGTCGGCGTGTCGCTTGAGGGTCTGTAGTCACCCTCTACTACCTTGCCTGTTTCCAGACTTACGCATACCATGTCCTCCGGCTTCATGCCCTTGTATTCTACCCCGGAGGGCTTGATGACCAGCACTCCGCTCTCTCTGTCAACTCCCGATACGTTGCCCCAGGTGAATGTCACCAGCCCGTATTCCGGCAGCATCAGATTAGCCTCGCAGACCTTTTTCTTCAGCTCTTCAAGCATCTATAGTCCCCTCCTGCACCGGCACTTTATCCGGCTCTTTTTTAAAATGATACACGATATATTATACACTCTCTGTTCTTACATTTCAAGCAGTTTTTTAACATTTCAGTTATTTTAACAATATAACGCATGATTTCATATACAATTTGCCGAATACCGTGAAAGCAAAAAAAGAGCGGGAGGTTTTTCCCGCTCTTTGTCTGTGCTGATATATTAAAGCTTCGTTTTGGCCAGCGCTATCAGCGACTTGAACTCTTTTCTGTACTCGTCCGTCAGCAGCTCGTCCTTCAGCTGGAAGTCGATCATGTCAAGCGTTAGCTTGCTGTATTCGCTCTGCCGCAGAAGCATTGCAAACTCTGCCGCGCAGGAGGCGAAGGCCAGATTTGAGGGAGCCTTTGCAGTGTAGTCCGAGACTGACACCGGGGCGGCGATCTCCTTGCTTTCATCCCCGTCGGGGAGCTTGTATCTGAGCTTGACGGTCAGAAGCCTGTCGGCTGCAGCGGCCGGGGTCTCTGATTTTTCCTGCTCCGGCAGCTCCAGTACACCGGCACCCTCCGAGCCCAGCACGCCCTTTGCGGGGATGATCTCGAACAGCGCGGTAGCAGAATGTCCTGCGCCCATATCGCCGGCATCCTTGGTGTCGTCGGTGAAGTCCTCGCTGGCGAGGGCGCGGTTCTCATAGCCGACAAGTCTGTAGGCCTCGACTGCTGCGGGGTCAAATTCGATCTGCGCCTTGACGTCCTTGGCCACGGTGACAAGAGTACCGTTCAGCTCGCTGACCAGCACCTTTTCGGCCTCCTTATCGGAGTCGATATAGGAATAGTTGCCGTTGCCGTTATCGGCAAGAGCCTCGAGGGCTGCGTCGTTGAAGTCGCCGCTGCCGAAGCCGAGTACAGAGAGGAAAACTCCGCCCTCGCGCTTTTCCTCGACCAGTGCCTTCAGCTCCTCGGGAGAGGCGATGCCCACGTTGAGGTCGCCGTCGGTGGCCATAATGATGCGGTTGTTGCCGCCCTCGATGAAATTCCTTTCGGCGGTATCGTATGCCATTCTGATGCCTGCCTCGCCTGCGGTAGCGCCGTAGGTGGACAGCGAGTCGAGCATACCTGCGATCTTGTCGTACTCCGACCCCTTTGCGCCGTCAAGAATGAGCCGCTCATAGCCGGAATAGGTGACTATCGAAACGCGGTCGTTCTCGGTAAGACTCTCCGCCAGCTTTTTGAAGGCGGTGACGGCGAGTGGCAGCTTATCCGCGCTTCCCATAGAGCCGCTTACGTCTATCAGCAGGACGAGGTTCATATCGGGGCGTGTTTCCTGTTCTATCTCTTTAGCTTGAACGCCCACCAGCAGCAGCTTGGCGTCCTCGTTCCACGGGCAGTCGGAAAGCTCGGTGGTAACGGCTATGGGTGCATCCCCCTCGGGCTGGCTGTAGCTATAGCTGAAATAGTTGATGAACTCCTCGGCTCTTACCGCATCGGGATAGATGAAATTGCCCTTGTTGAGCATCCGTCTGACATTGGCATAGGACGCGGTATCCACATCTGTTGAAAAGGTGGAGAGGGGCTCACGGCTTGTGAGCTTGAAGCCGTTTTCCTCGATAGGAGCATATTTCTCCTGTGCGGTTTCATTCCCGCCGACGGCAGCGGCGGCGGCGGCATCCAGCCCTCCGGCGGTGGTGTCATAGGCCGCCTCTGCCTCTAACATAGCGGGTGCCTCGTTTTTGGCGGCGCCGTCATTTGCTTCGGCGGTGTAATTTGCTTCACCGGTGATATCATCGCTTAACTCCCTGCTCCCGTTCTGTGTTCCGGCGGTGTTATTGCTTTTGGCGGTGATATCCTGTGAAGCGCTCTCGTTCTTCGACCCGCATGATGCGAGGCTGACGGTCATCATCATAGCTGCCGCAAGGGCGGCAAGTCTTTTGTATCTCTGTTTCATATATGTTTCTCCTTGCTGTTCTTTTATGTGTTGTCTGTACTTACGATCTGTTTATTCTCTTTCGGTATACATCATTTCACTATACATCTCGGCGGCCTTTCTTGCGGCGGGGTCATCCAGCTCATGCTCAACATCGCCCCGGGTATTCAGCTCGATGACTCTGTCCGCTACAAGGTAGAGGGTCTTTTGTCCTGCGTCCCTGCTGATCTCCTCATCCTCGGTGGGGCGGGCATCTGCCGGGATATCCGCTCCGAGAGCTCGAATTGCCGGGAGAGCTGCGGCATCATCATCGTCGAGCCTTCCGACGGGAAGGGTGTTCCCGTCCTTTATCATCCTGTCAAGCTCCGGCAGCAGCTGCTCTACGGTCTTGGGAATATAGTCGTAATTGTCATTGCCGCTTGAAAGGGTCAGACTGTAGATACAGCCCTTCATATCCACAAAGGTCAGACTGTCATATACGCCCCACGCCCAGTTGGTGCTGCGGGACACGAAGATCACCTCTGAGTCGATCGTCTGTTTGTCCTCGATGCTCTGACCGGTGACCTTGTCCTGCTTGATGACGGTATCTCTGCACAGCTCCTCAAGCCAGCTCGGACCGTATTCCTCGGTGCAGCACATGGTGTATATCCCGCCGTCCGGGGCGCTGTACCCCTCGAACACGAATATTGACGGGCCGCCCTCCTCGCCCTCGTTGTAGTAGCCGATGCCGCCGGAGATGCTGACCTCCTGCCCGCCCCATTTCGGGGTAAGGGTCAGCACCGAGGAAAACTGACCGCCGTTTCCGAAATAGCCGGCAAAGCTATTCGGGGGAGCTGCCTCGGCGGCCTTCAGCATATCCCATACCCGGGCAAGCTGCTCCCCGTCGGTGATCTCGCCCTCGTAGTCGGTGTTGATATCGCAGTCCCGGACGGTGCATTTCAACGTTACGGTGTAGTCGCTTACTGTGTGTCCTGCGGTAATGCTGTCCTCGTAAGCCCGGGGTCGGAGGGTCGTGGGCTCGGTCTTTACCGGAACGCTTATGCTTGTTTCCGCGGTTGAGCTGTCGGAAGCTGTGGTGACTGTCTGAGTCACTGCTCCGACGGCTCCCGCTGCGGGGATGTTCTCGGCACCGGAGCTGTTCTCCGCCGAGCCGCAGCCGCAGAGCAGCGCCGCCGTCAGCGTGAGCATCAATAGCCTGTTCTTCATACAAAGCACCGTCCTTTCGCCTGTTTATCTCCTTATTTCAGTGACCTCCACTTGGCAACAATCTCCTGCACCCTGCTTTCTTCGGCGGAGAGGAAGCCGTCCCCGGTGTTCTCGGCACCCCTTGCAAGGGTGTCCCACAGGGCAGAGAAGACTATCCTGCCGTCGCCGCTGAACATGATCTGCGGCTCGCTGACTATCACGGGATGCAGCCCCTTTTCATCCTCGAAGGCGGGGATAAGGTACTCGGCTCCCACCGTAAGTCCGATAGGGATATCTGCCTCCAGCTTCACCGTTCCGCCCTCGGTCTCGCTGTCCGGGTCGTAGCGCTTTACCACCTCGAGCGTGTAGGTGCAGTGGTCGCCTATCTGATCCATGCCGGTGACCCTCGCATCAAGGATGCAGTCAGCGCGGACAAGCGCCTTTTCCTCGGCTGTATAGGCGGCGACGGCAGCGGACTTCTGCTCGGCGGTCTGCTGCTCTGCTTCAACGGCGGGGGTCTCGTCAGCGGCTGTATCACCGCTCGGTGTCATCTCTTCGGAAGCATCACCGATACCGTATGTTTTGCCGATGATGCTTTCGGCGGTGAGGTTGTTGCTGCCGCCTGTTTCGATACCGCCGTCGGTCACGGCGCTGCCGCCTTTGGTATAGTAGTTTTCATCCGCGCCTGCCAGCCTCGTGTCATTTGTTTCGCTCTTGTCCTTGGAAACGCTTGAGCTTACGGCGGCGTAAATGCCTATCCCGGCGGCCAGCACAAGGGCTGCTGCAAGTGAGGCAAGGGCTCTTGTCTGCCTTTTTCTGTTTGATGAATGTATTTTTCTTGTTGTCTGAACGTCATCCGTTTTGTCGATCTCGCTTTCAATACGGCTCCACAGCTTATCCATATCGGGAGCAGTACGCTGCGTGTTTTCTTCGTAAAGCATTTTTATATCTCTGTCATCAAATTGGTAGTTCATACAAGCGTGCCTCCCTTCACTGTCTCTCTAAGTCTGTCAATAGCGCTGCGGTATTTCCATGTTACCGTGCCTATAGGCATTTTCAGCGCCTCCGCGATCTCCCTGAAGGTAAGCTCCAGCCCGATATGAAGGTTCACTATCTCTCCCTCCGCCTCCGGAAGAGAGCGCAGGGCTTCATCGAAGGAGATGCTGCTCTCGGCGGTATCGTCCGTGCGGGACTGATCCGGCAGGTCGAAGCCTTGCTCCTCGTCGTCGAGGGTAAAGCTTAGCCTGCTGCGGCTCCTTAGATGATCCACCGCCATATTATGTGCTATGCGGGCGAGGTAGGCCTTATGCCCCGTCCCGCGCTTGTACTGCTCCGACTTCTGCCAGAGCCGCAGGAAAAGATCAGAGGTGAGATCCTCTGCGTCCGGAGGACTTTTCACCACTGACAGCAGCGTTTTGTAGATAAAGGTGCCGTATTCCTCGTAGATACGTCTTAGCCCTTCCTTCTGCCCGTGTCTGATCTGTTCCATGCTATGGTCAAATTCCCGATCGGTCATAGCCTCACATCCTTCGATGATTTATATACGTTTTAGCCTATGCAGATTTATGGCGTTATACTGCACAAATATGATTGTCAAAATCTGTGCAGCTTAAACAAAAGCCCGTCGGAAGCACTGATCTGACGGGCTGTGGTTATCAATAAATGTATCTTACTGCCTTTCTCACCTTGAGAACGCGGCTTTCATAGTCGGCAAGATCCTCGGTGCGGCAGGGGTGGTTGGTGTCGCCGTAACCGGCGGTGAAATGCACCATTTGTCCGTCGCCGATATACATGGCAACGTGACCGATGCCGTCGCTGGTGAAAAGGTCGTTGTCTGTTGAGGAATTGGTGGTGCAGAGGAAAAACAGCAGGTCGCCCTTTTCGAGGGTGGAATAGTCAACGCTTGCGTTTTCGTCCTTGACCCTATAGACCTCGTTGCCCTGATCCTCGCCGACCCTTTCGAGATTGTCGAACACCGCAGTTCCGCCGTTATTGGCCTGCGCCACGGTGTAATGCTCCAGATAGAGCCCTATTTGCAGATATGCCAGCTCTGTCATCCCGGAGCAGTCGGAGCGGGTCTCGTCCTCTCCCACATATTCCCCGCTTAGAACATAGGTCTGCTTGGGCTTGCGGCTCATTTCAAGAGCGTAGTTCACCACGGTCTCCCGGGCTTCCTCCACACTGGCGGGTATCATCGCCGCCTCGTCCTTGATGTAGAAATTCCCGTAGCGGTACTGCGCCTCGCCCAGCTCATTCTTTCCGTCCTCGACGGGCATGGTAAGCTCAAGGCCGTTCTTGCTCCAGCCTCCGCGGCAGAGCTTTTCGCTTTCGGCAGCGGCGGCAGGATTTCCGTCGCGGTCATAGAGCTGTGTTCCCGCCGGGATGCGGTAATAGCCGGTGGGGAGCTTTTCGTAATTGCCGTCGCCGTGCTGAAAATCCACGGTGCCGGACTGTCCGGCGGTGGTGACTGCTTCGGTGGCGGCCTTGCTTAGTGCCGTGCTGCTGTCAGACGAGCCGCACCCGCAGAGCAGGCAGGCCGCCGCAGCTATCAGTATCGTAAGTCTTTTCATAGTATGTCCTCCGCCCCTTTAACTGTTGGAGCCTCTGATCTTCTTGAACACCATTGCTGAAATAGGCGGTATCACCACATCTCCGCCAATGGGGAACTTGTTCATTTTCCCCTGCTCGTTGAGACGGATATAGAACCGTCCCTCCGGCAGCAGGAAATGGCGCTCGTCGATATAGGGATTGAAAACCGCGATGAGCGTATCGTTCTGATCCTGCAGGCGGTAGGCGATGAAGCTGCTGTCGCCGGTGTCATAGAAGAACATATGATGCTCCACATCCTCCTTTGTCCGCATACGGAAGAGAGGGTTATTTCGCCTAAGCCTTATAAGTGCCTTATAGTAATTGAACACGTCGATATTCTCGGCCTTTTCGTTCCATTTTATGGAATTTGTCGAATCGGGGGAATTATAGCTGTTGTGATCAACGACAGTGACCTCGTTGACCGGCTCGCCCTCCTTTGGAACGCGGGGCTTTGAGCGGAGGAAATCCTGTCCCAGCTGGATAAAGGGCATTCCCTGAGCGAGAATGAAAAGCGCAGCTCCGAGCTTGTCCATACGGATCCGCTCCTCGCGCGAGAAATGCTTGGCGCAGACAGAGAGCTTGTCCCAGAGGGTATGGTTATCGTGAGCCTCGATGTAATTCACGGCCTGAGCGGGAGAAACTGCCCAGCAGGCCTCCTGAGCGTTATTCAGCTGCCAGTGCTTTACCGAGCCTGCCAGACCCCGGCGCAGCACTGCCCACGCATTGCGGTTGCCGCTGATATAGCCTATATCATATGGATTGAAGGTGCCGCCCTTGATAGCGTCACGGATATTGTCATTAAAGAGGCCGACTCTGCCGAAGCTGTAGGAATTCCACTTATAAGCGAGCTTGTCCGAGGGCAGGGGAGATTCGCCGCCTGTCCAGCCCTCGCCGTACATAAGCAGGGGAGGGTCAAACTTATTCAGCTCATCGCGGATCATATTCACCGTTTCGATGTCGTGCAGACCCATAAGGTCAAATCTGAAGCCGTCGAGCTTATACTCGGTCGCCAGAAATTTCAGCGACTCTATCATATACTTGCGGTACATAGCGTGCTCCGAGGCTGTTTCGTTCCCGCAGCCGGAGCCGTTTGAGAGCCTGCCGTTACGGTCAAGCCTGTAATAGTAGTTCGGGAAGGACTTCTGAAACGCTGATTCCTCGGTATAATAGGTGTGGTTATACACCACGTCCATGATAACGCCTATGCCGTTTCTGTGCAGTGTCTGAACAAGCTGCTTGAACTCTCTTATCCTTGCGCGGGGGTCAAAGGCGTCGGAGGAATAGGAGCCCTCGAGGCAGTTGTAGTTCATGGGGTCATAGCCCCAGTTGTACTGGGCTTTATAGGGCTTGCTCTCATCTACGGTGGCATAGTCGAACACCGGCAGCAGCTGAACGTGGGTGATGCCCAGCTCCTTGAGGTGGTCAAGGCCGGTGGTGACGTTATGATACCGCGTACCCTCTTTGGTGAATGCGGTGAATCTTCCTCTGTCCCCGGGGGCGGCACCGGAGGAGGCATCTATCGAAAAATCCCGGACGTGGCATTCATAGACCACTGCATCGCAGGGCGAGGCGCATACCGGCCTCGGAGTTTCCTCCCAGCCCGGAGGGTCGGTGCGCTTCATATCCACAAGATAGCCCCGCTGTCCGTTTACGCCGCAGGCATGGGCGTAGATGTCGATAGTTTCAAAGCGCTTCCTGTTATCGAACTCATAGGTAAAGGTATAGTATATATCCTCGGCATGATACATCAGCTCGACATACCATACGCCGCGGCTCATCAGCTCCATAGGTACGGTCTCGATAAGGTTTGCACCCTCGCCGTCAAGGTACAGATTAAGATAAACGCCCGTGGCATAGGGCGACCAGGTCTTGAAAACAGTCCTGTCGGCGAAATAGACAGCGCCGAGGTCGTTCCCGTCATAGGCGTGATATTTATCAAATTCAGAATAATTGCTTATCCGGATCAATTTTCTTATGCCCCTTTTGAAAGCGGACGGTGCCGCCGCTTTTATTCTGCGGCGGGCTTGCGTCCGATCGTTTCTCCCTGTAATATCTTGGTCTCAAAGCCCTCGCGGGTATTGAGGAGCAGATCCTCCTCGGCGGCGATCTTCCCCTTTTCGGTCAGCAGGATGATAGTCGAGCCGCCGAACTCGAAATAGCCCTTTTCCTCGCCCTTGCGGACGGTGCGTCTGCCGTAGGGGTGCTTATTGGTGATCCTGCCGACGAACATAGCGCCGACCTCCATTTGGATGACGTCGCCTATGCCGGCAGTTCTTATCATGCAGTATTCCCGGCTGTTTTCCTTATAGGCGGGGATATACTTGTTGATTATGGGATTGACCGTATGCAGTCTGCCGCGGATAGTGCGGTCGTGGCTCTTTTCGCCGTCGGTGCAGTAGATATATCTGTGATAATCATCAGGCGTAAGGCGGATGATAAAGGCGGTCCCGCCGATATACTTCCTTGCCAGCTTTGTATCTCTGAGCAGTGACTCAACGGTATAGACGGAATTCTTGACCACAAAAACATTCGAGCCCGTGATCTCATAGGCGCTCACCTTTCCGTCAGAGGGAGCAACTATGATATCCCTTCCGCTGTCGATACGCCTTCTGCCGGGCTTTATCTTCCGGGTGAAGAAATCGTTGAAGGAATAATAGCGCTTGTTCTCGTAATCGAAGATGTCGATATCGTTGCGCTCTGCGAACCGCAGCACGAAATAAGAGGAGAACCTGCTGTCGAGAAACAGGCGGGATATCTTTGAAAACAGCGGTATCGCGGTTATTTTCATACAGGCCCTGCCGATCATGGAGTTATACATCTTGCTAAGGAATTCGTCCTGAGCGGTGGTCTGGTCAAATTCGTTGCCTTTTCTGTCGCGGTATTTCATATTCATCCGTTCCTTTCTGTGATCTCGCTTAGCCCTTGGGTCCGAATTTCAGATAGCCGAGGACGATTATTGCGCCTATGGTAAAGAGGATAACGATACCTCTTGTAGAGAATTTCTTGACTCTGATATCAACGACAAAGAGTATCGAGAGTGCGATCATGAAGCCCTGGAAAACGTAGGGATAGGCCTCCTTGGGGATATTGTATCTTCCCATGAAAAGCAGGGGCAGGAGCATTGAGGAGGTGGTGATAGGCACGCCCTGATACTCCTTGCGGTTCTCGGCAGAGGTGCGCTGGCGCTCCTCCTCCATTACGTTGAAATAGCCAAGACGGATAAGGCCGCAGAGGACGATCATCAGCGCCGCTATGAGCCCGAGGCCGTGGTTGAAGCCGTAGTGATAGCCGATGCAGGCGGGCAGCACGCCGAAGCACACAAGGTCCGCAAGGGAGTCGATCTGGATACCGAATATCTTTTCCTGATCTGTTCTGTCCTTTTTGTGACGGGCGACCTTGCCGTCGAAGAGGTCGCATATACCCGAGATGACGAGGCAGAGGAAAGCAATAGACTCTTTCCCCTCGAACACCTGCGTAATGCCGAACACCGCCGAGCAGAGGCTCAGGTAAGTAAGGATAACGGTATAGTTATAAAAGCCGATCATTTTTTTCACTCCCATTGTTATTTCTGTCTGACTGCGTCACGCGGCCAGATCCGCCCGCCGTGACTTCTTGTTTTCATGTTTGTCCGCACGCTGTTTTTTGGCGGCGGCGATATGCGCACCCAGTGTTACTGCGGCGCCGAGGAAGAGTATCACATAGAAGGTGAGCCCGCGGCTCAACAGCATTCCGGGTCTTACCAGCGCCTCGCCGAATATGCCGCCGAACATCACCATAAAGCAGGCTTCTGTTATCCCTGCCGCACCCGGCAGCGGGAGCATCTCAACGCTCACGGCGATCATGGTCTGCAGAACGACGATGTCAAGGAAGCTTGTTCCCGAAAGGCCGTAGCTTTGATACACCACCCATGTCACTGCGAAGAAGAACAGCCTCTGCACGCAGGTCATGCCGAATACTCTTGCTATCGTCCCGAGGTGGGTACGGACGTATTCCGCTCCCTGCCTGTAGGTCTTTTCCAGCCTAACCACCTTATGGAACAGCCGCTGCCGCTTCTTCGGGCTGATAAGCCCTATCCTGCACAGCAGCCTTACCGTGCCGTTTATAAGCTTACAGGCGGCCTTTGGCTTCAGCAGCAGGAACGCCAGCCCTGCGGTATATATCAGATTGAGCATAAAGCCCGTGACCACCAGCCAAAAGTAATCGCCCGTGTTTTCCAGCACCAGCTCCCGCCGGAATATCAAGAACGCTCCGCCAAAGACCACCAGCACCGCCTTGAAGGTCAGTGTGATGACGAGCATTGTCAGCGTGGAATGCCCGAGGCCGATGCCGTCCTTTTTCATATAGTACATCTGCGCCGGCTGTCCGCCGGAGGAGGAGGGGGTTATATAGCTGAAAAAGAAGCCCACAAAGCTGTATTTAAGGCATCTCCGAAGAGGTATCCTTTCCTTGAACAGCCCCAGCATATACCTGATTATAACGGCCTCACCCGCCACAAACAGCACTGCCAGCACTGCTCCCCCAAGGAGCCACAGCTTGTTCGCCTTGTCAAGGTCGTCAAGTATCTGTCCCAAAGCCCGATCCTTGAACACCAGCCGAAAGGTAAGCACGCCGATCAAGAATATGAACAGCACATTCAAGGCGTAGATAACGGTTTTCTTCAAACGTATTATCTCCTTAAAGTCTGATATTATTTAAGTGTGAACATTACGAAATACACCACGATCAGTCCGAGGATAAGCTGTATCAGCACGAATCGGATGACCACCTGCGTATCCGACCAGCCCCTGAGCTTTCGGGCGTGGTCATGGAGAGGTGTGCGGATGCCGTCCATAAAGGTCTTGGAATGAAACACACGTCTTACCGACAGCTTTACCAGCCCAAGGCCGCCGTCAAGGAGCATCACCAGCACCAGCGGGATGAATATGAACGGGTGACCCGACTGCATCGCCAGCAGAGCGATGAAAACTCCCAGCGCCCGCGAGCCGGCATCGCCCATAAGCATCATGCTGGGCGAGCAGTTGAACCAAAGATAGGCCGCCAAAACCGTCAGCATCACTACCGAGGGCTCAACAAATTCCGAGCCCGGATTGCCCGGCAGGAATTTCGAGAACAGGAATATCGACACCATTGAAAGCGAACCGCAGAGGCCGTCAACGCCGTCGGAGCAGTTGACAACATTGATGCTAAGCCACACCAGCCCCGTGGCGAGTATAACATACACCGCCTTAGGCAGCTCAAAGGAGGTACCGAGGAAAGCCACCCGCGAGGAATTGTTCACCACAAAGGTGATCGCTGTTCCCGCGGAGATCACCAGATCGAGGAGACCCTTTTTCAGCTCGCCCCACGGCACCCTTGCGGCATCGTCGAGAAAGCCGGTCAGCATAGCCGCATAGATCAGCGCGAGGTTGATGACCATTTCAATGCTCATCTTTGAAAACAGGGCAGTGCATACAGTGAACACCGACACGAGTATTATCCCGGCGCCGCGCGGCTTGCCCTGTGAAAGCTCACCGTTGACGGCAAATTCCCGCCCGTGGTCGCGGGGCAGGAGCCTTGCGAACACCTTGAAGCATACAAAGGCCAGCACAGCGCTGAACAGTATAAGTATCGCCATGAATGGGACATCGGTGCTGTTTCCCCAGAAATGATATAGCATAATAAGCATCGTCCTTTTAGTTCGTCCGTTTTGATAGGAGATCCTGCTCCGTCAGCGGGCATAATAACCTACAATATATTATTATACAACATTCCCGCAGAAAATGCAAACATATTATTTAAAAATATTGCACAAATTTAGCGCCCGGTTTTCTACGAAAAATGTGCGGCAGGCGGTAAGACGTTCCCCGAAAGCGACAGAATTTTCTCGCTCGGGGTGGTATTATTATTACGCCGCTGCAAAACAGGGCGGTGAAGATCATGCATGGGAGGATAAAAATGCCGGTCACAACATTTTACGATGCAGAGACCAGAACTCTGCTGGCGGAGCTTTCGGGAGACATAGACCACTGCACCGCCAAGGGGCTTAGGATGCCCGTAGATGAAGAGATAATGCGGCGGCTGCCGCTGCGGCTGATACTGGATTTCGGGGATGTCAGCTTTATGGACAGCTCGGGCATCGGGCTTATCATCGGAAGATGCAAGCTGATGACCGACCTTGGCGGGACGGTGATCGCGGTCAACCCGCAGCCGGAGGTCAGAAAGATCATGGAGCTGGCAGGCGTGCAGAGACTTTGCAGCATAGTCCGCAGTGAGCGCCGCAGCCTTATCGGAGGTTTAACGATATGAAAACGAAGGAAAAAATACTGAACCGTGTCATACTGCGCTTTCCGAGCCTTTCGGAGAACGAGAGGTTTGCGAGGCTGGCGGTATCGGGCTTTGTATCGGCGCTCGATCCGGCTGTAGATGAAATAAGCGAGATCAAAACGGCGGTATCGGAGGCTGTGACCAACTGCATAGTCCACGCCTACCGGGACAGAGTGGGCGAGATCAAAATGGAGGTGCGGCTGCTGGAGGGCTGCCGCCTTTACATAAGCATTACCGACCGGGGCTGCGGCATCAGCGACATCGGCAAGGCGCGGGAGCCTCTTTTCACTACTGCCCCCGATGAGGAGCGGGCTGGGCTGGGCTTTGCTATAATGGAAAGCTTTACGGACACGCTCCGGGTAAGGAGCAGTCCGGGGCGCGGCACCACCGTCACGATGCTGCGCACACTCCGCACCAAAAGAACGGCACATGACACCCGAAGCTGACCGTTTAACGGAGGAGAACGTGGGACTTGTCCACCTATGTGCCAATCGTTTCCGCGGCAAGGGCATTGAGTATGACGACCTTTACGGTGCGGGCTGTCTGGGGCTTATCAAGGCGGCTAAGGCGTTTGATGCGGGGCGGGGAGTAAGGTTTTCGACCTATGCGGTGCCGGTCATATTGGGAGAGATAAGGCGGCTGTTCCGGGACGGCGGGACGGTAAAGGTAAGCAGGAGTCTTAAGGAGCTGTCGCTGCGGCTTACGCGGGAGAGGGAGCGATTCCTTTTAAAAGAGGGCCGTGAGCCGACGGTAAGGGAGTTAGCGGAGCTGACGGGCAGCGAGCCGGAGCTTGTGACCGAGGCATTGGAGGCGGCGCTGCCGCCGGTAAGCTTGACGTGTGATCTTGAGGGAGGGGACAACGCAGAGGCAGACGTACCGACGCCCTCGCCGGAGGGAGAGATAACGGATCGGCTGGGGTTAAGTCAAGCATTGAGGGAGTTATCGGCGGAGGACAGGAGGCTGATATATCTGCGATATTTTCTTGGAAAGACGCAGTCGGTGACGGCGGAGGTAATGGGGATGACGCAGGTACAGGTATCGAGAAAGGAGAAGAAGCTGTTGAAGCGATTGAGGGAGATAATGGAGCAATAGGAGGAAGCGGGCAGGTCGAACAAAGTGCGGGGAAAAGAACGCGGAGCGAGATAAAGCGCGCGGTCAAGCCTCGCGCCAGAGGCTTGCGGGGACGGGGGCAGCGCCCCAGCGGGGTCAAGGGGCAGAGCCCCTTGCAGGGTGTGGGACAGCGACCCACTTGGCTCGCGATAGCGAGACAATCCGGCGCTGCACAAGTAACCAGTAGGGCGCAAAGGCAGTGATCCCAAACAAAGTAACGGGGACAAACCAAATGCAGCGCCGGGAAAAGCAGTCCTCCCGCACTCGCAGGAAAGAGCGCCAGCGATTTTCCGTCCCGCAGGACACAAAGCCGGAGCGCTAATACCCGCCCTGCGCTCTTTCCTGCGACCCCGCTTTGTATCGTTCCTGTTTGCACCGCAGTTGCGTTGTTTTGCGGGACGGAAAATCGCCCCGCACTCTTTCCTGCGAACCCGCTTTGTATCGTTCATGTTTGCACTGCAGCTGTGTTGTTCTGCGTACGGAAAATCGCTATCGCTATTTCCTGCGAGTGCGGGAGGACGG
>JAFSSS010000032.1 GCA_017450925.1 Ruminococcus sp. | reverse complement strand
CTGTCTGATTATACAGAAGCAGCATAGCTTTGTCAACACCTTTTCAAAATATTTACGATTTATTTACTTTGGTATTATAGCATAACACAGCAGTTTTGTCAAGCAGAATAGCGGCAAGAGGATCAATTTGATCTCCGTGGTCTTGATGTTTGCGGGACGCTTTTTTTTCTGTCCGATATTTGACAAACTCCTGTCTGTATGATATAATATATAGAATGCATATATGAATGTGGGGGTTAATAATGATCTGCAACAATATTCTTGAGGCTATGGGCAACACTCCGCTGATAAGGCTTTCCAACATGGTGGGAGAGGACTCGGCGCAGGTGCTGGTGAAATTCGAGGGGCTGAATGTGGGAGGCTCCATAAAGACCCGGACGGCCTACAATATGATCGCCGCCGCTGAAAAAGCAGGGCTTATCGGCAGCGACACTGTGATAGTCGAGCCCACCAGCGGCAATCAGGGCATCGGCCTTGCGCTTATCGGGGCAGTCAAGGGCTACAGGACAGTGATAATCATGCCGGACTCGGTGAGCCGTGAAAGGCGGATGTTGGTCAGACACTACGGTGCCGAGGTGCGCCTTGTCCACGATGACGGCGACATCGGCAAGTGCATGGACGAATGTCTGCGGATAGCGGAGCGTATGCGGGAGGAGGATCCCAACGTTTACATTCCGCAGCAGTTTGAAAATCCTGCCAACCCGCAGGTCCACGAGGATCACACCGGCCCGGAGATAATCGAGCAGGCGGGCTGCCCTATCGACGGCTTCTGCTCCGGCTTCGGCACAGGCGGGACTCTAAGCGGCATCGGCCGCACCCTCCGGGAGAGATTCCCGGAGATCGAGATCTGGGCTGTTGAGCCGGAGAACGCGGCTATACTTGCGGGGGGCACGATAGGCACACATCTGCAAATGGGCATCGGCGACGGGCTTATCCCCGGGAACCTCGATCTGAACATCTATGACGAGATCTACATCGTCACCGACGAGGAGGCTATCAGCACCTCAAAGGAGCTTGCCCGCAGAGAGGGCATCATGTGCGGCATCTCCAGCGGCACAAATGTGGCGGCGGCTCTCAAGCTGGCAAAAAAGCTGGGCAAAGGCAAGACCGTGGTCACTGTTCTGCCCGATACCGCCGAGAGATACTTTTCGACGCCGCTGTTTGAAAACGAGTAAAATTTTCGCAGACGGTTGATTTTTACGGAAATATGTGTTATGATTATTGCAGGACGGTGTATCGGCGGATAGTATCCGCCGATACGTCCCGGTCTGTGACCAACAAATCATATGTCAGAGGAGGAAAACACAATGGTATGTCAGAATTGCGGGCAGCAGTTTGAGGGAACCGTATGTCCCAACTGCGGCGCACCGGCGATGCAGCAGCCTATGGGCGGCACGATCGTAGTTGAAAAGAGGAGCATCGGTATCTGTATCCTGCTGTCGATCGTCACCTTCGGGATCTATATGTTATACTGGGTGTATAAGCTGCATGAGGAGACCCATGCTGTGGCAGGCGAGGCACCGGATATCAGCGGCGGTCTTGTAATACTGCTCACGATCGTTACCTTCGGCATCTACGGCATCTACTGGTGCTATAAGCAGGGCGAGAGGATCGACAAGATCCACGCTATGAAAGGTGTTCCCGCCGGGAACAACGCAGTTCTTTATCTGGTGCTGGGTATTTTCATCGCGATAGTCGCTTACGCTCTGATGCAGAATGAACTGAACACCTACGCATAATGTTCTAAACTGCCTCTGCTCCGGGGAATACGGATGCAGAGGCAGTCGCTTCATAAAGGAGATATGTCATGAAAGCAAAAACCGTTCCGCCTATAAAGCTGATAGCCGCCTATGGACTGGATGAAAAAAAGCTTGCCTCGCTCTCGCTTTTCTGCGACAGAGAGAACATCAAGCTGCGGCCTGTTTATGCGGGAGAAGAGGGACTGACTGCCGGCGAGCTGTGCAGACCTGCCGGACAGGTGCAGAGCAGCGCCCCGGGGCAGGCGGGAGAGTGCCTTATCTTTGCGGGGTTCGACAGAGCCGGCCTCTCACAGACCGTGGATGCCCTGCGGCAGGAGGATATCCGGGTGGCGCTGAAGGCGGTGCTTACCCCCTCAAACGCCGGCTGGACGCTGGGCGCTCTGCTGCAGGAGCTTGCACGCGAGCATGAATATATGTCCGCCCGGGGAGGTGCAAAATGAGCATTCCCAAGCGCTATAAGGGAATAATCTATATCTGCATCTCGGCGCTGTGCTTTGCTTTCATGGCCGCCTTTGTAAGGCTCTCCGGCGACCTGCCCACCTTTCAAAAGACCTTCTTCCGCAATTTCGTGGCGCTGTTCTTCGCTGCGGGAGTGCTGATAAAGCAGCGCATACCTCTGCGGCTCGGAGAAAAAAAGCTCCTTTTCCCGCTGGTGGTCAGAGCCCTTGCCGGAACGGTGGGAATGATCGGCAACTTCTACGCTATAGATCATCTTGTGCTTTCGGATGCCTCGATGCTCAATAAGATGTCGCCCTTCTTTGCTATAGTCTTCTCCTACATTATACTTAAAGAAAAGCTGACTCTTTTCCAGCTTTCGGCAGTCATCATAGCCTTCGGCGGGAGCCTGCTGATAATCAAGCCCAGCCTCTCAAACGTTGATCTGCTGCCGGCTCTTGCAGGCTTTGCGGGAGGTATGGGAGCGGGACTTGCATATACCTGTGTCCACTATCTCGGGCAGCACGGCGTAAAGGGGCCGCTGATAGTGGCCTTCTTCTCGGCCTTTTCCTGCCTGTTCTGCCTGCCGTTCCTGATCGTTGATTTCAAGCCCATGTCGGCGGCACAGCTGCTCTGCCTTTTGGGAGCCGGCGCCTCGGCCGCAGGCGGACAGTTCACCATTACCGCCGCCTACACCCACGCCCCTGCAAGAGAGATCTCGATATATGACTATTCGCAGCTTATCTTCTCCACGACCCTCGGCTTTTTCCTCTTCGGAGACATCCCCGACCTCTGGAGCTTCATAGGCTATGCCGTCATCATCACTATGGCCGTGGTGAACTTCATCTACAACAACAAACGTCACGACAGCGTCAGATAATGCCGCTGATGCCCACACACACGCAGCCGCCCTCCCGCCGCTTGAAAACGGCAGGAGGGCGGCTTTTGAACACACGCTTACAGTTGATAATGGGTATTTGATAGTTGATAATGAAAGGAACGCCTTCGGTGCGATATGTCCATTATCAACTGTCAATCAATTGTCAGATCTCACTCCCCGAAGCATTCCCTGCGGCGGGATTTGATGCGCTCCAAGGATGCCGAGGGCTCCTCCGTATAGGCAGAGGTCACAAGGTCGTAGCCCCAAAGATCCTCCGGACAGGCATAGCGGGCGACCGGCATTCCGTATTCCTCTCCACGCTTGTTCCTCCGGCGGCGGAAATCGGTGATGACAAGATAAAGCTTGTTCTGAAGCTCGGTCATTATGCCGCTGAAATTCTTGAAGCCCCCCTTGCCGAAGCCGGCCGCCGACTTTATCTCGTAGGAGTAAAGCTGTCTGCCCTCGCCGAAAAGCTCCATGATGCGCTTTTCTCTGGCCTTGGCAAGCCCCTCCTCGTAGAGGCTGTCGAAATCGTACCCGTCCCGGCGGGCGTTGGCAAAATAAGGCAGCCACTCCAGCGAGATGAACCCGGCCTTGCCGGAGAAGAATTTCCCATAGGCCACCCTGCCGGACTGCGCCGCTTGAACGCGCCACTCCCAAGGGTCGCGGACGGGATCGCCGCTCCACCAGTAACGGGCATCGGCGTGTTCCTCGGCGGAAAAGCCGGAGATGTCGTTTGAAAACAAGGGCAGAAAGCCCACCCTGTCAACGTAAGCGATCAGTTCATTTATGTCATGTACCATATCCGGGTCGCCGCGGCGGGCACCCAGCATTATCCATTCACCGTTTTCAACTAACATATGCTCCTCCTGTCAGAAAAAGCCGAAATGCTCCATAGCATTGTAGATACCGTCCTGCATGATATCATCGGTAACATGATCCGCATAGGGGATAAGCGGCAGACCGTTGCCCATAGCAATAGACGTCCCCGCCGCGCTGAACATCGGCAGGTCGTTAAGGCTGTCGCCCACGGCATAGGCATCCTTTTTGTCCAGACCGCAGAAGCTTAGCACTGCCTCTATGCCGGTGGCCTTTGAGCATCCTCGGGGGACGATCTCCGCAAAGCCCTTGCCGCGGTGTATCCAGAAGAAGTCCTTTTCAAGCTCGGCTCTCAGGCGGGCGGTATCGCTTTTTCCGTCGTAGCAGATTATGAACTTGTCAAAGGAAAAGTCCTCGTCCTCTGCCGAGCGGTCAACATTCTTGCCCTGTGCGGCAAAGCCCTTCCTTACCGCCTCTATCATCGGCACCTGCCGCGCGGCAGGATCGAAAAACACGCCGTCGCGGCGCTCAAACATCGGTACGGCATCGCACTCCCGCAGGAGGCGCACCACAGAAAGGCAGAGGGGCTTATCCACGGTGCGGTAGAATATCTCCCTGCCGCCGCAGTATATATCCGTCCCGCAGCCGCATACATAGCCGTCAAAGTCAAGGGAGCGGATGTCATCATCCACGTTGCAGGCGGGGCGGCCTGTGTTTATAAAAAGCAGATTCCCTGCCCGGCGGGCAAGGGAAAGAGCCTTGAGTGTGCTTTTCGGCACCCCGACCCCCGGGATCTCCGGGATAAGGGTGCCGTCGATATCGAAGAACATGATTTTTCGGGACAAAGCAGTTTTCCTTTCAGACATCAGTATAGTCAGCCGCAGCTATTCCTTTATCCCCTCGATGCATTCGATCTGGCCTGGGGTATAGCCGCTGGATATAGACATTCCGAAAAGTATATCCGTTGCTCCGACCTTTTCAAACAGCTCCTTCATGCCGATCTCTGCATATCTGAAATCCACGACATAGATCTTCTCGAAGCTGCCCACAAGGAAGGGCACCAGTGCGTTGCCGTAGCTGTCCTTGATAAGCACTACACAGCGGCCGTTGTCAACGTCGGTCTTGATCTCGGTGATCTGTATATCTCCGCCCATGAATACCGAATAGCAGCCCACGCCCTCGACCCAGTCGAAGAACAGATCGCCCTCGGTGCCGGCGGTAAAGGCCTCGTCGTAATAGGTGGTGGTGTAGTCGTTCTGCGGCTTGTAATAGGTGAAGGTGTCGGGATGATCCCAAAGCTCCTGCACGTTGGTAAAGCTGTACATCGTTCCGCAGAAGTCCTCCTTCACGCACTTTTCGTACTTTGAGAGGTCATCGACGAAATCAACGCCTGCCGCCTCGCAGAATTTCTGCGCCGCATAATATGCTCCAAGCGGCTGCCAGTGGTGGTCGGTGCGGGAGTAGATGTACTCGTTGAGATGTGCCGACATGGTGTCGATAAGATCCACATTGGTCACATTCTCAAGGGCGCTGCCGATGTTCTTGATGCCGTCGGCTTGATCGGCAAAGACATCCTCGTACCCGGGGGGCATATAGAACTGTGATGCAAGGGGTATGCTCATGTTATAGACATTGACGTCCTCGCCTACCATTTCCTTGTAGCTGTTAAGCACCTCGGCGTACCACTGGCCGATGCTGTCGGTAGAATAGAAGGGCAGCAGAGCGCGGATCTTGTCGCCCTCGTATCTGTCAGCGATGACGATGTTGTTATCCGCCCATTCGCCGGTGGTGGGGTAAACGTCCTCCTCGGGTACGGTCACGGCGGTGTTCTTGGGGGTGGTGACCTCGGGAGTGGTGGTGGTCACCTCTGTAGTGGTCGCCTCGGTGGCAGCAGTAGTGACCTCCGGCGTGCCGGCAGCGGTGGTCACCTTGGTAAGGCTCGTCGAGCCGCTGTCCGATCCGATATCGTTCCCGCAGCCGGACATCACCGCAGCACAGCAGGTAACAGCGATGCAGGCGGAAAGTATCTTTCTGATCTTCATATTGAACTCCTTAGCTTACTGAAAACGGCATTGGAAATCGCGCTTCGGGAACGAGACAAGGTTGGATATATGCTTTTTCGAGGCTCGCAAGGAAGCAGTTTCAACGCCATACATCGGGACTTGCACATAAAAGCAGCACCGCCCAGTCCCGGCGGGATGCTGCTTTTGAAATTATAACACCTTTCGCTGCAAAAGTCAATCCTTATGCAGCGAAATGCCGCCCGTGCGGCATTGCTCGGGCGGCAGGAGGAAATTATCGGTCAAAAGGACTCTCTTCTTCTTGAGCGCTTTATCACGAGGGTCATAAGGAACAGGGCGGCTGCAAAGCCCAGCTGTATCGTAAGGCAGACCGCGAACTGTCCGGCGCTGAAGGGGTCTCTTCCGTTGAGCATATCGTTTGCACGGATGTACCAGTAGGCCGGCAGGAACCTCGCCGCCGCTTTAACGCTGTCCCCGAGTACCGACAGCGGCACGAACACACCGCAGATAAAGCTCATGCCGAGGCCGATAACTTGAGTTATCATCGAGCCCACGTTGTCCTCAAGGCTGAAGGAGGAAACGAATATCGCTATACCGGCGGCCACAAGAGTGAACACAAAGCTGTTCAGCACTGCCAGCCACGCCCTGCCCTCGTAGATGCCGCCCTTCATAACAGCGCCTGCGATCATGTAGATCAGCCAGAGCGCGATCACGAACACTGCCGAGGCTGCGAATATCTGTGGGGTGGTGCTGCGTGCGGAAAGGGACGAGCATTCTGTCCGATAGCGTATCTCCTTTTTGTTCAGTGCCGAAAGCACCGGCCCGAGAGCCGAAAGCAGCACGGAGATCAGGATATAGGGCATATACTGGAAGTAATGCGAGAACCAGAGCGAATACTCCTCCGAGCCCTCGGCCACATCCGACCAGTAGGTGACCTCGGTGTCGCGGCTCAGGGTCTCGGCAGTCCTTGCGGCGGCCTCCTCCCAGCTAAGGCCGGCAGCGGCATAGGCTTGAGCGGTCTTGACGTATTCGCCGAGGATGCTGTTCATATAGACCGATGAAAAGCTGTCATGAACGCGGTACTCCTTGAAGAGCCCCTCGGTCTTCCCTGCTGCAAGCGCTTCGGAGAAGCCGTTGTTGATAACGAGGATGTAATCGTACTCCTCCCAGTAAAGCAGCTCTGTCAGGGTGTCCTTGTCATAGTCGATGCTCTTGACGGTGTGCTTTCTGCCGATGAGATCCTTCAGCGCCCCGGACTGGAAGCTCTCGTCCTCGTCCATTACCGCAATGTTCAGCTTTGACTCCTTGAACTCGGTATTCCTTGTATTGCTGTTGGAAAGTCCGTAGGAGATCACAAGAAAAATAACAGTGTAGATCAGAGCGCTCTTGTATTTCTTTTTGAGGATCTGAAAGAAAACCTTAAAGACTTGCATACCTGCGCCTCCTTGTCAGAATAAAGCCGATGAACGAGAAGATAAAGGTCATCACTGCCATAACGATCAGCTTGGAAATGAATCTGCTGTAGTCATCATAAATGTTCAGACAGTGGAAGCAGTCGCTGATGACCGATGCGGGGTTGATCTCGTTGACTATCGGGACATATCTTGCGATAACGGACTTCATGTTCCCCACCATAAGCCCGCTAAGGAAGCAGCTTAGCATGACCACCGCCGTGGTGACGCTGGTTTTGAGATCCTTGCTGCCTCTGCCTAACGAGCCGACCATAAAGCCGAGGCTCACGCCGAGGATGCCGGAGAAGATCGCCGCCAAATACACCAGCGGAAGATTTCTGCCGTAGTCAACGCCCAGCACGAACTGCTGGAAGGTGACACATACGATCATAACAGCGGTCTGCATAATGAAGCGGCTCACAAGGCTTGCCGTCAGACTTACGGACTTGGGTGTGGGAGAGCAGTTCTTCCGGGCACCGAGGGGAGAGAGGTTCGCTTGGTTCTCAATGGTGATAGTCAGACCGATCAGAGCGCCGAAAAGCCCCACCATTGCAATAAGATTGTAGAAATACTCGTCGTAGTAATTCGTGTTGCCGCCGGAGAGTCTGATATCCTCCACCGGAGAGATGTCCTGCATCAGTATGCCGGAGACTGCCGCGATCCTTGCGGGGTCGGCGGCGGACGCTTTGATTATCTCGGCGTTTGAGTTGTATCTGTCGCAGAAGGATTTGAGTATGGTCTCGTTCATGCCCTCGCCGGCAACGGTGAGCTTCAGCACGCCGTTTTCGGAGCGGATGATCCCCTCGACCGTCTCCTCCTTCAGCTGCCTTTCGGCCTCCTCTGCCGACAGGTAGGACACCTTCAGCACCGGCTTTTCCGACTTTTCCAGCTGCTCCAAAACAGCCTTGAGCTGGGGGTCATCGTTATCCGTCAGCACCGCTGCGGGAACGGTGCTGAAAACATCCTGCTTCTCGTAGATGCCGGAGAAGGCCATTTTGAAGAAGAACCCGAGAGCGATCGGGAACACCAGCAGCCAGATGATGAACATTCTGACCCTTAGCTGTGCCAGCAGCTCGTATTTAAGATTGTGAAGAAACATTTTCAGTCCTCCTTGTCCCTCAACGCCTTGCCTGTGATCTCAAGGAACACGTCGTTGAGCGTGGGCAGCTCGCTATAGACTCTGCCGATGTGCATATCGTGATCTTGAAGCACTCCCAAGACTCTGATAAGGTTGTGCTTGCCGCCGGAGCACCACACTGTAAGCCGGTCGTCCTTGTACTCGGTCTTATAGACGTGGGGCAGCTCGCTTATCTCGCGGCTCACCTCTTCGGAGGGCTCCGGGATCTCCACCGTGATCGTCTCGGTGTTCTTTATCATCTTTTTAAGCTCTGCCTTGGTGCCCTCGGCTACCTTGTGCCCCTTGTCCATGATAGCTATGCGGGTACAGATCTGCTCCACCTCCTCCATGTAATGGGAGGTATAAATAACGGTCGCTCCCTGCCGGTTCAGCTCCTCGATGCCCTCGAGGATCTTGTTGCGGCTCTGGGGGTCAACGGCTACCGTCGGCTCGTCAAGGATTATAAGCTTGGGCTTGTGGGCGATGCCGCAGGCTATGTTCAGCCTTCTCAGCAGACCGCCGGAGAGCTTCTTGGGATAGAATTTCGTGAAGTCCTCCAGACCCACGAACTTGATCGCCTCCTCAACGCACCTCCTGCGCTCCTCCTTATCGGTGATGTATAGGCCGCAGAAATAGTCGATGTTGTCATAGACTGTCAGCTCGTCAAAGACGGCAACGTTCTGCATGATGATGCCGATCTCACGCTTGATGTCGTAGCTGGTGGGGGTCATTTCCTTTCCGAAGATCTCGACGGTGCCTTTGTCAAAGGCCAGCAGCGACAGCAGGCAGTTTATTGTGGTGGTCTTGCCGGAGCCGTTGGGCCCCAGAAGCCCGAACACCTCGCCCTCCTTTATCTCGAGAGAGAGATGATCGAGAGCGATAAGATCCTTATATCTTTTCACGAGGTTGTCTATCCTTACAACTGTATCAGCCATTTGGGGTTCCTCCTTTTCGTTGTTGTATCCATTATAGCACGGTCGAAAACGTTTGTGAAGTGAAGAGAGTCACTTTGTCGGGATGACAAATGTCATTTGCGGAGACTTCAGCCGGTTTACGGGTCTTGACATGGATTGGCGGATATGTTATAATAATGTTGGCCGGCAGTGTTGCTCCGGCCAGCGACCGCTTTCCCTAAGCGGAAAGCCAAGCCCGGACGGACAGGCGGGTCGAAAGCCGAAACGCAGAAGATGATCTCTGCATTATTGATTGAGTTAAAAGCTCAAATTTTATAAGTAAAAATTATCACTTGTGAAACGGTCAATAAGTAATCGGCGTATGCTCTGTATGTCTGTGCGAATTTTGCAGCAAACATATACGTTAATGACGCAGGTGAGTATTGTCACCTGCTTTTTTATTCCGGAGAGATCGCTATGGATATTGAAAAGCAAAGATCGGCGCCCGTTTATGAGGCGCTGGAAAGATTCAGACGACAGAGAGTCGTCCCCTTTGACGTTCCCGGCCACAAGCGGGGACGCGGCAACCCGGAGCTGGTAAAGCTGCTGGGCGAGCAGTGCGTAAGCCTTGACGTAAATTCGATGAAGCCCCTTGATAATCTCTGTCACCCCGTTTCCGTCATCATGGACGCGGAACAGCTGGCAGCTGATGCCTTCGGGGCGGCTCACGCCTATTTTATGGTGGGAGGGACCACCTCCTCGGTGCAGAGCATGATACTCACTGCCTGCAAGGCAGGGGATAAGATAATCCTGCCGAGGAACGTCCACCGCAGCGTTATCAACGCCCTCGTCCTCTGCGGTGCGGAGCCGGTGTATGTTGACCCGGACGTGGACAAGCATATAGGCATCGCCCTCGGCATGGAGCTTTCTCAGGTGGAGCAGGCTATCCTTGCCCACCCGGACGCTTCGGCAGTGTTCGTGAACAATCCCACCTATTACGGCATATGCTCTGACCTGCGGTCGATCGTAAGGATCGCACATGAGCATGATATGCTGGTGCTGGTGGACGAGGCTCACGGCACGCATCTTTCCTTTAACGAAAGCCTGCCCGTTTCCGCTATGGAGGCGGGCGCGGATATGGCGGCGGTGTCCATGCACAAGTCCGGCGGCAGTCTGACCCAAAGCTCACTGCTGCTGCTGGGTGAGAATGTCAACACCCGGTATGTGGAGCAGATAATCAATCTGACGCAGACCACCTCGGCTTCATATCTGCTGCTCTCAAGCCTTGATATCTCACGCCGCAACCTTGCCCTTAGAGGGCGGGAGTCGTTTGAAAAGGTGGCTAAAATGGCAGAGTACGCCCGGGAGGAGATCAACTCTATCGGCGGCTATTATGCCTACGGCAAGGACATTGTCAACGGCGGCAGCATCTTTGATTTCGATGTTACAAAGCTGTCGGTATATACCCGTGACATAGGGCTGACCGGCATTGAGGTCTATGATCTGCTTCGGGATGAATACGACATACAGATCGAGTTCGGCGACATTGGGAACATACTGGCATACATCTCCATAGGCGACAGGATACAGGACATCGAACGCCTTGTGGGGGCGCTCGAGGATATCAAGCGGCTCTATTCAAAGCCGGTGTCGCTGCTGCACAATGCAGAGTATATCACTCCCATAGTTGCGGCAACACCGCAGAAGGCCTTCTATGCCGAAAAGGAGCTGGTGCCTATCCGCGAGACGGCGGGGCGCATCTGCGGGGAGTTTGTGATGTGCTATCCTCCCGGGATACCGATACTTGCGCCGGGTGAGATGATAACGCAGGAGATAATCGACTATACGCTTTTCGCAAAGGAAAAGGGCTGCTCGATGCAAGGGCCGGAGGACGGCAGCTTGGAGAGGCTCAACGTGCTTAAATGAAGGCGACGGATATTATCATCATCACAGCCGGCTTGCTGTGATGTTCGGCTATGCAGCCGGAGCGCTCGTGCTTTTGGCAGCGACCGTGTTCCTGTGCGGAAAATGGCTTGGGGGCTGAATGACACCAATTTGAGCGGAGGTAACGGATATGATATACCCGCTGACAGTCGGCGGCGGAACACTCCCCGAACACAGACGCGAGCAGTTTAAGGACGAGATACACGAATTTCTTGTGGCAGTCTCCGATGAAGCTCCGAAAACGGGAGAAACGACAAGCCGCACATTTTTTGCCAGTCTGGCGATACTGGGAGCTATTGACCTGACAGCAGACAGCCGGGAGCAGGGGCGGACAGTCATGATATGGGAGCCGACCCCCGAAGAACAGCAGAGCGGTTCCTTCAAGAGCCTGTTCCGGGAATACGGAATATACCGTGTGAAAGGGCATCCGCCGGTGAAGCCTTGGTACAGCAGCCCGGAGGTGCGCATGGGCGGGATGTATCTGACAGAGATAGCTTCCGACAGCGTGGAGGAGCCGTATCTGTCCGGGGTCATTAAGGAATATATCGACAGCCTAACCCTGCGCTCCGATCTGCTCGGAACACTGGAGCTGGGCGAGGACGGCTACGAGGGGCGCTTTGACTGGCTGGGGACGGAGATACATATATGCGCGTCAACGGAATATGAACCCTGCACCAACCCGCTGTCCTATCTTGAGGCCTTCTGCCGGGAGTGCGGGCGGCACGACAGCGAGCTGCGGCAGTTTGCAGCCGAAAAGCTCGGTGACGGCGAAAGGATAGCCCGGGAAATGAAGCTGACAAACATAGTCATGTACTATGACGGCGATTACGATGCATATTTTGCTTATGACAAATATACGGTAGATATCTTCGGCAAAGTGAAGGGACCCGAGGATATCTGGTTGGAGGGTGAATGAATGGATTTCTGGTTTTCGGAATATCATACACAGAACGTTAAGATGTCCATAAGGGTGGAAAAGCAGCTTTTCTCCGGGGTCAGCGACTTTCAGAGGATAGATGTGTTCGAGTCGGAGGAGTTCGGGAGGTTTCTGACCTCGGACGGCTCGGTGATCTTCTCCGAAAAGGACGAGTTCACCTATGACGAAATGATCGTCCACGTTCCTATGGCGGTACACCCCAGCGTGAAAAAGGTACTGGTCATCGGCGGCGGTGACGGCGGCGTGGCAAGAGAGCTTTCCTATTACGACGAGATCGAGGTCATCGACGTGGTGGAGCCGGACGAGCTGTTTGTAAAGGTCTGCCGGGAGTTCTTTCCGGACAACGCAAGGGGTCTCGACGACAGCCGGGTGCAGCTGCACTACCGGGACGGCCTGCGCTTTCTCCGGGGCAAGCAGGACGAGTACGATCTTATAATCAACGACTCCACCGACCCGCTGGGACATACGGCGGGACTGTTCACAAAGGAGTTTTACGGCTCCTGCTTCAAGGCGCTCCACGAGGACGGGATAATGGTCTATCAGCACGGCTCACCCTTCTTTGCCGAGGACGAGGAGACCTGCCGGGCTATGCACCGCAAGGCCTTCCGGAGCTTCCCTATCAGCCGCGTATATCAAGCGCATATACCCACCTGCCCCTCGGGCTACTGGCTCTTCGGCTTTGCCTCAAAGAAGTATCATCCCCTTAAAGATCTGGATGCCAAGCGCTGGAAGGACAGGCATATCAAGACCTGGTACTACACCACCAATCTGCACACCGGGGCTTTCATGCTGCCAAAGTATGTGGAGGATCTCCTTGAGGAGGAAGAGGGCAGGATGAAGCATGAATAATGCCGGAAGCATAAACCGCCGCCTTATACCGGCGGGAGCGCTTATTGCTCTCTGCATTGCCGGGATAGCCGTTGGCGCCGGGAATGACCGGGATATATCCGACAGTCTCTTTTAGATCAGAGATCCCTACGGGCTGGCAGTATGCGGCGCCTGCTTCGGTGCTATGGTCATGCTGGCAAGGATCATCGTAGGAGCCCACTATTTGAGCGACGTAAGCACCGGGACTGTGCTGATGCTTATCATCTCGGCGGTACATCTGCTGATTTGCAAAAATTTGTATGCCGAAAGGAAGTCAGAACAATGAAAACCTCCGAACAGAACACAGGCAGGCTTATCGCCTTTTCCTGCGCTGCCTTCTGTATCTTTGCCGGACTGTTTATCGTCGGCACCTTTAACGACATGGCGATATCGGACACGCTGTATTCGCCGGACAATGTCTTATGCAAGGTGACTGCGGCCATAGGGCCGATGCCGCTGTTCGGCGTACTGATACTGCTGTCGGGGGCGCTGCTGCAGAGAGCGGGCGCGATCCAAAGCGGGGCAAGGCTGCCGGCACTTATCACTGCCGCCGTGCTGACCCTCGGGCTTTGCGGCTTCGGTGCAAAGGTCTTTACCTCCTCCAGCTGTCTGGACGAGGTTTTCCCCAGCGTCCGCGGAAGTGTGCCTGCAATGGTGATCACTGCGCTGGTGCTGCTGCCGCTGGCCTTTCTGGGCTTTAGCATGGCCAAGAAAAACGCGGATATAAACCTTGTCAGAAGGATAATCGTCCTTATGGCGACGATACTGACGGCCTACATCCTGCTGGAGGTAATAAAAAGCACCATGCGCCGTCCCCGCTACCGGATAGTGATACAGGGTCACGAGGGCGTGGGCTTCATGAACTGGTACGAGCGCTTCACCGGCTACAGCAAGGAGCTGCCGGAGACCTTGGGCGTAGTGAAAAGCGAATTTGCTTCCTTCCCCAGCGGTCATTCCATGATGTCGATGACCTGCTTTATCACACTTCCCGCCCTAAGCTGGATATTCACCTCCCTGAAGGGCAGGGAGCTTATGCTGGCAGGCTGCGGGTTTGCCTATTCTGCAGTGGTCATGTTCTCCCGTATTGTGAGAGGGGCGCATTTCCTAAGCGACGTTTCCTTCTCGGGAGCCGTGTTCATGATCTTTTCGGTGATATATATGCTTATTCTGAAAAAAACAGTCAAGGAGGAAAAATAGTATGAAATTAATGGTGATCGGCTGCGGCGGAGTAGCCACCGTTGCTATCTACAAGTGCTGCGAAAATCCCCTGTTCACGGAGATACTTATCGCCAGCAGGACAGTTTCAAAGTGTGAGGCTCTTGCCGAAAGGCTCCGTCCCATGACGAAGGCGGTCATCACTACCGCAAGGGTGGATGCCGACAGCCTTGAGTCGCTGACGGCACTTATGAACGAGTTTGGGCCCCACACCGTTCTGAACGTGGCTCTGCCCTATCAGGATCTGACGATCATGGACGCCTGCCTTGCCTGCGGTGCGAACTATGTAGATACAGCCAACTACGAGGCCGAGGACACTGACGACCCCGAGTGGAGAGCGGTATATGAAAAGCGCTGCAGGGAAAAGGGCTTTACTGCATATTTTGACTACAGCTGGCAGTGGGCATACGACGAGAGATTCAAGGCGTCAGGGCTGACCGCACTTCTCGGCACCGGCTTTGACCCCGGTGTTACGCAGGTCTATTCCGCCTATGCCCTCAAGCACTATTTTGACGAGATACACTATATCGACATTCTTGACTGCAACGGCGGCGACCACGGCTATCCCTTTGCCACCAACTTCAACCCGGAAATCAATCTCCGCGAGGTATCGGCCAACGGCTCCTACTGGGAGGACGGTCACTGGGTAGAGACAAAGCCTATGGAGATCAAGCGCGAGTACAATTTTGCCGGAGTCGGCATGAAGGATATGTATCTTCTGCATCACGAGGAAATCGAGAGCCTTGCCAAGAATATCCCGGGCATCAAGCGCATCCGTTTCTTCATGACCTTCGGGCAGAGCTATCTGACCCACATGAAGTGTCTTGAAAACGTAGGGATGCTGGGGACGACGCCTGTCATGTTCGAGGGGCGCGAGATCGTGCCTATCAAGTTCCTCAAGGCGCTGCTGCCGGATCCCGCATCTCTGGGTCCCCGCACCGTGGGCAAGACCAACATCGGCTGCATCTTCACCGGCGTGAAGGACGGCAAGGAGAGGACGATCTACATTTACAACGTCTGCGATCATCAGGAATGCTACAGGGAGACCGGCGCTCAGGCGGTGTCCTACACCACAGGCGTTCCCGCAATGATCGGCACGGCAATGGTGGCCTCAGGCACATGGGCTGAAAAGGGCGTTTTCAACGTTGAGGAGTTCGACCCCGATCCCTACATGGATATGCTGAACAAATACGGACTTCCCTGGGTAGTTGACGAGAACCCCGTTACGGTGGAATGATGCAGCCGGCAAGACCCGTATTTTCAGAGATAAACACCCCCGCCTACGTCATTGACGAGGCGGGGCTGAAATATAATTTAAAGCTGCTGCGGGAAGTGATGCAGGATACGGGCTGCAAAATACTTCTTGCGCAGAAGGCCTTTTCCCTCTTTGCGGTATATCCCATGATATCGGGATATCTCTGCGGCACCACCGCCAGCGGACTGTATGAAGCCCGTCTCGGGCGTGAGGAATTTCCCGGAGAGGTACACGTTTTCTCTCCCGCCTACAAGGACAGCGAGTTTGACGAGATAGTATCGGTCAGCGACCACATCGTATTCAACTCTTTGCCTCAGCTGATGAGGTTCAAGGATCGCTGCCGCGGCAGGAGCATCGGTCTGCGGATAAACCCGGAATGCTCCACGCAGGACACGCCCATATACGACCCATGTGCCGTTGGATCCCGGCTCGGAGTGCGCATCTCCGATTTTGACGAGTCGGTGCTGCCGTATCTCGACGGTCTGCACTTCCACACCCTCTGCGAGCAGAACTCCGATGCGCTTGAGGTGACGCTCCGGGCAGTGGAGGAGAAATTCGGCAGGTATCTGTCACGGCTGAAGTGGCTCAACCTCGGCGGCGGACATCACATCACCCGCCCGGACTATGACCGCGAGCGGCTCTGCCGGCTGATAAAGCACCTTCAAAAGACCTACGGCGTGCAGGTCTATCTTGAACCGGGTGAGGCTGTGGCGCTGCGTGCCGGCTGGCTGGTGACGGAGGTCATGGATATCGTACACAACGGACTTGATGTGGCGATACTGGACGCATCTGCTGCCTGTCACGCACCGGACGTGCTGGAGATGCCCTACCGCCCGCCGCTTTATCTTTCCGGCAGCGAGGGAGAAAAGCCCTGCCTTTACCGCCTGTCCTCACGCACCTGTCTGGCGGGCGACATTTTCGGAGATTACAGCTTCGATGAGCCCCTCAGCATCGGCGACCGGCTCTGCTTTGAGGACATGGCTATCTACTCGTTCGTGAAAAACAACACTTTCAACGGTATGCCTCTGCCCGACCTCGGCCTGCTCCGTGAGGACGGCAGCTATCAGCTTATCAAGCGCTTCGGCTACGGGGATTTTAAGGAGAGGCTGTCCTGACCTATACAGAAATGTGAGATAATATGAAACTGAAAACCACACCTAAAAACGACGGCTTCTATATGCCTGCCGAGTTTTCTCCCCACGAGGCTACGGTCATCGTATTCCCGGAGAGGCCGGGGTCTTGGGGCTACGGCGCTGTGCCTGCGCAGAATGTATTCGCGGATATTATCCGCGAGGTCGCCAAGGGCGAAAGGGTGTATGTCATCGTGTCGGACACATCAGAGGCCAAAGCCCGCGCTATGCTGGCCGACACCGCGAATGTGGAGATACTGAACATACCCACCGATGACTCCTGGGCGCGGGATATCGCCCCCACCTTTGTATCGGACGGTATTACCGTCCGCGGCATCGACTGGCAGTTCAATGCATGGGGCGGAAGCTATGACGGCCTCTACGCCCATTGGGACATAGACAACGCCTTTGCCTCACGCTTCTGCGAGGCGGCGGGCTATGATATCTACGATCTGCAGCATTTCGTCCTTGAGGGCGGCTCTGTCCACTCCGACGGTGAGGGGACGATCATGGTCACCGAAAGCTGCCTGCTCAGCAAGGGACGCAATCCCTCGCTTTCAAGGGAGCAGATAGAGGAAGTCCTCTGCGGCTGCCTCGGCGGTGAAAAGGTGCTTTGGCTGCCGAGAGGCATCTATAATGACGAGACCAATGAACACGTTGACAACGTCTGCGCCTTTGTCCGTCCCGGCGAGGTGGTGCTTGCCTCCTGCGACAACGAGGCTGACCCCCAGTATGCTCTTTCAGAGGCCTGCCTTGAATATCTTGAAAATGAAACGGATGCCAAGGGCAGAAGGCTCACCGTCTATCGTCTGCCGATACCCGATGTGCCGGTGACCATAACCGAGCATGACCTTGCCGGCTACTCCTTTGAGGAGGGCGAGGACGAACGTGAGGTCGGAGAGCGGCTGGCGGCATCCTATGTGAACTTCTATTTTACAAACACAGGCATCCTCCTGCCCCAGTTCGGCGGCGAGAACGCCCAAAGCGACGACAGGGCGCGGGTCATCATGCAGTATATCTTCCCCGACAGAAAGATCATACCCGTCCCCGCCCGGGAGATAATCATCGGCGGCGGCAACATCCACTGCATCACGCAGCAGATACCTGCCGTCCCCAGACAGAAAGAGTGAAAAATGAAAAGGATACTTATCACCAACGATGACGGCATCGCCGCCGACGGTATCGTAAGGCTTGCAGAGGCAGCGGTGAAGCTCGGCGAGGTATGGATAGTCGCTCCCGACAGCCAGCGGAGCGCTATGTCCCACAGCATAACTCTCCGGGACAGCTTCAAGGCGTGGGAGACTGATTTCCCTGTTCCCGGAGTTCGCGCCTTTGCCTGCACCGGCACTCCCGCCGACTGCGTAAGGATAGGCGTGCTGAACATCCTCCCCGGAAAGCCGGACACGGTGTTCTCCGGGATAAACCACGGCTATAACCTGGCCTCTGACCTGCAGTACTCCGCCACCGTGGGTGCGGCCTTTGAGGCGGCGTTCCAAGGTGTTCACGCCGTTGCCTTTTCCGAGGCCGCCAAGGACATCCGCGAGACTGCCGACGGCTATCTTGACAGCATCATCGCAGAGCTTATAGATGCTCCCTTGGGAGAGAACGAGATATACAACGTGAACTTCCCCGGCTGCCCCCTGTCGGAATGCAGGGGCATCCTGCGGGACAGGAACGTTTCCTCCGGCTTTATCTTCAAGGATAGCTATGACGAGTCCCCTGCCCCGGACGGCGGCACGGTATATACCGTCAACGGACTGCGCCAGCCCACAGCCGAGAAAGGCACCGACCTCCGGGCGGTAATGGACAGATATATCTCGATCGGCAGGGCAAGAAATATTTCCTAACGCCGTTCGGTGTCAGAGCGGAGCTTCGGAGGGTACTGTTATGGACAGCAAAAAAATATCAGATTTTATCAGAAAACAGAAGGTCGCTTTTATCTGCTCGGTCGATGAAGAGGGCTTTCCAAATGTAAAGGCAATGCTGAAGCCGCGGAAAATCAGCGGACTGCATCAGTTCTATTTTTCAACAAACACCTCTTCCTTAAGAGTAAAGCAGTATATGAATGATTCGAGAGCCTGTATCTACTTCTATCACAAGGGTCTTATCAAGTACACCGGAGTTATGCTCAAGGGCAAAATGGAGGTGCTGACAGATCAGAAAACAAAGGATATGATCTGGCGCAGGGGCGACACCATATTTTACAAGGGCGGCGTTACCGACCCCGACTATTGCGTTCTGCGTTTCAAGGCAGAAAGCGGAAGATACTATTGCGATCTGAAAACAGAGAGCTTTACTATCGAATGATACTCTGCAGCACAGGCTGCATTACACATAAAGCGAAGGGAGTTTTTACTGTGAACGAAGTGATAAAGACCATAAAGGAACGCAGGAGCATCCGCAGCTTCAAGCCGGATATGCCCCCGAAGGCTGATATTGAAAGGATAGTTGACGCCGGGCTCTATGCCGCCAGCGCAAGAGGACGTCAAGGCGTTATCACCGTGGCCGTGACTAACAAGGATCTGCGGGACAGGATCATGGATGCCAACCGCAGGATAGGCGGCTGGGACGAGGGCTTTGACCCATTTTACGGCGCTCCCGTCATCCTTATCGTGCTGGCGGACAGGTCGCAGCATAACTTCGTCTATGACGGCTCGCTCGTTATGGGAAACCTTATGCTGGCTGCCCATTCCCTCGGCCTCGGGAGCATATGGATACACCGGGCTAAGGAGGAGTTTGAGCAGGAGGAGTGGAAGCAGCTTCTTGCCGACCTCGGCATCACCGGCGATTGGGAGGGCATCGGTCACTGCGCCGTAGGCTATCCCGCAGGAGAGATACCTCCTGCCGCTCCCCGCAGGGACGGCAGAGTTTTCTGGGCAGAGTAAATACAGGAGGACACCTTGGTATGAAAGTTACAGCAGCAGCGGTGCAGATGAGCTGCTCCCGCAGCGTGGAAGAGAATATAGCAAAGGCCGATAAGCTGGTGCGTAAGGCCGCCGGAGAGGGTGCCAACATCATCCTGCTGCCGGAGCTTTTTGAAAGACAGTATTTCTGTCAAGAGCGCAGATATGACTACTATGACTTCGCCAAGCCCCGTGAGGAAAACGATGCGGTAAAGCACTTCCGCACTGCCGCCAAGGAGCTGGGTGTAGTGCTGCCGGTGAGCTTTTACGAGCGGGATGTGAACGTGCTTTACAACTCGGCAGCGGTCATCGACGCGGACGGTGAGGTGTTGGGCGTTTACCGCAAGACCCACATCCCCGACGACCACTATTATCAAGAGAAATTCTACTTCACCCCCGGCAATACCGGCTTTAGGGTGTGGGACACACGCTTCGGACGGATAGGTGTCGGCATCTGCTGGGATCAGTGGTTCCCGGAGACCGCAAGGGCTATGACAGTAATGGGAGCTGACCTGCTGTTCTATCCCACGGCGATAGGCGGCGAGCCGATACTTGACACCGACTCCATGCCCCACTGGAGGAGAGTTATGCAGGGACACGCAGCGGCGAATTTCGCCCCCGTCATCGCGGCTAACCGCTACGGCACAGAAAGCGTCAGTCCCACGGAGGAAAACGGCGGACAAGCCTCGGCGCTGAAATTCTACGGCTCCTCCTTCATCACCGACGAGGTGGGCGAGGTGCTGACACAGGCAGACAGAGAGGGCGACTGCGTGATAATGCAGAGCTTTGACCTTGAGGAAATCAGAAAAGCCCGCCTTGAATGGGGGCTCTTCCGGGACAGACGCCCGGAGTGCTACGGCATCATAGCGGGCAGGTAAAGGCGATTATTTGAAGGGAAGATCATTACGGACACGGCATTACTAATCGGAAAACAAATAGCGATAATGTTCATCATACTGCTGCTGGGCGGTTTTTGCGGCTGGCGGGGCGTGATAACCAAAAGCGGACTGAAGCAGCTCTCAACGGTGGAGCTGCATATCGTCAACCCGCTGCTGATATTCATGTCCTATCAGACAGAGCTGAACAAGAAGCTGCTGGGAGGGCTGGCGTGGAGCTTCGGGCTGGCAGCTGTATCCTTTGCGGCCACGATAGTCTTTGTCACACTGGTGATACCCAAAAAGCGGCAGGACTATGACATTGAGCGCTTTGCCAGCATCTACTCCAACTGCGGCTTTATCGGCATACCGCTGATAAACGGCATATACGGGCAGGAGGGAGTACTTTATCTGACGGCGTACATCACGCTGTTCAATCTGCTGGTATGGACACACGGCTACATGGTAATGAAGGGACAGCGGGACTTTTCGGCGTTTTTGAGCGCTTTGAAAAACCCGTCGGTCATTGCGGTCGTGATCGGGCTGATCTTCTACCTTACGAATATAAGGCTGCCGTCGGTGCCGGCGTCGTCGCTGGAGCTGGTGGCTTCAATAAACACGCCGTTGGCTATGCTGATAGCGGGAGCGACGGCATCGCAGACGAATTTTCTGAAGGCGATGAAGAACTCGGGGATATACATAGTCAGCGGGATGAAGCTGATTGCGGTACCGGCGCTGTGCTACGGACTGATGCGGCTGACCCATGCGCCGGAGCTGGTCATAATAACGCTGACGATAGCGGCGGGGTGTCCGGTAGCGACGACGGGGACGATGTTTGCTGTACTGTTTGACAAAAAGCCGGAGCGCTGTTCGGAATACTTTGCGGTAACGACGGTACTTTCGGGGATAACGCTGCCGCTGCTGACAGCGGTATGTGTAAAGCTGATGTAGAGGCATCAGCCGCGGATCGTGCGGTGGTGCCTTAAGGCAACACCGCACGACCCCTGTGCATCAGTATGCGCAACCTCAACTGGCGTTGAGGCACAGCTTTTCGTCAGATTGCCTAAATTCGACGCAGGCTTGCGAGCGAAGTGTGCTTCGCTTTGCGCAACGTCAAGGAGAATTGACGTCATCTTTGATGACGTTGGTGATCATGACGGAAAGCTGGCAAGCAGATGATGTGCAGAGGCGTTAGCCGCGGGTCGTGCGGTGTTGCCTTAAGCAAAACATCTTGCAGCAGAAAGTGATAAGGCGGCTTGCTGTGCAGGCCGTTTTAAAAGCCGTCGAGTTAGCTTTTGCTAACACCAGAGGTTCCTCCTTGGTGCGCAGCGGATGACCGCAGTGCATTATCCTCCGGCGGCTTGCTGCAGGATATTTTAAAGGGATATAGTTAGTTAAGGCTAACTTTCCCATGCAGATTATAAAAGGCTCAAAGGAGGCTTTTTGATGACCTACAGTTCAAAAAGACGCGGTGCTTTTGCCGCGGTCATACTGGCGCTGCTGCTAATGCTTTCACAGGGTATGCAGGCCTTTGCCGTCACGGATTACATCACATCCTGGAACGACTGGAAGGCGGCAGGCAAGCCCTCTTCCACATGGAACGATGTGGCAGATGCAATGGATCAGTGCTTTTCCGCATCCGCTTCCCTCTTCGAGGCGGGCGACACCGACAGCGCTTACAAGGCTATCAACGCCGGCTATTACAACTACTATGAAGTTACCGGCTTTGAGAGAACGGCTATGGGACACATCGCCGGCAGCAGAAAGACCGAGGTCGAGCTGCAGTTCTCCAAGGCTAAGACCGTTACCAAGTCCGGCGGCACGCTTGACGAGCTGAAGGCCGAGCTTGTCACCCTTATGGGAATGGTAAGGCGCGATGCAAACGTGCTGGACGGCATCACGCAAAAGGACGACCCTGCCGAGGACGCATCCGTTACCGCCGCAAGACTGGAGGCGCTTATCTCCGGCGGAGAGGCATCCTCCGACAGCAAGACCGAGAGCGGCTCCTCCGGGGACAGCTCCAAGGCAGAGAGTGCTGACAGCAAGGCCGTAGTTCCCGGCGAGAACGCGGTGGCCGTAGGCGGCACCGGCGGCGGCTGGGGGACCTTCGCTGCCTGCTTCGGCATCATCCTCCGCGAGGGACTTGAAGCGATACTTGTCGTGGGCGCGATAATCGCCTATCTCGTAAAGAAGGGTCACCGCAAAAAGCTCAAGGTGGTCTATGCGGGATGCATCCTTGCTATCGGCGCCAGCTTCCTGAGTGCGTGGCTGCTGGAGCAGCTCAAGCTTGCCAACAGCGCAAACCAGGAGATCATCGAGGGCGTTACGGCGCTTATCGCAGTTGTGGTGCTTTTCTACGTCAGCAACTGGATGGTATCCAAGGCTGAAGCGGATGCCTGGAACAAATACATCGAGGGACAGGTAGAGACCTCTGCCGACACCGGCAGCGTGTTCACGCTGGGCTTTACAGCCTTCCTTGCGGTTTACCGCGAGGGCGCCGAGGTGATACTTTTCTATCAGCCTCTTATGAGCGACGACGAGAGCAAAAAGATGATGTGGGGCGGCTTTGGAGTAGGCTGCGTCGTACTGGCAGTGGTATTCCTTGCGATCAGATTTTTGAGCGTGAAGCTGCCGCTGAAGCCCTTCTTCCTCGGCACGAGCATTCTGATGTTCATCATGTCGATCTCCTTCCTCGGCTCCGGCATCAAGGAGCTTATCGAGGGCGATGTCATCATGATGACCACCTCGGACACCCTGCAGAACCTTATCCCCTCCAACGACTTCTTCGACGTGCTGGGCATCTACCCCTGCTACGAGACACTTATCCCGCAGCTGATACTTATCACCCTTACGGTCACGATATTCGTCATCCAGCGCTGGAAGAGAAACAACCACATCGAGTGCGGTGTAGTTGCAATACTGCTGGGAACTCTCGGACTGCACAAATTCTACAACGGCAAATACGGCAGAGGAATGCTTTACGTCCTCTTCTGCTGGACGGGCATCCCGACAGTCGTAGGCTTCCTTGAGGGCGCTCACTACATCATCGAGAGCCAGGAGGAATACGAGGAGGAGCTGAAGCCCAAGCCCAAAAAGCCCAGGGAGAAGAAGCAGAAGCAAACGCCCGCCAAGGCGAAATAAACAGGATTTATATATCACGGCTTATGCCGGAGAATATAAATAAACGGCGCAAGCCGGAAAATACAAACCAAAATCTTTGTAAGGAGGAAATCATTATGATGAACAAAAAGCTTGCAGGCATTGCTCTTGCAGCTGCTATGGCAGCAAGCCTTGCAGCCTGCGGCAGCAGCGATTCCAGCAGCAAGGCTGACACTGCATCCGCAGCAGCAGCTTCCACTGCTGAAAGCACAGCAGAAAGCACCGCTGCAGAAAGCACCGAGACTGCATCCGCAGAGGTAAAGGACAGCGACGCTAACGCAGAGGGTCCCGGCGGTGAAGGTGCCGGCTTCCAGGAGTATCCTATCTTCGAGGACGAGACAGTCGGCTTCATGAACGTTTCCGCTGTATATTTCCAGCCCGTTCCCATGACTGACGGCAACGGCATCGAGAACTACAACATCCACATCGAGGCTGACGTTTCCGCCAACGAGAACAAGTACGGCTACGGCGTAGGCGACTGGGTTCCTTATCTGACTGTTGACTACAAGATCACTGCCTCCAACGGCGACGTTGCAGCAGAGGGCAAGCTGATGCCCATGAGCGCATCCGACGGTCCTCACTACGGCGCTAACATCAAGCTGGACAAGGCTGACACCTACAGCGTTGAATTCCAGTTCCACAGCCCTGCCGAGATGAACTATCTGCTCCACACCGATGCAGAGACCGGCCCGGGAGGAAGCTGGGACGATTACTTCAAGGACGGCAACCTCAAGGTCACCTACGACAAGTGGGACTACGTTCCGCAGGAGTGGTAATTTCACACCAAAACGAAATACAGATGCGCTGCGCTCATCCCGCAGCGCATTTTGTGCGTTTTCGCGGCGGTGCCGCTCCGACTGCACAGCTGCATCGGCATACTGTGCGGTCGGAACGGCATCAGCCGGTCTATAAACGGCGGTCCTCCGCCGAAGGAGAGATCTATAAATGCTGAAATATTTTACCATGACCGTGGGAGCGGTCATAGCGGCGGCAGTGGTCGTGGGGCTGCTGCGGGGCTATGTAAGAGCTGTCTGCGGACGGCTGGGAGGCATCATCGCCGGCTGCCTCACCGGGCTGGGGATAGTCGGTGCCGGCGTTATGGCCTTCATGAAGAACGCCACCAAGAAGATCGACACCTCACAGTGGAACTATTACATCTTCATTATATCGCTGGCGGTGCTGGTGCTGCTGATAATTGCAGGAATACTGCGGCTGACAGTCCCGGTGTTCAAAGGGAAGCTTAAAAAGCCCGCTGACATCGTATTTTCCGCGGCTGCGGGAGTGGAGTGCTTCTTAGCGATATTCTACGCTCTGCCGGACGTGCTGGCTTATCCCTACACTCTGCTGCTTACCGAGCAGACTGCCCTTTCCACAGAATATCTTTTCAAGATGATCGGCATGGTGCTGGGGCTGATAGTGATGCTGCTGACGGAGGCCGCGGCAAACAGAGGGCTGCAGCGCCTCGGGCCTGTTCAAGGGTTCATCGTCCTCTGCACGGGAGGGCTGATCTACGGCCTTAGAGTGACTGCCCTGCTGCTGAAGGTCATGCTAAGCAAGCACTACATCCTGCCCAACAGCAGCGCCTACAAGCCGGTGTTCGACATCGTCAAGGCCACCTCAAACAACGACATATGGTTCATCTACGGCCTGCTGGCGGTGCTGGCGGCGGTGCCGGTCATCATATGGATAAAAAGCTTCCGGCAGAAGGAGCCCTATTCCAATCCTGCCGAAAAGCGGAAGATAAAGAAGAAGTGGAAGGTCAGCCGGCGCTGGGCAGACCTCGGCGTGTTCTGCGCGGTGTTCACGGTGCTGAATTTTCTGGTCATCGAGCCCTACGCCAACAGGCCGGTGGAGCTTTCTCCGGTCGAGGATGTGTCCATAGTTGACAACTGCCTTTACATCCCCTTTGGCGCAGTGGATGACGGGCATCTCCACCGTTTCGGCTATACCACTCCCAACGGCAGGCACACACGCCTTATCGTCATAAAGAAGCCCAACTCCTCCGGCTACGGCATCGGACTGGATGCCTGCGACATCTGCGGCGAAACGGGCTATTTCGAGCGTGACGGACAGGTGGTCTGCAAGATGTGCGACGTGGTGATGAACATCAACACCATTGGCTTCCCCGGCGGCTGCAATCCGAAGGTGGTGGAATACACCGTGAAGGACAGCGCGATCTGGGTGCCGGTGGAGCAGATGATCGACAATGAAGCAGTGTTCAAATCATGATCTTGGGAGGATAAGATATGTTCGGCAGAATGATACGCGGAACATTGTTCAGACAATGGAAGAAAATGCTGATGATAGCATTTACGATAGCCCTCGGAGCGTCACTGGCCTCGGCTATGCTTAGCGTTATGCTGGACGTGGGCGACAAGGTGAACCAGGAGCTTAAGACCTACGGCGCGAACATCAGAGTGCTGCCCAAGTCATCGTCGGTGCTGAGCGGGCTGTATGAAATGGAGGGAGAAAGCTCCGGCGCGTACCTCAAGGAGGACGAGCTGGGAAAGATCAAAACGATCTTCTGGACCTTCAACATAGTGGATTATGCTCCGTTCATAAACGTGAACGCTCACCTTGACTCCGGCGAAGACGTGAAGGTGGTGGGAAGCTGGTTCAATCATCATATGACGCTTCCTACAGGCGAGGAGCTGAATGCCGGCGTGGAAAGTATGCGAAGCTGGTGGGAGCTGGAAAGCGGAGTCTGGCTGGACGAGCAGCAGGAGGGCGACGGCAGCAAGGGCGCGATGATCGGCACCGAGCTTGCCCGCAAATACGGCCTGCAGGTGGGCAGCCGGCTGCACGTCACCGGCAAGACCGCTGACGACACCTTTACGGTAAAGGGCATCTTTGATGCGGGCGGCGACGAGGACAGTCAGATATACGTCCAGCTCAACACCGCTCAAGCCTTGGACGGCCTTGACGGCAAGGTGGATTCAATAGACGTGAGCGCCCTCACCACCCCGGACAACGAGCTGGCAGAGCGTGCAGCAAAGGATCCCAAGTCGCTGACGGTGGCGCAGTACGAGCTTTGGTACTGCACGGCCTATGCCTCCTCGATCTGCTGGCAGATACAGCAGGCGATCACCGACTGTGTGGCATCCCCTGTACGGCAGGTAGCGGACTCCGAGGGCGAGATACTTAGCAAGACCGAGCTTTTGATGATACTTATCACCATACTCAGCCTTATCGGTGCGGCGCTGGGCATCTGCAACCTGGTCACCGCCAGCGTTATGGAGCGCAGCCAGGAGATCGGTCTGATGAAAGCAATAGGAGCCTATAACGGCTCGATATCGCTGCTGGTGCTGACGGAGATATTCATAACCGCGGTGATCGGCGGCGTTGCGGGATTTTTCGCGGGCTTCGGCTTTGCGCAGATAATCGGTCACTCGGTATTCGGCTCGGCTATCAGTATGCGGCCTATGGTGATACCCATAGTTGCGGTGGCAGTGTTCACGGTAACGCTTATCGGCTGCATACCGGCAATAAGGATGCTGCTAAGGCTAAGACCGACAGAGGTGCTTCACGGAAAGTAAGAGCCGGAAAGGGATAGGACAGAATGAAGAAAAGAAGAATGTTTATCCGCATGATAACCGCCTCGCTGATGAGACGGCGCTCACGAATGGTGGTGGCGCTGCTCTCGATCGCTATCGGAGCGACTATCCTCTCGGGGCTGGTCTCGATCTATTATGACGTTCCGAGGCAGCTTGGTGCGGAGTTCAGAAATTACGGTGCGAACATGATACTCACCGGCACCGACGGGCGCTTCACAGGCGCAGACGTTGAGGCCGGCAAGGGGCAGATACCGGCAAGCGAGCTGGTGGGCGCTGCTCCCTACAGATACGAGAACGTAAGGATAAGAGAGAACCCGGTGGTCGCTGCCGGCACTGACCCGGAGGGTGCAAAGGCCGCCAGCCCCTACTGGCTGATCGACGACGGCGAGTGGCTGAAAAGCAGCGGCGAGCTGCTGCTCGGGGCAAAGGTGGCGGACAGCTTCCGGCTGAAGGTCGGCGAGAGGATCGAGGTCAGCTTTACTCCCGAAAGCGAAAAGTTAAAGGCTGCCGACAACGAGGCCGTCAACGACAACGTAAAGGAATTTACGGTGGTGGGCATTCTGAAGACCGGCGGCACCGAGGAGGAATACGCCTACATGACCTACGGCGACCTTGAGGAGCTGACCGGCGTAAAGGACGTTTTCGATGCGGCCGAGCTAAGCGTTTCGGCCGCCTCCGACAAGCTCAAGGACTACGCCGCCAGGATAAACGCATCCGCGCCCGGGGTCCACGCCAGCCTTGTAAAGCGCGTTACCGCCTCGGAGACCACGGTGCTTTCCAAGCTGCAGGCGCTGGTGCTGCTGGTAACGATAGTCGTCCTTGCACTGACTATGATCTGCGTTGCCACCACCATGACCGCCGTTGTGGCCGAGCGCCGGAAGGAGATCGGTCTGCGCAAGGCGATAGGCGCCTCTGACGGCAGCATCATTAAGGAGTTCATGGGCGAGAGTATGCTGCTGGGACTGCTGGGCGGAGTCATCGGCTCTGTGCTGGGATATGTGTTCGCACAGCAGGTCAGCGTGAGAGTCTTTTCCAGCTCGATCTCCTTCAGACCGCTGCTGGTGCCGATCACCATAATCGTTTCCATTGTCGTTACGGGACTTTCCAGCCTTATGCCCATAAAGAGCGCCACAGAGGTCGATCCCGCGCTGGTGCTGAAGGGCGAATAAATATGAAGTGGAGAATTTGCTATGAGTTTATTGGAGCTTAAAAACGTATATAAGATCTACGGCGAGCTTCACGCCCTCGATGACGTGAGCTTGAAAGTCGAAAAGGGAGAATGGGTGTCGATCATGGGACCCTCCGGCTCCGGAAAAAGCACGATGATGAACATCATCGGCTGCATGGATAAGCCCACCAAGGGCGAGGTCCTGCTGGACGGAGTTGACATCTCAAAGGAAAGCTCAAAGAGCCTTACTACTATCCGCCGGGACAAGATCGGCCTTATCTTCCAGCAGTTTCATCTGGTAAATTACCTTACGGCGGTGGAGAATGTGATGCTGGCGCAGTATTATCACAGCATCCCCGACGAAAAGGAGGCTCTTGAGGCGCTGGAGCGCGTGGGTCTTGCGGGCAGAGCCAAGCATCTGCCCAGCCAGCTTTCCGGCGGCGAGCAGCAGAGAGTCTGCGTGGCAAGAGCCCTTATCAACTATCCCGAGATCATCCTTGCCGACGAGCCCACCGGCAACCTTGACGAGGCCAACGAGGAGATAGTGGTCGATCTTTTCCACAAGCTGCACGACGATGGCACCACGCTGATCGTCGTTACCCATGACCCGGAGGTGGCAGAGGTGGCACAGCGCAGGCTCGTGCTGCGAAACGGAAAGATCGCCAAGGAGGTCGTGAACGAACACTTTACCGGTAAAATAAGGTTCAATGATTGACATTTTTCGGAAAATAAAGTATAATGATTACGGCGGTATGCCCGCCGGGAAAACGGAGGGATCTATGAAGAAGCTGATTTGCGCGGCTCTGGCTGCGGTCATGTGTGCGGCTGCCCTTTCGGGCTGCGGAAGCAAGACCTATAAGGACGGCACCTACACGGGAAAAAGCTCTGAACAGATAGAAGAGGTGGACGGCGGCGGAAGCGGCTACGGCGTAGTCGAGCTGACCATAAAGGACGGAAAGATCACCGCCTGCGACTTCAAGACCTATGAGCTGGACGGCACCCTTAAGGGCGAGGATTACGGCATGGAGGGCGGCGAGATCAAGAACCGCGACTACTACAACAAGGCTCAAAAGGCCAACGCTGCAAGAGCCGTCTATGCCGAGGAGCTGGTGAACAAGGGCAGCACCGACCAGGTGGATGCCGTCAGCGGAGCTACCATTAACTACGACCAGTTCACCGAGGCTGTTGCTGTGGCTCTTTCAGAGGCAGAGGAATAAGAAGTGAAGGCTCTCAAGCATATCATTACCGTCACTGCGGCGGTGGGGCTGATGCTCCTGCTGCCGTTGGCGTCCTCCGACGGCTTCCGGCGTTTCATCAGCGGCGATACGGATGCGGTCACAAGCGCCTCGGTCGAGGTGGATGCCCCCTCCGGCAGGTTCCTTGTGCTGATAAACAGGGATAAGCATACCGGCGAAAGCCTCGCCCTCTGGAAGGATTTTTTCAGCGGGCGCGAGGTGTCATACATTCTTGAGGATATTACCTGTACGGCAGCGGCCACCGATGCCTCCGGGCTGGAAATGGCCAGAAGCTTTCAGTCGCGGCTGCCGGAAAATCAGATGCGCCTTAAAACAGAGGATGCTGCTTTGATGCTTTCAAAGGCCGACTGGGGCAAGTTCGACATCATCATCATGTCGGCAGAAACGGCGGAGAGATACGGTGCCAAAAGCGTGTATGAGGACAAGAACGTTGAAGTGACATCTGTCGAAGGGACAGAGTGATTTGTTATGAGAAAGTTAAATGCTATCCTGGCAATGGGAACTGTGGTAATGTTCCTCGTTCACGCTGTTATGGGCGGGATGATACTTATGGGGTTCATCCCCGGCGGGAACACGGTGATGAAGGTGCTGGCAGAGGTGATGATGATATGCATCACCGGTCATGTGATATTGAGCATAAAGCTCACGGCAGACACCGTCATCGCTGTAAAGCGCTCCGGCGCTCACTACTTCAAGGAAAACAAAATGTTCTGGATAAGGCGCATAAGCGGGCTGGCTGTAATGCTGTTCATCGTCGCACACCTGGAGATCTTCGGAAAGGACGGCGGCGACCCGGTGCGCCTTGCTCTGTTTGAGGGGCCGCAGCTTGTAACACAGCTGCTGCTGGTGGTGTCGCTGATAGTCCACATCCTAACAAACATCCGCCCGCTGATGCTCTCGCTGGGAGCGAAAAGCTATAAGGAGCTGGCGCTTGATATCGTGCTGATACTTAGCATCATCCTGCTGTTTGCGGGCGCGGGCTTTGCGGTTTACTATTTCAGGTGGCAGGCTTGATGCCAAGGAGGGTGAGAATATGGGCCGTGTAAATATTATCGGCGCCGGACTTGCAGGACTGTCCGCAGCCCTGCGGCTGGCGGAAAAGGGCATCCCCTGCCGGCTGATATCCCTGCAGCGCTCCGAGCGGGCGCAGTCTGTGCTGGCAGAGGGCGGGATAAATGCTGCCCTTGACACTATGGGCGAGGGCGACAGCATCCGGCTGCATTACGAGGACACTGTCCGAGGCGGCTGTGAGCTTGCCGACCCCAACGCCGTTGACCGTCTCACCCGGGAGGCGCCGGAAACGGTAAAGCGCCTCTTCGCCTTAGGGGCTCCGCTGGAGCAGTCGGAAAAGGGGCTCACTCTCAGGAGCTTCGGCGGACAGAAGAAAAAGCGCACCGCCTTTGCCAAAAGCAGCACCGGCAAGGTGCTTATGACTGCCCTTATCGACGAGGTCAGAAAGCATGAAGCCTCGGGACTGGTGAAGCGTTACCCTCACCACGAGCTGATAAGGCTGACGGTCAGTGGCGGCAGCTGCACCGGTGTTCTTATCCGTGACTGCCGCACCGGGCTGTGTGCGGAGCTTTCCGGCAGCGTGATCCTTTGCAGCGGCGGCTTGAACGGGTTGTTCCCGGGACGCACCACCGGCACCACCCAAAACACCGGCGATGCGGCGGCGGCGCTGTTTTCTCAGGGAGTGCAGTTTGCGAACCTTGAAATGATACAGTATCATCCCACAACTATCGCTATCCCCGGCAAGCGCTGCCTTATCTCCGAGGCCGCAAGAGGCGAGGGCGGCAGGCTGTGGATAATGACCAAGGAGGACAAGCCTTGGTATTTCATGGAGGAGAAGTATCCCGAGCTTGGGAACCTTATGCCCCGGGACGTGGTCTCGCGGGAGATGTTTTTGGTGCGCCGGCAGGATAATACGGTGGAGGAGGTCTATCTTGATATGACCGGCCTATCGCCGGAGGTATGGAGAGACCGCCTTAGCGACCTGCGGGACGAGATCATCCGCTTCACCGGCGACGATCCCTCCTACACGCCGATAACCGTTCACGAGGGGATACATTACTTCATGGGCGGGGTCTATGTTGACGAGCATCACCGCTCTTCTCTGCCGGGGCTTTACGCGGCGGGAGAATGCGCCTGCCAGTATCACGGCGCCAACCGCCTTGGCGGAAATTCCATGCTGGGGGCTGTGGTCGGCGGCAGAACAGCGGCAGAGACTGCCGCCGGAGAATACTCTCCCGCAGAGGACAGCGAGCCGGTGTTCAAGGCTATAGAAGGCGAGCCCCTTGCCGCTCCCGCAAGAGATGCTTTTTCGGAGTCCCTCGCGGAGATCCTTAGCGGCGGCCTCGGCATCATCCGCAATGAACAGGAGCTTGATAAGGCAATAGCCGCCGCAGGCAAGCTCAAGGCCGTCAACGCCCGTGAGAAAGGCCGCCTTGCACTGGGGCTTGCTATGCTTATGTCGGCAAAGGAGCGCCGCGAAAGCAGAGGCGCCCATTACCGCGAGGACTATCCCGACAGGGATGAAGGCCTCCGCCGCACGACTGTGGCAGAATACAGCGGGAGCGTGAATATCCTCTTCAAGGATATCCCCGAAAGGAGGGCGCAGGATGCAGACAAGACTTGACATCACAAGGCGCAAAGGCGCAGGGGACAAGCCCTATGTCCTTAGTGTCTCCTTTGTGACGGAGGATGAAAACGCCACCGTCGCCACAGCGCTTACGGCGATAAATGCCGACCCCACCCGCAGAGATATCAGCGGACAGCCCTTTGAGCCGATAAGCTGGGAGTGCAGCTGCCTTCAGAAGCGCTGCGGCGCCTGCGCTATGGTCATAAACGGCAGGCCGATGCTTGCCTGCGATGCCCGGCTGAAGGAGCTTTCCAAAAACGGGACCGTGACCGTTGAGCCGCTGAAAAAGTTCCCGGTGGTGGCCGATCTGACGGTTGACCGCGAGCCCATGTTCGCCGCTCTGAACGAGCTGAAGCTTTGGCTGGAGAGCGAGGGCGCGGTCAAGGCGCAGAACACGGCTCTTGCCTTTGAGGCCTCGCGCTGCCTGCAGTGCGGCTGCTGCCTTGAGATCTGCCCCAACTTCTACGCCGGAGGGAAATTCTTCGGCACTGCGGCTGCCGTCCCGACGGCAAGGGTCATCGCTGCGGCAAAGGATGCATCCGAGGCTGCAAGGGGCTACAAAAAGCACTTCTATAACGGCTGCGGAAAATCCTTGGCCTGCCGCAACATCTGCCCCGCAGGGATAGATATCGACGCCCTGCTGGTAAACTCCAACGCGGCGGCGGTGTGGAAGCGGCACTTCGGCAAAGCAAGATGAAGCGCCTGTCTGCACTGCTGCTGGCGGCACTGCTGCTTGTCTCCTGCGGAGAGCAGTACGATATGCGCCGAGACCTTAGCATCTATTTTTCCAACACCGACGAAGTGGTAAGGCGCATACGCAGCGGGATAAAGCAGCACTGGGGCGGCATCGAGTTCACCTATACCTCCCACGGGAACAATATGGGCGACCTTGAGGATGTCGCCGCGCAGCTTATGGAACTCGCCTACTCCGAAACGGACGACCCCGCCGAGGGTGATTATCTCTTTCACCAGACTGGCGGCTATGAAGTCAGCTACGGCTATACAGCCACGGAGGGCGAGTATTCCTACACCGTAAAGTTAGCCCCGGCTTACTATACGACCCTCCGGCAGGAGGAAAAGGTGGATGAAGCTGTTGCCGGGCTTGCAGGGATCTTCACCGGCAGTGAATACGACCGGATCAGAGCGGTGTATCAGTATCTGAAGGACAGCGTCAGCTTTGACAAAACTGCTGCCAAAAGCGAGAGCAATCACCTCAAGACCACTGCCTATGCGGCGCTCGTTCAGCACACGGCGGTCTGCCAGGGCTATTCGGTGGCTGCCTACCGCCTGCTGCGGGAGTGCGGGATATCCGCCCGGGTGGTGACGGGGACAGTGACTCTCCCGGACGGGACGGAGGAATACCACGCCTGGAACCTTGCGGCTATCGGCGGGAGATTCTACAACCTCGACATCACCTGGGACGACCAACTGGGCGGCGAGGGATATTTTCTGAAAAGCGATGACGATATCCCCGACCACCGGCGGGAGGAAAAATACCTGTCCGATGAATTTTTGAAAAGCTATCCCATGTCTGAAAAAAGCTGGGAAACTGAAAGTGAGGAAAAAGTATGAAAAAGAATTCTGTAAGAGCCTTCGGCTTTCTGCTGACGGCTGTGAGCTTAGCGCTGTGCGCGGGATCAAAGCTTCTGTTTCACGCCTGCGGGCCGATATGCATGGAGGGCACGGCAGGATATATGAACTGCCACAACGCCGAAACCGCCGTCTGCGCTGTGGGCGCGGGAATGGTACTGCTGTCGGCGGCGGCAGCGGCCGTGGAGCATAAAAGGATAAGCTCGCTGCTGGCCTTTATTGTCGGGCTGGGAGGCATCGCGGCGGCGATAATACCCAACACCGTCATCAAGCTGTGCATGAAGGAGGATATGACCTGCCACTCGGTCATGCGGCCGGCAGTCATCATCATCGGAGCGCTGGCGGCGGTATGCGCGGGCGTGTATATCATTCTGATAAATACAAGATCCGGGGAGTAAGAAAAATGCAGAGTCTTGCAGTTAAAAATCTTAAAGGCAAGCCGGTGCGGACGGCTGTGCTGGTAACGCTGACGGCGCTGCTGGCGCTGGGGGTCTTTGCGGGAACGGTCATCATCACCAGTCTGCGCTCCGGCCTCGGTTCCCTTGAGGACCGCCTCGGCGCAGAGATAATGGTAGTACCCTACGAGGCCGCCACCAAAAAGAGCTTTGAGAATATCATCCTCCAGGGCAGCACGGGATATTTCTACATGGAGGACTCGCTGCTGGAAAAGGTCAAAGAGCGTGAGGGCATCGGGCAGCTTTCGGTGCAGCTTTATCTCGCATCCACAAGCTCCGGCTGCTGCTCCATTCCTGTGCAGATAATCGGCTTTGACCCGGAGACGGATTTCACCGTTCAGCCGTGGATAAAAAAGAGCAGCACCGAGCCTCTCGGCAAGCTTGACATCGTTGTCGGCAGCGACCTTAATGCCTTTGTGGGAGACACCCTCCAGTTTTACGGCGTTGACTGCCGGGTGGCCGCAAAGCTGGACAAGACCGGCACCAGCTTTGATACCACGGTCTTTACCAATATGGAAACGATAAAGGAAATGACAAGGGCCTCCCTTGAACGGGGGCTCAACAGCTTCAAGGACATCGACCCGGACAAGGCAGTCTCCTGCATCATGATAAACACCGCCGAGGGCTATTCTCCCGACGAGGTGCTGAATGACATAAACCTCCATGTCAAAAAAGTCAAGGCCGTCAGAACAAAGGAGATGATCTCCGGGGTGTCCGACAGCCTTGGCGGTGTGTCAAATGTTGTGGGCGTGCTGATAGGCGCCGTGTGGGTGCTGGGAGCGGTGATACTTCTGCTGGCCTTCGCTATGAGCGTCAACGAGCGGAAAAAGGAATTTGCCGTACTGCGGGTGGCGGGAGCCTCCCGGGGAAAGCTTGCCCGCACCGTTATGTCCGAGGCGCTGGCGGTGGGCATCACGGGGAGCATCATCGGCATAGCCCTTGGGCTGATCGTTATGCTGCCCTTTGCGGGGGCTGTTGAGGATGCTCTTGCCATGCCCTATCTTCTGCCCCCGGCGGCAAGCATCATCGGGATAGCCTGCGCCGCTGCTGCGGCAGCAATAGCCGCCGGTATGCTGGCGGCGGCAGTGTCGGCGCTGCGGATAAGCCGCATAGATACGGGAGTGATATTGAGAGGTGATAACTGATGCAGCTCAAGGCTGAAAATGCAGTCAAGGAATTTATCCGCGAGGGCAGTGGGACGAACATCTTCACCGCCGTGGCGGAAAGCAATATCATACTGGAGAGCGGACAGTTCACCGTCCTCACCGGCCGCTCCGGCAGCGGAAAGACCACCCTGCTGAATATGCTGGCGGGACTGCTGCCGCCCACCCGCGGAAGGATAATGCTGGACGGCACCGACCTCTATGCGCTGGACGACAAAAGGCTGTCCCGGCTGCGGAACGAGCGCATCGGCGTGATACCGCAGGGGCAGACAGCCGTCTATAGTCTTACGGTCATCGAGAACGTCCTGCTGCCCTTTATGCTTTATAAGGAGCAGTCCTCCGAGGCGGAGAAATACGCTCGGGAGCTGCTTGAAAGGCTGGATATCGCCCCGCTGGCAAACGTAAAGCCCTCGGAGCTTTCCGGCGGCGAGCTTAGGCGGATGTCTATCGCCCGGGCGCTGATACGCCGCCCCTCTGTCATACTTGCGGACGAGCCCACCGGCGACCTTGACGATGAAAACACCCGTGCGGTGTTTGAGTTCCTCCGCCGCACCGCCGATGAGGGTGCCGCGGTGCTGACGGTCACTCACGAAACCGACGCCGGACAGTACGCCCACAGGCTTATGCGAATGAACGGCGGCAGGCTCGAGGAGTGATGAGGCGCAAGTCAAATTTTCAGTATCTTCACATCGCCGGAGGAGGTGTCGATCTTCAGCTTGTTTTCGCCGCTGCCGCAGATGTAGGTCTGATCGCCGTTTTTGGTCATGGGAAGCTCAAAGCTCACGTCTGCGGAGCCGGTGGAGATGTCCGCCTCAAAGTCCGCATCCTCCGGCAGATACATCGTCACGCTCCCGGAGGAGGAATCTATAGTTGTTTTGGCGGGCATTTGGGCAAGTCTGATCTCCTTGCTGCCGGAGCTGGAATCCAGCTCAAGGCTGCCGGTATAGCCGGCATCTATTTTTATATCCCCGGAGGAGGTATCAACAGCTATACTGTCAGAGCTGCCCTTCTGACCGATCGTAACATTGCCGGAGGAGGCATCTGCCTTTATGCTTTTGGCCTCGCCGGAAAAGCTGATGTTCCCGGAGGAGCTGTCGGCGGTAAAGCTGTCGGCGTTCCCGCTGTATTCCAGATCGCCGGAGGAGGCATCAAGATGCGCCTTTTCTGTATTGACCCCGGTGCAGCTCACATCCGCCGACGAAACGTCGATCTTCACAGCCTTATAGAGCCTGTCCCCGGGAACGGTGATCTCAACGGTCTTGTCCTCGTCTCTGTTATATCTCTCGCCGGACTTGCAGAATCTGACGTGCAGGATGCTGCCCTCTGCCCATGTATGGACCTTCAGCTCGTCGTCAAGCTTTGCCTTGGTGGTCTCTTTTACGCTCACCCCGCTGACATCGGCAGCCGTTACCGTAACTCTGCCGGAGACCCAGTCGATATCCAGCTCGTCTATGGTCTCGGAAAACTCCCGGTCGCCGGGAGCGTATTTGTCCGCGTTATCATAGCTCACCGATGTCCCGCCGACAAACCCTGCGGAGCAGCCGCTAAAGCACATCATAACAGCACATATCACCGCTGCAAGTATCACTGTCTTTTTCATATTCATTTCCTCCTCTTTTTTCCTGTCAAAGCTCCGATAAGTGCCAGCACAGCGCCGATCACAGCGCACAGCACTGCCGTCACGGTATAGGTGCCGAACTCAAATCTGCGGTCAAAGGCCTCGATATAGGCTATGCTGCTTCTTTGGCCGATGCCGAATATCAAGTCACAGATAAGCATGACAGCCGCCGTGATGCCTAAGATCAGCGCCGCCTTGAGAACGCCCCTTGCCTTCATATAGCGTATCGTCAAGAACATCGACCATATCCATATCAGAATGGGGACGGATATTTCAGCCGCCAGCCTGTAGTAGCTGCCGCTAAGGCCGTTTGTCAGACCGATGCCCAGCATCATAATGATATACAGCGCCGTGTCCAGCCCCAGAACAGCAAGGCCTTTCCTGCTGCCGACCCTCGCCGCGACCGGCTTGGCTCTTACGGCAAAGGGGGCGAAGAACACCGCTATGCCGAACAGCACCGCCGGCGCTGCGATAAAGAACCATTTCCCGCCGGAGACAGCGCAGCATACTCCCAGCAGGAGCGTCAAGCTCACCGCCGATGCTCCGAGAGTCCAGAGCGCCTTATTCTCCGAGGCCAGCAGCGGAACGGCTATCAGCGAAACGGGTATCAGCATAGCCGCCAGAACTATCAGCACCCACGAGATGCCCCCCGTTGCCAGCCCGACGATCATGCAGATCACCACCGGCAGCATGAACAGTCCGGCGAAAACTGCTCCGACCACTGCGCTGCGCCGCTTGAAAAATCTCGCCTGCGAGGAGATCGCATCCTCACGCTCCGTGTTCATCGTTTCCTCGATGATACCGCTGTCCCGCATTGATGCCAGATAATCGGTACAGCCGGCACATCCTGCAAGATGCTCCTCAACTGCCGCCCTGCTGCTTTCGCTGCAAACTCCGTCCTGGTAAAGCGGCAGAAGGTCTCTTATCATATCACAGTTATACTTCATCATTGTCCAACCTCTCTTTCAGTTTCATCCGTGCGCGGTGAAAGGTGACTCTTGCCCAGGCTTCTGTTTTTCTGAATATAGCTCCGATCTGCCGGAAGGAAAGCTCTCCGAAAACTCTTAGCTCGAAGACCTCCTTGTAGGGATCCCCCAGATCGTGAAGAGCAAGATGTATGCGAAAGCTCTGATCCTTGTCTGTTAAGGCCTGCTCAAGGCTGCCTGTATCGGGCATATCCTCCGGCAGCTCGCCTCCGTGACGCTGCGAGCGCCGAAGCTCGTCTGTATATAGATTTTTGGCGATCGCACAAAGCCACGACAGCTGATCCGACTCGCCCCTAAACCCTTGCTTCGAGGTCATCGCCCGGAAAAAGGTCTCCTGCGTGATCTCCTGCGCTGTGTCCTTGTTTTTCGCCAGCGTCATCACGAAGGAATACACCTTCATATAACAGGCTTCATACAGCTTTTCCAGAGTTTCGTCCACCCTTGCCGCACCTCCTTTCCTTTGCTTTACATAGGTTAGACGGAGAATATCCCGTTTCGTTACAAAAAAAATAAAAAATTTTTTCTTACAGTAAACGGCATCAGAAATGGCACCTTGAGAACGAGCAGAAGCTGGATCTGTGCTTTTGCGAAGTTCGCAAAGCCGCAATTTCAATGGCGTTTACTATAACCGATAATACCATAGCAGGCCGGAAAAATCAAGAGGGCTGTCATTGACTAAACCTCTGCGGTGTGGTATAATGTCTTCATACTTGAAATATCATCGGAGGAGATATATATGTTCAACAGCTCACTTATAGACAGCATTCTTAACAGGTTTGTGGACAGCGGCGCCGAAACAGGTGCAGCCGCAGTGGTGATGAAGGACGGCGAAATGCTCTACCGCGGCTGCAGCGGCCTTGCGGACGCTGATGCAGGGACGCCCTTTACCGCCGACACCGTCTGCCGCGCCTTTTCCTGCTCAAAGGTCATAACCTCAACTGCTGTGATGCAGCTTTTGGAGCGGGGAGAGCTGCTGCTCGACAACAGGCTGGAATGGTACTTCCCGGAATTTGCCGGAGCCTGCCTTGTCCGGGACGGAAAGCGCGTTCCCGCAGCCAGAGCCGTAACTGTCCGCGATCTGCTGAACATGACCTCCGGCATCCCCTACCCCGGGGACGGACGTGAGGGCGGCAGCGAGATCTCCGAGCTTTGGGGCAGGCTTGACAAAAGCTGCCGTGAGGGCGGCAGCATGACCGCCGCAGATCTTGCCCGTGAGGCCGGGAAGTGCGCTCTTGTTTTTGAGCCCGGCGCTGAATGGTGCTACGGCTCCTCGGCGGATATCCTCGGCGGAGTCGTTGAGGTCATCACCGGGAAAAGCTATGCCGATTATCTGCGGGAAAATATCTTCTCTCCCCTCGGCATGGACGACACCGGCTTCTGCTGCCCGCCGGAAAAGCGCGGCCGCTTCGCTGTGCTGTACGACGGCGCCGGCAAGAACAGAAAGCCCCTTGAATGGGTGAACCTCTGCATCTACGATTATGATAAGGAGCCGGCCTTCCAGTCCGGCGGCGCGGGGATATTCACCACCGCCAATGACCTTGCAAAGCTGGGAGCTGCCCTCTCCAACGGGGAATACAAGGGCGTTAAGCTCCTCGGCCGAAAGACACTGCAGTTCCTGCAGCAAAACGGCCTCACCCCCGAGCAGAGGAAGACCTTCAACTGGGACTCCTGCCGGGGCTTCGGCTATGCCAATCTTATGCGTATGCTGGAGGATCCCAACGCCTCCGGCTTGCTTGCCTCAAAGGGCAGCTTCGGCTGGGACGGCTGGACAGGAACGTTTATCTTAAACGACCCCGCCGAGCGCCTTTCAACAGTGCTGTTCCTCCAGCGTGCGGGAGCCGGCACCACCGACCTTGCAAGGACGGTGGTCAATGCCGTTTACTCAATGCTTTGATACTCCATGTTGTAAACCAAAATGCAAAAACAGGTTGACATATCCCGTCCGGCATGATATAATACTATCTGAAAGGACAGATCAATATGGATATAGAAAAGCTTACTGATGAGATCATCAAAGGAAAACGCCTCTCGCGGGGGGATGACCTCGGCTTTCTGCTGACCGCGGAGCTGTCAAGCCTCACCGCCTGCGCCGACAGGCTAAGAAAGCATTTCAGAGGGAACAGGGCGAACCTCTGCAGCATCATAAACGGCAAGAGCGGGCGCTGCTCGGAGAACTGCAAATTCTGCGCACAGTCCGCTGGCCACTGCACAAATGTGGAGGAGTACGGCTTTCTTGACAAGGAGAGCATCCTTGCGGAGTGCAGGCACAACGAACAGCAGGGCGTTGACAGGTTCTCGATCGTTACCGCCGGCAGAAGGCTCACGGGCAGCGAGTTTGAAAACGCCCTCGACACCTTCCGCACGCTTTCGCAGGAAACGGATGTGGAGCTGTGCGCCTCCTTCGGCCTGCTGGAGGAGGAGCAGTTTGTCAGACTGCGTGAGGCCGGGGTGTCGAGGTATCACGCCAATATCGAGACCTCCCGCCGGAACTTCAAAAACATCTGCACCACCCACACCTTTGAGGACAAGCTGGAATGCATCCGCCGCGCCGTCTCGGCGGGGCTGGAGGTCTGCTCCGGCGGCATAATCGGCATGGGCGAGGGGTGGGATGACCGCATCGACATGGCTCTTACCCTTTCGGAGCTTGGGGTCTCCTCCATACCCATAAATGCGCTGATACCGATAAAGGGCACTCCCCTTGAAAACACCGTCCGCATCACCGAGCCGGATATCCTCCGCACCGTGGCGATCTTCCGCTTTATAGTTCCCGAGGCTGATATACGCCTCGCCGCCGGGAGAAACCCTATGGAGGGCTGCGGCCGACAGGCCTTTCTCTCCGGCGCGGACTCGGCTATCACCGGCGATATGCTCACCACCTCCGGCAACCGCATCCGCGAGGATATCTCCATGCTTGAAGGCATAGGCTTCCGTGCCGGTAAAAGCAAAAATCCATGATAAAAAGCTCCCTCTGCCGGCGGCAGGGGGAGCTTTGGCTTGTATCAGTTTTCCGGATCGGTGCCGGCCTGACTCTTGCTTTCGTTTCTTAGGGCAACACCGCACGACCCCTGTGCATCAGATGCGCCGTCCAGCTTTTCGTCAGATTGCCTAAATTCGACGCAGGCTTGCTGACGCAAGTCAAGGAGAATTTGGGTAATATGACGGAAAGCTGGCAAGCAGATGATGT
>JAFSSS010000031.1 GCA_017450925.1 Ruminococcus sp. | reverse complement strand
GCCTTTGGCGATATTCTTAATTCGTCCGCAAAGCGGACACCTTGTTTATTCTTTATTCTTTCTTCTTTATTATTTTTTCTTTTAGCAGCAGCGCTCGCAAAGCTTGGTTTTTCAAAAGCTTCTGTATCGCTGCTGCGCTAACGGGGAGAGCGCCATTGTGCTTTTTATTTCTCAACAGGCTCGTATTCAATGCGTATCTTCGGCAGCTTTTCAACTGTCTGATATGCGTTCAGAAGTCCGTCAGCCTCGTTCAGATCGTTCTCGCCCGAGGCGGGAGGTGCAAATATCCTGAGTGTCAGATCAGCGGGACCATCAAGCGGCTCCTCAAAGAACCTGCTCATAAGGTCGATGACCTTTGCCTTCGGCGATTTGTAGAACCACTTGCCGCCCAATTCGATCATCAGGTTCGAGTCATCGTCAAAGGTCAGCTCGCAGAAGTGAGGGTTGCCCTCAAAATGCAGCGGTATCTCAATGCCCTCTGCATCCTCGGCACCGCCCCAGCGCAGCTTGACAGGGAAGGAAAGCTCCTCTCCGCGGGTCATAGCCGGCTTGAAGAAATCCTCGTTGATAAGCTCCTTATAGACCTTCATCACCGGCTGCTCAATGCCGCAGTCTGAATAGTTGGGATCCTCGATCTCCAGTCCCAGCCTGCCTCTGTCGCGGAACTGATAGAAGGTGAAGGCCGAGAACCATTCCTCGGGGTCAGCCTTCAGCAGCTCGCAGAAGCCCTTTACCATTTCAGCCTGATCGTAAGGTCCGGTAACATCACCGTCAGCGTTGAACTCGCTCATTACCATAGGCTTGGCTGCCCCGCCGTTTATCTCCTTGAAGCGGCGATAGCTCATCTTAGTCAGAGCATAGGTGTCAGCCACCTTGCTCCGGCTGAAATTCTTCGGGTTTGAGTCCTTCAGTGCTACGTCAAAGGGCCAGCCCCAGTGAAGAGCCATGTACTTATCTACCGACCAGATGTCTGTCTCCCTTACAGCCTGTGCAAATTCCTTCTCCATGATGATCTCCTTGGCGTTCAGATCCTCAATGCCGCCGATGCAGAGAATAGTCGATACGTTGGGAGCATACTCCTTGAGTATCCTGTTGAACCTGCAGTAGAAATCCGCTACCCCCTGATAGGTGGTGCGCTTGGTAAAGGAGAACCAGTTTCCCGTGGCCTCGTGGTTCACTCTCAACAGCAGCCGCCCAAAGGGACGCAGATCCTTGGCAATAGCGATAAGATGCTCGTCAGAAACGTTGGGGTCGATCGTCAGCGTCAGCGTAACATCCTGCCCGTGACGGCGCACGTCCCGCATACAGGTGAAGGGCTCGTCGTCAGTATTGCCGCCAAGTCCGCCCTTGTAGGTGAAATAGTCGTCATAGGGATAGTCCCACTGGAAGGAGACATTCGCGTCCTTCATGACCTCCGATATCCTCCCCGGGAACTCCTTGTCCAGCGGGTAGTAGCAGTACATCAGCGAGATGCTTCTGTGGGGTCTCCCCAGCTTGTGGAGAATGTAGTCTTGATTTACATACTCGCCTCTCTCCGAGCCGTCACCCAGATCAACGGCGCATTTTGCCTTGCCCATGTGAACAGAATAAGCCTTGATGTCTTTCATTTCTTTACCTCCTGTATATATTAAATGTGAAAACGTTTCCATTTTTCTCTTATAATCAAGCCGCATCCGAGCGGCTTGAAGTATTTCAGCTAAGTATTATCTCGTTCAGCTTGTCAAAGGTGTTTGCCAGATCAATAAAATATTGGTTAGCCTCGTCAGTTTCGGGATGCTGCTCTGTAAAGATGCACAGCACGAAAGGCCTCTCCGCATAGCAGATCGCGCAGTCGCTGTAGGACAGTGTCTCTTGATCCGAGCCGTATTTGTGCGCCACACTGTACTTATCCCCGAGAGCCGCACTTATCTGCTTGTTGAAGTTGGTCTCCGTCATCAGCTTGATAAGCCACTTTCCGTTCTCGTCACTAAGGCTGTAGTCATAGATATCCTTATAGGACTTCATCATCTCATTTGCCGAGGCCATTGAGAAATAGTATTCATCGTACAGCAGATAATTTATTCCCTTTTTGTACTGCATCGAGTTGAACACATAGCGCCCGTATTTGAGTATTAGGTTCGTGTATGCCGTGTTGTCGCTAAGTCTGATAGAGTTCTCTATCAGCTTTCTCACCGTAAATTCCTTGTTCACATCGTTTGCGGTAAGATGCCCCTCCTCGGGAGCGGCAGCCGTATAGAACTTTGTTATCGGCACCATGTCGTCAAGCCCGACTCCGCTTTCAAGCAGCGCCTTGCAGTAGGGCACCTTGATAGTTGAGCAGGTCTGAAACTGCTTGTTTGCGTTGTATGTAACAGTGATCCCATTGGTAAGATCTTGATACGCAAAGCCGACCTTGCTCCCCAGCTTGGCGATAAGCTCGTCCAGCCTGCTGATCGCTGCCTTCAGCTCCTCGTTTGAGGTCACGGTGTTCACCTTTGTGAACCATGCCGCACTGTTGTATATGGGCTGCATATCAACAGCCACCGGTTCGATCTTTTTTTCCGGGGCGCTTGCAGTGGTGACCTTTTCGGTAGTGACAGTCCGTGTGGTGGTCACACTCTCCGCAGCGGACGAGCTGTCCTCTTTTGCGGTAGTGCCGCCTTCCTTGGTGGCAACCGTGCTTTCCGTCACGACGACCGGCTTGTGACCGCCGGGATCATCCACCATGGAAAGCGAGGTCTTTCCCTCCTCTGTGCAGCCGCACACAGCTGCACCGAGCATGACCGCCAGCACAGCAGCAATGACTTTTTTAATCATTCTATTCCTCACTTGTCTCTCGTATAACAGCGATGATACAAAAGAATCATATCATAAATCCGCAGCGATGTCAAGCACAGTCTCCAATATTTAACATTTTCCCAACATAATCGACAGCGGTCTTTATTCCTTGTCCGTCAGCTTTACTGCGATGTGCAGCTCGTCAAGCTGCTTGGTATCTACAGTCGAGGGGCATTCGCTCATAAGCTCGCTGGCGTTCTGTACCTTCGGGAAGGCCACCACGTCTCTCAAGCTGTCAGCCCCGCAGAGTATCATCGAGATACGGTCAAGGCCGATGCCCATTCCGCCGTGAGGCGGCGCAGCATAGCGGTAAGCATCCACAAGGAAACCGAATTTTGCCTCTATCTCCTCGTCGGTCATGCCCAGCGCCTCAAACATCTTCTGCTGCAGCTCATAGTCGGTAATACGCATCGAGCCGCTGGAAAGCTCCGTGCCGTTCAGCACCAGATCCCATGCCTTTGCGCGTACATTCGCCGGGTCGCTGTCCAGATAATCAAGACACTCCTCCATAGGCATGGTGAAGGGATGATGTGCCGCCACCCAGCTGCCGCTGTCCTCATCGTACTCAAAGAAGGGCATCTCTGTTATCCACAGCAGATTGTACCTGCTTTCGTCGATGACCCCGAGGCGCTTTCCGCAGATAAGCCTTATAGCTCCCAGCGTGGGAAGCACCACCTTGTTCTTGTCCGCACAGATAAGCACCAGATCGCCCTGCTTAGCGCCGACAGCCTCGCACAGCTTCTCCAGCTCACCCTCGCCTAAGAACTTCTTGAAGGAGCAGTTTGCCTCGTCCGCCCAGCGGATGTAGGCCAGCCCCTTTGCACCGATGCCCTTTGCGTGCTCCACCAGCTTGTCGATCTCCTTGCGGGTGTAGGTGGCTGCTCCGCCGTTTACGTTGATAGCCCTTACCGAGCCGCCGTTTGCCAGCGCCTCCTTGAACACAACAAAATCAATGTCCTTTACCGCCTCGGAGATATCCTGTATCTCAAAGCCGAAGCGCGTGTCCGGCTTGTCAGAGCCATAGCGGTCCATAGCGTCCTTGAAGGTCAGACGCGGCAGAGGCAGAGCGATGTCTATGCCCTTGATCTCCTTGAAGAGCCTTGCCATATATCCCTCGACGCACTCCTGTATGTCCTCCGCATCCACAAACGACATCTCAAAATCCACCTGCGTGAACTCCGGCTGGCGGTCGGCACGCAGATCCTCGTCCCTAAAGCAGCGTGCCAGCTGAACGTATCTGTCATACCCGGAGATCATCAGCAGCTGCTTGTAGATCTGCGGCGACTGGGGCAGAGCATAGAACTTCCCCTCGTGTATGCGCGAGGGCACCAGATAGTCTCTTGCACCCTCCGGCGTGGACTTCATCATCATGGGAGTTTCTATCTCAAGGAACCCGTTCTCATAGAAATACTCTCTTGTCACCTTGGCTATCCTGTGGCGGGTGATAAGGTTCTGCTGCAGCCTCGGGTTTCTAAGATCAAGATAGCGGTATTTGAGCTTCAGCTCCTCCCGCACGTTGTCGGAGTTGGTTACCTCAAAGGGAGTCGTCTCTGCTCTTGAAAGTATCTTCAGCTCATCCACGAATATTTCAAGATGACCCGTAGGCAGCTTGTCGTTCTTGCTTTCGCGCTCGACTACCTTGCCCTTGGCCATAAGCACGAATTCGCCCCTCACCTGCTCGGCCTTTTCAAATACCGCCGGGTCTGTCTTGTCGTTGAACAGCAGCTGCACCACGCCTGTGCGGTCACGCAGGACGATGAAGATAACTCCGCCCTTGTTCCTTACTCTTTCAACAAAGCCGCATACCACAGCCTCGCTGCCGATCTCGCTGACCTCACCGCAGTAAACGGTGCGTCTCATTTTGCCCATAGTGTCAAGTTTCATGATCCTTCCTCTTTCCTGTATTTAATATACAAAAGCACTTATCCGACCTTTTCGCCGTTTTTGTATTCCGCCCTTTCTATCTCAAATCTCCGCCCTTGGTTTTCCTTTGAGTAGAGATCCGAAATGTAAAGGTGGTCTATCCCGTTGATGTAAAAATCGTCGATATACACATCCAGCACGCATTCACTGCCCGGCGGCACAAAATCCGACATCCCGACGTTCCTGTCTGCCACCAGCATATCGTGGAATTCCCCCCTAACGGAGTTGTAGATGATCTTTCCGTCCTCTGCGGTGATGTAAAGCGAGGCGTATACCAGTGGCCTTGCGGTGCTGTTCTTGATCTTCACCCGAAAGACCCTGTCCCGCTTCTCGGCATCGTATCGCACCTCCTCAAAGGTCAGCACCTCGTTGGCCTCGCGCTTCAATGCATCCCGCACTGCCTGCTTTTCCGTCACTCTCGGAACGATCAGCACCGCCGCTGCCAGCAGCGCCAGCAGTATCATCGCCGGCCCCACGAACCTGCACAGCTTCTTGAACAGCTCGATGATTATCTGTACGATCACTGTCACAGCGCTTCCCCCTCTCTAAGGATGAAGTCGTAGCGCATCTCAATGGTCTTGTCCTGTGCGTATGCGTCCGACTGCCGGAACAGCAGCAGCCTATGCTCCGTCTCCGCCTTGGGAGCCGCAAACAGCATCCTGTGCGTGTTCCTGCCCCGTCCGTGTGTGGAGAACACACCGTCGCAGTAGTCGCTTTCGTAGTATTCGTCCTCGGTCATGCCCGTGGCCGCCATGATGTCATATTTCTCAAAGCACTGCGCCGTGCAGCCGCTCTCTGTCACAATGAACGCCGGCGACAGTCTCACAGAGATCGGCGTCCCCGAGTCCTCGTATGTCACCTCGATGATCTTGAAATCCCCGCCGCTGACCTTGCTCTGCAGATCGTCTCTGACCTTGCAGCCGGTTATCCTCACACTTGCCGATACGATATCCGTCCCGCCGATAAGCACCACGCTGTCACCCAGCCTGTGTTCCTCGGTGTGCATCTGCGCCGTGCTTCGGGTGTTCATATAATAGTCCAGCCTCTCCCGATAGCGGTGGTTCCCCCATATGAATACCCCTATTATCGCCGCCGTCAGCAGCAGGCAAAGGGGTATCTGTATCTTTTTCTGCCGCAGAAAGGACTTCTTCTTCTCCCGCCGCAGCTTTTCGTTTAGATAGCTCCTAAGCACCTCGCTGACACTGCTGCCCTTGACCACATCGTATTCCTGCGCCGCCGCCAGCTGATCTTCAGCTGCGTGCATCCCGCAGTTGGGACAGATGCCTCCGTACCGCTGCGTGTCATATTTCTTCCCGCAGGCGTAGCAGTCGATCTTCAAGCCCTTACCTCCAAATCAACAGGCGATGTCCTTGCCATTTCCTGCAAGGGCACCCATTCGTCCTCGAGGATGCTTTTTCCCGTCAGCTCAAAGCCGTAACGCCGGTAGAATGCCTTGCCTCTTTCGTTGTATTCCAGCACCCACAGCCTGTCGGCGCCGAGATCATCCGCCGCAAACCTTAGCAGGGCAGCACCTATGCCGCCGCCTTGGAACTGCGGTTCCACGAACAGCTTTTCGATCTCCTGCCCCCTCACGCGGATGAACCCCTTCACAACTCCGTCATCATATACGAAGCTGTCCCTTAGCGCCTGTGACCCTTCAGCGTATTCCGCCGCCGTGTCCGGCACGTTCAGCTCCCCGAAATAGTAGCCGTCGTTGTGAAAAAAGGGATAGAAATTCACCCGGTAGTTGGTAACATATATCTCCGCTATCCGCGAGGCGTCCGCTGCCCGCGCCGGCCTTATATGCTCATTCCTCACCGTCAGCCTCCCCCGGCTTTTCCGCCGGCAGATTTTCAAGGTACGCTCTGACTATGGGTCTCTTGTTGTCCCACAGCATAAGATACGCCCCCGCGAGCCATACTCCGGCAAAGGCGCCCGCTGCCGCAAATTCCCGCATTCCCGCCGCCATAAGCGCAATAAGCAGGATGACTATAGTCCATACTGCCGCAAACACATAGGTATAGACCGGCTTGCGGAATTTCCCGGTTATCAGCGAGCCGTTCTCTGTCTGAACGATCCTCCCGAAAAACCCGGTCGAGCCGCCGTCCCGCTTTTTCGCTTGGTGATGAAACACTTGAAATTCATCCGCCGAGGTGCGGCAGCCGTAAAAGCAGCTCTCAAACTTGTGCGCTCTCATGAACCGCCCCTGCGACATGATGTTCAGTGTGGGACGATGCTCCACAAGATCCTTGTCAAGCCTCCGCGCCAGCCTCTTCGGGCTAAGCGAGGTGCGGTATTCAAAGCTTACGGGAAGTATCCCCGCCATTAGTGTACCACCCCGCCGGGGATGTCGCTGCCGTATTCATCGGGGTCAAAGACCTTTTCATTGATCTTTATCTCTCCGCCGGACATAGTGTTCACGAACATTCCGTATATAGTCCCGCATTTTCTGCATCTGAACTGGTGGAAGAATTTCACCTTGTCTCCGACGTGCCCGGTATATACCAGCTCCAGCGGGTGATTCTCATAAACTGTCTCCAGCACTCCCGCCTTTATCATCATCAGAAAGGTCTCAACGCTCATCATGTAATCATCCGGGTCGCTGAATTCTGTCAGCGGGATGATGTCGCAGTGTTCACATCTCATAGCTGTCTCTCCTTATTTGTTTTCTCCGTCCTCCGCAAAGGCCTCAACAAAGCTGCGGAAATCGTCGTCGGTACTCATCATCAGCTCATAGTACTGTGCCCCGAAATCGTCCAGCAGCTCATCCCCGAGAGAGATATCCGTCTGCTCGCCCGTGGCCATGTTCTTCAGCTTCGCGCTGCCGCTTTCCAGCTCACTGTCACCGATGACGATGACGTATTTCGCCTTGATCTTGTCAGCATACTTCATCTGCGCCTTCAGTCCGCGCCCTACGAGGTCATATTCCACATAGAACCCCTCCTCGCGCAGCCTTGTAACTGTCTCCACTGTCTTTTCGGCGGCCTTGTCGCCCATAGCGGCAATGTAAAGGTCACAGGTCTTTTCCTCCATGAACTCGCAGCCCTGCGCCTCCATAGTCAGCAGTATGCGCTCCAGTCCCATAGCAAAGCCGAGAGCCGGAGTGGGCTTCCCGCCGAGAGTCTCGATAAGTCCGTCATAGCGTCCGCCGCCGCAGACCGTTCCCTGTGCGCCGATGTCGTCCGAGATGAACTCAAACACTGTCCTTGTGTAGTAGTCCAGCCCTCTCACGATCTTCGGGTTGATGACATAGTCTATCCCCATGATCCCCAGCTGCTTTTTCACAGCCTCGAAGTGAGCAGAGCAGTCCTCGCAGAGATAGTCGATAATGACCGGCGCATCCTTTGCGATAGCCTGATCCTCCTCCGACTTGCAGTCCAGCAGCCTTAGAGGGTTCTTGTCCAGCCTCTCTTGACAGGTGGAGCAAAGCTCATCCCTGTGAGGCTCAAAATAGGCCTTGAGCGCCTCTCTGTACTTAGCCCGGCATTCCGGGCAGCCGATAGAATTTATGTTCAGCCTGATGTTTTTCAGCCCCAGCCTTTTCAGCACGCTGTCAGCCAGCGCTATAGCGTCCGCGTCCGCCGCCGGCGCCGCCGCTCCCAGCAGCTCGCAGCCGAACTGGTGGAATTCCCTGAGCCTGCCCTTCTGCGCCTTTTCGTGACGGTAGCAGGAAATGGTGTAGAACACCTTCTGCGGCAGACCCTCGTTAAGTATGCCGTTTTCCAGCACCGCTCTGATAACTCCCGCAGTACCCTCCGGCCTAAGCGTATAGGTCTTGTCGCCGGTGGAGGAAACGGTGTACATCTCCTTCTGCACCACATCGGTGGTATCTCCCACCGACCTTACGAACAGCCCCGTCTCCTCAAAGGTGGGAACTCTGATCTCCCTAAAGCCGAACTGCTGTGCCGTGTCTCTCACAACACTTTCCACCGTCTGCCATTTATACACCTCGTTTGGTACAACATCCTGTGTGCCGTTGGGTCTCTTAGCAAGCAAAGCCATAGCTTTCATCCTTTCCTAAAGATATAACTTTTTTATTATACACGATACTGCCGCTTTTTTCAACCATATTTTGTTAACAACAGCTTATCGGTTGATAATGGATAGCTGATAGTTGATAATGAAGGAGCGCCCGCCGGGCGACACCTTAACTCTTCACTCTTCACTATTCACTAAGCAAAGCGCTTCCGCCCTGATATAGGATAAAAAAAGCCACGCCCGTCCCGTTCATAGGGACGACCGTGGCCGTGTTACCACCCTTATTGCAGGATATATGCTCCTGCCGCTCATCATCTCTTTAACGCAGAGGCTGCGTACCGCCTTGGTCAGCGGTATGCTCGGAGGTGTCCTTCAAAGGCTGACCGGCGGACGCTTTCACCCTTCCGTCCTCGCTCTTGCCGGTGTGATCCTTCTACTCTCCCCGTCACAGCATTTGAAATATATGATTTTTTATCTGCTCCTTAGGTCGGATTAACGATCTCTCTCCAGTCAAGATCGCCCCGCTCCAGCGCATGGATAAGCGCTTCTGCCGTTGCGATATTGGTGGCTATGGGAATGTTGTGAACATCGCACAGCCTTAGAAGATCAACATCCTTCGGCTCACTGGGCTTTGCAGAGATCGGGTCTCTGAAAAACAGAAGTATATCTATTTCATTGCAGGAGATCCTTGCCGCGATCTGCTCGCCGCCGCCTTGAGAGCCGCTCAAATACCGCTGTATCCGCAGCCCCGTGGCCTCTCCCACCATTTTGCCGGTCGTGCCAGTTGCGCAAAGGGTGTGTTTGCTGAGTATTCCGCAGTAAGCTATGCAGAACTGCACCATAAGTTCCTTCTTGGAGTCATGTGCTATCAATGCAATATTCAACATATTACGCCCCCTATTATAAACTTGCGTTCCTTACATTTTCAGCGAGATAGGAATATGCTCGCCCTTTATCCTCTTTGAAATAGCAGCGAATGCCAAAAATCCCATAGAGCTTGAGGAAAGCGGTGCGCCCTTGCCGGTAGCCAGCGGGATAGCACTGTCCTCGGGGATAACGCCCAGCAGCTGTACGCCGACGGTGTCGATTATAGCATCCAGATCGTCCATTTCGTCATACTCAAAGATCCTCTTGCTGGCCTTGTTGATAAGCAGGCGCTGCTTTTGGTTGCCCCTCTTGTAGAACTCATCCGACATCATTCTTGCATCACGCACGCACACAGGGTCGGGCGTTGTAACGATCAGGATCAGATCGGAGTTCGTAACGATGTCGAAAACCGAATTGTTGATACCCGCCGAGGTGTCGATGATGATGTACTCAAAATACTTCTTCATCTCGCTGGTGATCTTTTCAATGTCCTCGGTCTTCAGCTGAACGAACGGGTCTGACGGAGCGCAGAGAACGCTCAGGTTCGAGGCGAGCTTAACAGTCGTGGTCGCCTTATAGACATCGCAGGTGCCCGCGATAACGTCACCCAGATCGTATGTGATATTGCCCTGCATACCGAGCATGATGTCCATGCATCTAAGGCCGAAGTCCAGCTCGATGATAAGCGTTCTGTTGCCCTGCTTTGCAAGAGCGTATCCGAGGCAGGCGCTAATGGAGGATTTACCTGTTCCGCCCTTGCCCGAGGTTACCGCAATGATCTTTGACATAGTATTGTATTGCCCCTTTCGTGATACGGCAGCGAAGAAAATGCCTGCCGCCGTACTGAATATTCAAAGCTTTGCCGATACGCCCATACCCTGCCGCCTGTCATTTTCAGACAATGCGCCCTATGGCGAGCGTTACCTATATATTATTTTACCACATAATTTGTAAATGTCAAAGACAATTTGGCAAAAAAGCCGAAAATCGTTAAATCATATCAATTTTAACCTTGTTTCTTAGCAATATTGCACAACAAAAACCGATGTTACGAAAACGTTTAAGCTGTGACCCTGCCGAGTTAAGAAAATGCTAATAATTATTCAATGCTTTATTGACTTTTTGCCTCTTGCATGATATAATGATTTTAATTACAGATAAAGGGAAAACTGCCTATGAATTACTATATCTACGGCTATACCGATAAGGGTCCCTACCGCCTAAAAAACGAGGATGCAATGCTGATAAACAAGGTCAGCTTCGCCAAGCCGAGGGGCGGCTTCGGGTCAGTGTGCATATCGCCGCTGCTCGCCGCCGTCTGTGACGGCGTGGGCGGACATAATGCCGGCGAGCTGGCTTCGCAGATGTGCATCTCCTCGCTGGCAGCGATCAACTATGACTCCTCTGTGGATCTTGACCGCTGTATCCAGCGCATACATAATAAGATCAAGCGTACAGGCGTTTCCGGCGAGGGGACAGTCAATATGCAGACCACCCTCTGCCTGCTGGCAGTGGATGAATACGGCTCCTCTATGTGCCTTAATGTGGGCGACAGCCGTATGTACCGCTATGTCAACGGCTGCATCCGCCAGATCTCCGTGGATCAGACCTACGGCCGCTTTCTGTACGAAAGGGGAGTCATCTCGTCAGTGAAGGAGCTGCCCCCCGATGAACAGGGCGCTATCGTTTCTTCCGTGGGCAGCGTCCTGCAGGATCCCCAGATCGAGCATTTCCGCTTCGTCAATCCCTTCGGCGAGGAGCCGGACGATACAGTGCTTATCTGCTCCGACGGCCTCTCCGGCTTTATAACCAAGGACGAGCTTGAGATCGCTATGCAGATAACCTCAATGACATTTAATGAAAAGCTTGAGGCTCTCGTCCAGCTGGCAATTAGGAACGGCAGTACGGATAACGTGTCTATCGTCGGGATAAAGCCTTGGACGACTCCGGAGCAGTATGAACGCCTTACCGGCACCCCTCTTTCCAATAAGCGGGACGAGGACGCAGTCCGGGCGCAAATGGATTGCCTCGAGTATCAGCTGCGTTATGAAAGCCAAAAGCTGGAGGATCTTGCCGATAAAAGCTTTGAGTCCCTGCTTGCAGGGCTGGAGGACTGACAAAGCCAAAGCCCCGGGATACAGCCGCGGCGAAGCGGGGGCTTGGGGGCGGCAGCCCCCATTAAGATAGATAAGAAAAGCCACCGGCAAAGCATCAGCGAGCCGCGGCCATTGGGGCAGAGTGAACGAAGAGACCGACGGGAGCGTAGCGACCAAAGGGAACGCAGTGAACGCCGCCCCAATCAAGGCTGCTAAGCCGCCGCGGCGAAGCGGGGGCATGGGGGCGGCAGCCCCCATGAAGATAGACAAGAAAAGTCACCGGCAAAGCATCAGCGAGCCGCGGCCATTGGGGCAGAGTGAACGAAGAGACCGACGGGAGCGAAGCGACCAAAGGGAACGCAGTGAACGCCGTCCCAATCAAGGCTGTCAAGCCGCCTCGGCGAAGCGGGGGTATGGGGGCATCGCCCCCATTTAGATAGGAGGAAGTATGAAGCTTTTGGTTATTAGACACGGCACCCCGAATTACGAAAGGGACTGCCTTACGGAAAAAGGAGCAAGAGAGGCCGATATCCTCGCGCAGAGATTGCTCCGGGAAAGAATAGATGCGGTCTATACCTCGCCTATGGGACGGGCAAGGGAGACCGCCGCAGCCTATACCAAGCTCTCCGGCCATACCCCGGAGGTGCTGGAGTGGCTCCATGAATTCGATGTGTCGATAAATGATAAGGATAGCGGCCAAAAAACCGTCACATGGGATATGCGTCCAAAAATCTGGACAAAAAGTGAGCTGCTCTACGACCGCACCCGCTATAAGGATGCCCCCGAGGTCGTCGGCACGGATATGTTCCCCCGGGCGGAAAGCGTCCGTAAGGGGCTGGATGAATTGCTCTCCAGATGCGGCCTCACCCGCGAGGGCGGCGCCTTCAGAAAGACCGGCGATACCGATAAGACCCTCGCCCTGTTTTGTCATTTCGGAGCTGGCTGCGTCATCATCGCCCAGCTGCTGGGCATCTCGCCTATGCTCACGCTCCAGGGCTTCAGCGCCGAGCCTACCGCCGTCGCTACCCTCTGTACCGATGACCGCTTCGAGGATGTGGTGAATTTCCGCCTCCACGGCTACGGCGATATCTCCCACCTCGGCGGCAGCGCAGACAGCAGCGGGGTCAACTATAGATGACCTGTAAACAAAGCTGTGAACAAAGCTTTAACATATAGTAAAAATAACTGCTCCGCTGTTGAAATGAAAAAGCAAAAATAGTATAATGTTATTGGCAGATTTTAACCCAAATTTTTATATACGGAGGTCATCTAAATGTTAGTTTCGGCTAAGGAAATGATGCAGAAGGCCGCGGCAGGTCATTATGCAGTAGGACAGTTCAACATCAATAACCTCGAGTGGACAAAGGCTATCCTTCAGACCGCAGAGGAGTGCAAGTCTCCCGTTATCCTCGGTGTTTCCGAGGGCGCAGGAAAATATATGTGCGGCTTCGAGACCGTTGCAGCTATGGTGGCTGCTATGGATAAGAGCCTCGGCATCACAGTTCCCGTGGCTCTCCACCTCGACCACGGTACCTATGCCGGCTGCTATAAGTGCGTAAAGGCCGGCTTCACCTCTATCATGTTCGACGGCAGCTCCCTCGAGTTCAGCGATAACCTCGCCAAGACTACCGAGCTTGTTCACGTTGCAGATCAGCTGGGTCTCTCCCTTGAGGCAGAGGTCGGCTCTATCGGCGGCGAGGAGGACGGCGTCGTAGGTATGGGCGAGTGCGCAGATCCCCAGGAGTGCAAGACTATCGCAGAGCTGGGCGTTACAATGCTGGCTGCCGGCATCGGCAATATCCACGGCGTATATCCCGCAAACTGGCCCGGCCTGTCCTTTGAGACTCTCGCAGCTATCAAGAAGGAGGTAGGCGATATGCCCCTCGTTCTCCACGGCGGTACAGGTATCCCCGACGAGCAGGTCAAGAAGGCTATCGACATGGGCGTTGCTAAGGTAAATGTAAATACCGAGTGCCAGCTGGTGTTCAGAGATGCTACCAGAGCTTATGTTGAGGCTGGCAAGGATCAGCAGGGCAAGGGCTTCGACCCCAGAAAGCTGCTGGCTCCCGGTTTCGAGGCTATCAAGGTCAAGGTAAAGGAGAAAATGGAGCTGTTCGGTTCCGTCGGCAAGGCTTGATCCTTATAACTGATGAATGTACATTCCCCCTGCACTGCGGGGGGAATTTTCATGTGCGGAGGCGTTTGACCTATGGAGATGTTCAATTCCCGGCGGCTCACCCGTATCGGAATGATAACCGCAGTCTATGTGGTGACTACACTTATGTGCGGCTCGCTGGCCTACGAGGCTGTGCAGTTCCGTGTCTCGGAAATGCTGATGCTGCTGTGCTATTACGATAAGGATCATATCATATCCATGACCCTCGGCTGCTTTATTGCTAACCTGTTCAGCTCCCTCGGTATGATAGATATCCTCTTCGGCACCTCCGCTACTCTTATCGCCGCAGCGCTTATTTGGCTGACACGAAAAAACCTGAGCCTGCCGGCGGTCTCCCTCTTCCCGGTGATATTCAATGCGCTGCTGATCGGCCTTGAGATAAAGCTCGTGTCCGGCGACCCCTTCTGGATAAACGCCGGCTTTGTGGCGCTGGGAGAGTTTGTATGCGTCAGCATCGGCGGAGTCATCGTCTTCAAGCTGCTGGAGCGCAATAAGCACTTCATGCGGCTGATATCTTCAAAGCACGATAAGCAGCAGTGATTCCGGTCAATATATCATATACAAAAAGCTTACAGAATATTCATCTTAAAGTCCGGGGGATGCTCCGGACTTTTTCGTATGGGCAACACCGCACGACCCCTGTGCATCAGATGCGCCGTCCAGCTTTCCGTCAGATTGCCTAAATTCGACGCAGGCTTGCTGACGCAAGTCAAGGAGAATTTGGGTAATATGACGGAAAGCTGGCAAGCAGATGATGTGCAGAGGCGTTAGCCGCGGGTCGTGCGGTGTTGCCTT